>CANGWV010000001.1 GCA_947457875.1 Burkholderiaceae bacterium
AGGCCAATATCCCGTAAATCGGCTGGGGAGGGGTTTTGGTTCATAGGCATCGATTGAGGGCTAAAATCAAGACCTTAATGATACGGCTTGCCATGCAAAACTGCCTTTTACCGATGAGTAGCATCCCAACGCGGGTTTTAAGCCCCAGTAAACAATTACTGCGCTGGTGCATGTTGGCGCTCATGGTATTGGCTGCCTTGATCACAACGGGCTGCTCAACCAAGGTCGATGAAACCCAGCGTACGATGATGAATAGTATTTTTCGGCCCTATGTGCCGGATATTGTGCAGGGTAACTTTATTTCTAGTGAGCAATATGCCAAGCTGGAAGTTGGCATGAGCCGGGAGCAAGTGCGGCAAATTTTGGGCACCCCGTTATTAGCAAGTTACTTTCATGCCAATCGCTGGGATTACGTCTTTGAATTCAAACGCCTTGGTGAAAAAATCAGTAAAGAGCGGCGAGTAACGGTGTTCTTCGACGGCGATAAGGTGACGAAGTTTAATGGCGATGCATTGCCAACCGAAGTAGAGCTCGTAGCAGAAATCGATAACTATGCCAAAAATAAGCGCTCCTTCTGGGATATGGTGACCGGCAAAAACAAGAATCCAGTAACGCCACCATTGCAACAGCCCGAGGTATTGATTCCGAGTAAGCCGAGCCCACCGAGCGGCCCAATCGTGACACCAGTCAAGTAAGTGGCATTGATGCTGAGTCAGCAATACCGAAGTGGAATTGAAAAAATTTAGCCAAGCAAAGAGTGAGATTATGAAAATCGCAATCGCAGGAGCGAGTGGCCGAATGGGCCGAATGCTAATTGAGGCGGTATTGCAATTGCCGGATGCGACTTTAGTCGGCGCACTTGATCATGCATCCTGCCCTATTTTGGGCGAAGATGCTGGTGCCTTCTTGGGCAAAAAAACGGGCGTGATGATTACAGCGGATTTGGCTCAGGGCTTACGCGATGCCGAGTATTTAATTGATTTCACGCGGCCCGAGGGCACGATGCTGCATTTAGTTGCCTGCACTACCCACAGCGTCAAGATGATCATCGGTACTACCGGTTTAAGTGCAGAGCAAATCGCCCAACTAAAAATGGCATCAAGCAAGATTGCGATCGTGTTTGCCCCTAATATGAGCGTGGGCGTCAATGTCACCTTGAAGTTATTAGAAGTGGCCGCCAAGATGCTCGATACCGGTTACGACATTGAAATCATCGAAGCGCATCACCGCCATAAAGTCGACGCACCATCAGGCACTGCTTTAAAAATGGGCGAAGTGATTGCAGGTGCTTTGGGTCAATCCTTGAAGGATGTTGCGGTATACGTACGAGAAGGCCATACCGGTGAGCGTAAACCAGGATCGATTGGCTTTGCAACCATTCGGGGCGGCGATATTGTGGGAGATCACACGGTGCTATTTGCAGGTGACGGTGAGCGCATTGAGATTAGCCATAAATCCTCCAGCCGTCAGTCCTATGCCCAGGGTTCGATTCGGGCGGCACGTTTTTTAGAGAATAAAACGTCAGGCCTCTTTGATATGCAAGACGTATTAGGTCTGCGGGCATAAGACATATAAAAACACCGAGCGATTACAGCGAAAAGAGCCTTACACGATGAGTATGGAATACGACTACCGTAGCATTGAAGCGGAAGCCCAAGCGGATTGGAATAGCAAAGACATCTACCGCGTTACCGAAGATGCGATCAATGCGGATGGTAAACCCAAGCCCAAGTATTACGCCTGCTCGATGCTGCCTTACCCATCGGGTAAATTGCACATGGGCCACGTGCGCAACTACACCATCAACGATGTGATGGCGCGCCAATTGCGTATGCAAGGCTTTAACGTACTGATGCCAATGGGTTGGGATGCGTTTGGTATGCCCGCTGAAAACGCCGCAATCCAAAATAAAGTACCTCCAGCGGAGTGGACCTACCAAAACATTGCGTACATGAAAAAGCAAATGGCCGCCATGGGCTTGGCGATTGATTGGTCTCGCGAAATTGCCACCTGCAAACCCGATTATTACCGCTGGAATCAGTGGCTCTTTTTAAAGATGCTGGAAAAGGGCGTAGCGTACCGCAAAACCCAAGTGGTGAATTGGGATCCCGTTGATCAAACTGTATTAGCGAATGAGCAAGTGATTGAGGGCCGTGGATGGCGCTCGGGTGCTTTAGTCGAGAAGCGCGAGATCCCTGGTTATTACTTGAACATCACTGCTTACGCAGAGCAACTCCTCACCGGTTTGGATGATTTAGGTTGGCCCGAGCGCGTCAAGACCATGCAGCAAAACTGGATTGGAAAAAGCCGCGGCGTTCGCTTTGCGTTTGATCATGTGATTAAAAATAGTGCCGGTGAACTGATTCAGGATGGTAAGTTGTACGTCTTTACTACGCGTGCTGACACCATCATGGGTGTGACCTTTTGCGCAGTGGCGGCAGAGCACCCGCTTGCCACCGAGGCTGCGCGTACAAATCCTGCGCTTGCTCGCTTTATCGAACAATGCAAAACCGGCAGCGTGATTGAGGCCGACCTTGCTACCCAAGAAAAAGAAGGGATGTTCACAGGCTTATATGTGACCCACCCCTTAAACAAAGAACCCGTACCCTTATGGGTTGGAAACTACGTGCTGATGAGCTATGGTGATGGCGCTGTGATGGGTGTTCCTGCCCACGACGAGCGTGACTTTGCTTTTGCCCTCAAGTACCAGTTGCCGATCAAGCAAGTGATTGCACTCACTGGTGAATCACCGATGTTTAATCCCACGCAGTGGGATGCCTGGTATGCCCAAAAAGAACAGGCGCAGTGTATCAATAGTGGCAAATACGATGGCCTCTCGGTTAGCGATGCGGTGACTGCGGTTGCCACTGATTTAGCAGGGCAAGGCGTTGGAGAAATCAAAACGACGTATCGCTTGCGCGATTGGGGTATCTCACGGCAGCGCTATTGGGGTACGCCCATTCCGATCATTCATTGTGGCAATGAGGCAAACCCCGGTTGCGGTGCAGTGCCGGTTCCTGAAAAGGATTTACCGGTGGTATTGCCAGAAGATTGCGTTCCCGATGGCAGTGGTAATCCCCTCAATAAGCGGGCGGACTTTTTAAATGTGGCATGCCCCAAGTGCGGTAAGCCGGCGCGGCGTGAGACTGACACCATGGATACCTTTGTGGATTCCTCGTGGTACTTCATGCGCTATACCGGGGCAGATGCTAAGACCATGGTCGATCAGCGCAATCAATACTGGATGCCAATGGATCAATACATTGGCGGTATTGAGCATGCGATTTTGCATTTACTCTATGCGCGCTTTTGGACCAAGGTGATGCGTGACTTGGATTTAATTGCCTTTGATGAGCCCTTTGCGAATTTACTGACGCAAGGCATGGTTCTCAATGAAACGTATTACAGCGAAGATGCCAGTGGTAAAAAGACCTGGCTCAATCCCCTCGATGTGGAATTAAGCCTGGACGATAAAGGCAGACCAACCGGTGCCAAACTCAAGGCAGGCACTGGGATTGAGCTCAGCGGCAGCGCCATCACGATTGGTGGCGTGGAAAAAATGTCGAAGAGCAAAAACAACGGCGTTGATCCGCAAGCGCTGATTGATCAGTATGGCGCTGATACGGCTAGGCTTTTTACGATGTTTGCGGCGCCACCCGAGCAGCAGCTCGAGTGGTCTGGCGCCGGGGTTGAGGGCGCCTCGCGCTTTCTGCGTCGGGTGTGGGCTTACTCGATGAGTCAGGCTGCTGCAATTCGATTAAACGCAGAATCCAATGCTGCTTTGCCAAGCGATCTCAATGAGGTGGAACAAACCCTGCGCCGTGAAGTTCATACGATTTTGAAACAAGCCAATTTTGATTACCAGCGCCGCCAGTACAACACGGTTGTTTCGGCTGCCATGAAAATGCTCAATATCTTAGAGCCAGTCAAATTGGGTGAAGGCAAGGACAACAGTCAGGCGATTCGTCCAGCGGTTTTACGTGAATGCATTGGCATCCTGCTGCGCGTGCTCTACCCCGTCGTGCCGCATCTAACGCATCGACTTTGGATAGAGATGGGCTACAGCAATCAGGGCGGGCTAATTTTGGATGCCCCATGGCCGGAAGTTGATGAAGCTGCTTTGGTGAAGACTGAAATTGATTTGGTATTGCAGGTCAATGGCAAATTGCGCGGCACAATTACAGTGGCCGCTGATGCTAGTAAAGAGGCAATTGAGGTCGCCGCGCTGCAAAGCGACATTGCACTGAAGGCCCTTAATGGCGGATCACCTAAAAAAGTGATTGTGGTTCCTGGCCGCTTAGTTAACATTGTTGTTTAACAAAATAGAGACACCATCATCAACTCTAAGCTAAACGATCCTGCAATGAACTCCGGCGCAAAGGGCAAGAGCCAGATGCCTAGTTTAGAGCGCCGCACTTGGCTCGGGGCATTGATTGCCTTACCGGCCTTTTTTACCACGGCTTGCGGTTTTCAGTTGCGGGGCTCGGTATCGCTTCCATATAAGGTGATTGCGATTACAGGGGCTCCATCACCATTACTCAGAGCCGATTTAGAAATGATGATCTTGACGGGTAGCGACTCCAAGGTTGCCAATAATGCTAAAGATGCCGATTTGATTTTAGAGATTATTAGCGAAGTCAATAACCGTGAGATTTTGGCCTACAACGCAGCAGGTCAGATTTCAGCATACCGCTTGAACTCGCGTGTGGCGTTTCAGGCGACCGATCAAAATGGCGTGGATATTGTTCCTGAATCGGAAATTTACGTTACCCGCGATATGGACTTTTCGGTGTCGACAGTATTGGCTACCGATGTACAACAACAGCAATTTACGAATTCCATGCGCATGGATTTATCCCTGCAGATTCTGCGCCGCGTTTCTGCAACAGCAAGACCCAGGGCGCTTGCACCTAGCGGCGTTAAGCCCGCAATGGGCAAACCGTGAGAATGGGGCCGGTTTCCCAATGATGACGGGCGATGCGTTGCAAGCGCATATCAGTGGTCTCAAATCTAGCCTAGCACTCTCACCAGTGTATGTCTTCAGTGGAGATGAACCCTTACTGATGATGGAGGCCATGGATCAATTGCGTTCCGCTGCCCGAAAGCTGGGGTATACCGAGCGCGAGGTATTGATGCATGAGCGTTACTTTGATTGGTCATCACTACTGTCTGCTGGGCAAACCATGTCCTTGTTTGGCGACAAGCGCTGGTTGGAATTACGCATTCCGTCGGGTAAGCCAGGTCGTGATGGCGCAGAAGTGCTTAAGCAATTCGCTGCACAAATCCAATCTCAGCCATCAGGACATGATGGCCCCGACACCATCGTCTGCATTGTGTTGCCAAGGTTAGACAGCAAAACCAAAACGTCGGCCTGGTTTAGTGCCTTAGAGGATGTGTCGATCGCTGTACAAATTGACTCGATCGATCGCAGTCATTTGCCGATGTGGATAGCGCAGCGCCTTAAAAAACAGGGCCAGTCTGTCGAGTCTAGTTCGGGCGGTCAAGAAGTGCTGGAGTTTATCGCCAATCAAGTAGAAGGTAATCTGATTGCTGCCCATCAAGAAATCCAAAAACTGGGCTTGCTTTATCCGCAGGGCGCTTTAACGGAAGCGCAAATTCGCGAATCGATCCTCAAGGTGGCACGTTACGATGTATTTCAGTTAACTGAATCGATTCTGGCGGGGGATTTAGCCCGTTTAAACCGTATGCTCGATGGCCTCAAAGGGGAAGGCGAGCCTTTGCCCTTAATTCTGTGGAGCGTAACCGAAGAGCTTCGGATACTATCAAAGCTACAAGCCGCAAGTCAGCGTGGTGAATCAGTGCAGCAGTTAATGCGTGCGAATCGCATTTGGGGAAACAAGGAAAAGTTGTATCCCGGAGCCTTGCGCCGCGTGAACCCCCTAAAATTGCGGCGAGCGATGCAGGTAGCAGCGGGTTTAGATCGGCAAGCCAAGGGTTTATCGGCAGCCGAGTTGCCAGCAGACCCGTGGGACGGATTACGTATGGTCGGCAGCCTTCTGCGTTAGTACTGCAAGAAAGTAAGCAAAAGTAGAATGCAGTATTGACACAGCAGATAACCATTTTTTAGAGCAAGCATGAGCACTACAATTACCGAGATGATGCAGGCAGTAGGCAAGGAGGCGAGGCAGGCCTCGCGGGCGATGGCGCGCGCCAGTACCGAGCAAAAGAATCAAGCCCTCACGCACATAGCGCATTTGGTTCGTGAGCAGACTTCACGCATCTTAGAAGCCAATGCAGTGGATGTGGAGCGTGCCAAAAAAAGTGGCCATGATGCCGCGTTTATCGATCGCCTGACCATGACCGCCAAAACAGTTGAGTCGATGGCCTTGGGTTTAGAGCAAATTGCCACTTTAGATGACCCGATTGGAAAAATGGGGCCACTGAAGCGCCAAACCTCCGGCATAGAACTTGCTCAAATGCGCGTGCCACTGGGCGTCATTGGCATCATTTACGAATCCCGTCCGAATGTCACGATTGATGCAGCGGCTTTGTGCCTCAAGTCTGGTAATGCCGTGATTTTGCGCGGTGGCTCCGAAGCGATTGATTCGAATACCCTCTTGGCGGGTTTAATACAGCAGGGCCTAGCCGCGGCCAATTTACCCGCCAATGCAGTGCAGGTGGTGACTACAACAGACCGCGCTGCGGTCGGCGCCATGATTACCATGACCGAGTACATTGATGTGATCGTGCCGCGGGGAGGTAAGAGCTTAATTGCGCGCCTGATGGCCGATGCGCGGGTGCCGATGATTAAACACCTCGATGGCATTTGCCACACGTTTATCGACCGCGATGCAGATCTCGATTTAGCTATCACCGTTTGTGACAATGCAAAAACGCAGCGCTATGCACCTTGCAATGCGATGGAGACCTTGCTGGTGCATGAGGCCATTGCTACTGCGGTATTGCCGCGCTTATGCAAAATTTACCAAGACAAAGGGGTTGAGCTGCGGGTGGATGCGTCCACGCGTAAGACCTTAGAGGCGGCGGGTTTTCAGAATTTGGTAGATGCGACAGAGAGCGATTGGACCACCGAATACCTTGCGCCGATTTTATCGATTAAGACGGTAGGCTCGCTGGATGAGGCGATGGATCACATTGAACGCTATGGCAGTAAACATACCGATGCGATTATCACGAACAATACGGCAACTGCAGACCGTTTCTTGCGTGAGGTGGATAGCGCCAGTGTGATGGTCAACACCAGCACCCGTTTTGCCGATGGTTTTGAGTACGGGCTGGGTGCAGAGATTGGTATCTCCAATGACAAGCTACATGCGCGTGGCCCCGTTGGCCTAGATGGCTTGACCTCGCTGAAGTACATTGTGATGGGTCATGGGGAAATTAGAAGCTAATTAAATCGGTATAGTAATTAGCATTGAACTAAAGCAATGCCGCTTTAGTAAGCCAACAAAGGGGATAAAAATGGGTGACGCGTATCTTTGGACGAAAACATTCCACATTGTTTTAGTCGCCTCATGGTTTGCTGGACTCTTTTATTTGCCGCGCATTTTTGTCAATATGGCGCAAGAGACCAATCCGGAAGTCAATACCCGCCTTTTGGGTATGGCCGATCGCCTCTTTCGGTTCATGACCATTTTGATGGTGCCCGCAGTGGTGCTGGGCGTGGTACTTTGGCTTCATTTTGGCATTGGCCGTGGCGCGGGCTGGATGCATCCTAAACTGCTTTTTGTACTGATCATTTTGGGATACCACCATTCGTGCTACACCTTACTGAAGAAATTCCGGGCAGGAAAAAATAAGCGCAGTCACCTGTGGTTCCGTTGGTTTAATGAGGTACCTGTGGTCTTGCTCGTTATCATCACCGCTATTGTCGTGATCAAGCCTTAAGCAAATCTGCCTTCACCCCCTTTATTTTTTTAGGCTTTCTTCATGCGATTTTTTGTAGTGTGTCCCGGCGGATTGGAAATAGTCTTAGCTGCTGAGCTGCGGCAGATTGCCGAGCGCCCTGAGGTGAAGGCCCAAGGTGCTTGGGTGATTGATCCAACACCAACTAGTCCCACGGGCGGTGTTGGTTTAGCCGGGCCTTTATCGGCGGCGATGGCGCTCAATTTGCATTCGCGGATTGCCAGTCGCGTGCTCTTGCAAATGGCGGAGTCAACTTACCGGCAGGAAGAGGATTTGTATCGCCTTGCCTATGGCCTAGCGTGGGAAGAGTGGTTTAGTCATACGCAAACCCTGCGGGTCGATGTTACGGCGCATCGCTCGCCACTCAAGAGCCTCAATTTTGCAACCCTGAAAATCAAAGACGCGATCGTAGACCGATTGCGTGAAGTCTCGGGTGATCGCCCCTCGATTGATACCGCCTTTCCGGATGTGCGTGTACAGGCGCACCTCACTGCGACCCATGTATCGATCTATCTGGACACATCGGGTGAGGCTTTGTTCAAACGCGGCTGGCGCGATGAAAAGGGGGATGCGCCTTTAAAAGAAAACCTCGCTGCGGGTATTCTTGCTTTGACTGGCTGGCGGCCCAAGCAGCCATTGTTTGATCCGATGTGCGGTAGTGGTACCTTTTTAATCGAGGCAGCGCAGATGTTACTGGGCATTCCGTCTGGAGCGATTCGGGCGGGTCTCTATGATGAGGCAGGTAAAGAATCAGTGCCCACGCGCTTGGCATATCGGCCCCTTGTTACTTCCGTGCACGGCTTTGGCTTTTCCCGCTTAAAGCCATACGCAGTTGGTGCGGAGCAGAAAAAGTGGCAAGCCCTGAAAGATGCCGTGCTGGCAGAAATACTAGAACGGCGTAAAGCCTTCCCCGATGCCCAGTCATTGGGTATCAGTGGTAGCGACATTAATGAAAAACTCGTCTCCATGACTAAATCCAATTGGCAGCGCGCGCAATTGCCTGGCTTGCCCGTGGTGCGTCAGGTCGATGCCTTAGCAGCCAAACCTCCTGCCATTGCAAGTAGCGCAGGAGACGCAGACGCCTTGCCAGGATTAGCCTTACTCAATCCCCCCTACGGGCAACGCTTAGGCATGAAAGGTGGTCGGGGTGACGATCGGAACCCAGCGCAGAATCGCTATGACGATGAAGGTTATGGCGAGGATGATGCAGATCTGTACAGCCATAACATTGAAACCGGACGGCAGAGTGCTAAGCGTTCTAGCCGTGAGTCACTCAAGCGCTTGCAGGCCGAAGAAGAAATCGACCCTGCATTTTTAGAGTTCATGCAGCAATTTGGTCAACACCTCAAAGATGCGTTTGGCGGCTGGCATGTCTTTATCTTGACAGCAGATATGGCCCTTCCAGGGCAGTTGCGGATCAAAGAGTCACGCCGTACCCCGCTCTTTAATGGCCCGCTCGAATGCCGTTTATTCCGCTTTGAGATGCGCTCCAAAGCGGAGCGTTTGGAGTCTGCTAGTAAGCCGATTTAGAATTAGCAACGATGATGTGACTATCACTACAAAAAAGAAGATGGAAAGATAAAACGCCATGGAATTCAAAACCTATATGTGCCTGATTTGCGGTTGGGTCTATGACGAGGCTGCTGGTTTGCCAGACGAAGGGATTGCGCCTGGAACCCTCTGGCAAGATGTGCCCATGAATTGGACATGCCCTGAGTGCGGCGCGCGCAAAGACGATTTTGAAATGATGGCCATTTAAGTTCTAAAGCAAATACACATTAACAAATTAAACGAATGAGAATCACATGGGCTTAAACGAAACCGTATTCGAGCGTGCACAAAAAACCATTCCAGGCGGCGTGAACTCCCCTGTTCGGGCATTTCGTCAGGTGGGCGGCGCCCCACGCTTTATTAAGAAAGCGCTCGGCCCACACTTTTGGGATATCGAAGATAAGCGCTATGTGGACTTGATCATGTCCTGGGGCCCAATGATTGCCGGACATGCAAATCCGGAAGTGGTCGAGGCAGTGCAGCGAGCAGCCACCCTGAGTTTTAGTTATGGCGCTCCAACCGTCGGCGAAATCGAATTGGCTGAGCGCATTTGCGCCATCATGCCCAGCGTCGAACAAATTCGGATGGTATCGAGTGGTACGGAGGCGACCATGAGCGCATTGCGTTTGGCGCGTGGCTATACCGGGCGTGACATGATCATTAAGTTTGAGGGCTGCTATCACGGCCATGCCGATAGCCTTTTGGTGAAGGCCGGCTCAGGCTTACTCACTTTTGCGGATTCAACCCAAAATGCGCCCTCATCGGGCGGCGTTCCGCAGGACTTGGTGAAACACACCTTAGTGCTACCGTACAACGACACTGCGGCAATTGAAGAAACCTTCAAATTGCATGGCGATCAAATTGCAGCGGTGATCATTGAGCCCATTGCTGGCAATATGAACTTGATTAAAGCCAAGCCGGAGTTTTTAGCCGCGATCCGTACCTTAACGCAGCAGTTCGGCAGTGTCTTGATTTACGACGAGGTTATGACGGGTTTTCGGGTGGCGCTCGGCGGGGCACAAAGTTTGCAAGGCATTACACCGGACCTAACTTGCCTCGGTAAGGTAATGGGCGGCGGCATGCCGATGGCGGCCTTTGGCGGCAAAAAAGAGATCATGCAAAAGTTGGCTCCGATAGGTAATGTCTACCAAGCAGGCACCTTGTCTGGTAATCCCGTTGCGGTTGCGGCGGGTATGAAGACCTTGGAGATCATTTCGCGGGATGGCTTCTTTGATTGCCTTTCTGGTCAAACTAGCAAGCTGATGGCGGGCCTGAAACAGGCAGCAGATGCAGCAGGCATCCCATTCTCTACAGATAGCGTGGGCGGGATGTTTGGTTTTTACTTTACCGACGAGGTACCGACATTATTTGATGCGGTGACCAAAAGCAACATTGACGCATTTAAAGTGTTCTTTCATGCGATGCTGGAAGAGGGTGTTTACTTGGCCCCATCGGCGTATGAGGCTGGCTTTACTTCAATCGCGCATGATAATGCGGTACTGGAGGAGATCATTGCTGCATCCAAAAAAGCATTTGCCAAACTGAAATAGGTATTTGGCAATACTGCAGGCTCACATCCGCAATGGATGGTCGTAGCCCGTTACCTGCACGATGCGGTATTGGTTTGAACGACTTTTCGCAGCAAAGTCGGGCACTTCAACTGCGGTGAGCTTACCGCCCCAAACGCAGCCGGTATCAAGGCCAGTCACTCGCGGTTTTTGAATTAAGCCGAGCGTAGACCAATGTCCAAAAATGACATGCACATTTGCAGTCTTTCGCTGCTTCACTTCAAACCAGGGTAGGTAACCTTTAGGCCCTGCCTCTAAGCCTTCTTTGCTCTCAAATTCCATTTGGCCTTTCGGAGTGCAAAACCGCAAACGGGTTAGGGCGTTGGTGATCACGCGCAGGCGATCATTTCCTTTTAAGGTCTTACTCCACTTGGTTGGCGTATTGCCATACATCTCGGCTAAAAACCGCTTGTAAGATGATTTACGCAGCGCCTTTTCTACTTCATGGGCACACTCCAGGGTTTGGCTTAAATCCCAATCGGGTAGTACGCCTGCATGAACCAGTAAGGCGTGGCCATTACTGAGGGCCATCGGGCGATGGCGCAACCAATCAATCAGTTCTGCTCGGTCTTTGGCTTTTAAGATGCCATCTAAGGTATCTAAGGGGCGTGAACCCCGTAAGCCCGCGTCCCGCGCTAATAAGTTGAGGTCGTGATTGCCCAAGATGCATTCTGCAATGCCTTGCTCTTGCAGTTTTTTGAGGCGACGCAATGTGCCTAAGGAATTCGGGCCGCGATTAACGAGATCACCCAAACAAACCAACTTCGATTTCTTGGGTAATTTGGCAATCAGTGCATCGAGCTGCACTAAGCAGCCTTGCACATCGCCGATAGCGTAAACGGATGACATGCTTTAAGTGTAGTGGATTGACGTTAAATAGGTATAGCGCTAGTGCTTACGCTGCTAGGGTATTTAGCCACTTGGCAGCATCGGTAATCGCGATGCCCTTGCGAAACTCTTCCTGCCTTAAATTAAAAACAAGCTGTACTGCTTTGGCTTGTGAAAACTGCGTCGCAAAACGAGTTAATGCAGTGTGGGGCTTGGTATCACTTAATTTGCATTCAATCAGATGCGTTAACTGCTGCCCATCACTGAGCGCAAAATCAACTTCAGCACCATCTTTCGTGCGCACATAATGAAGACCGGCATCGTGACCAGTGCTGTCCCGCAGAAAATCCGTTTGTTTGAGTAGCATCCCGGCAACGGCATTTTCTAAGCGAATTCCTGCATCACCACGTACCAGTCCCGTATCAAAAAAATAGACCTTTGGCATCTGCAGCATGGACCGAGCAATATTGTGATGCCAGGGCTGGATCGTGAAAACAATAAATAGGGCTTTTAGTATTTCAAGGTAGTGTTTCAGAGTGGTGGGGGAGATTGCTAAGTCACGTGCAATCGATGCCAGAGATAAGGGGGATCCGACACGCTCACGCAGTAATTCAATAAAGAGTCGCATTGTTGTAATTTCATGAAGGCGTGAGAACTCCAATACATCTTCGCGAATCAGGTCGGTAAAGTATTGCGCGCGCCAGCGGTCGGCCTCAATTGCATTCGGCGCCAAGCAGGGCTCCGGAAATCCACCGCGCTCCAGTAAATGATCCAGTGCAATTGCTGGACTTACCTCCGCTTGAGTGCACCACTCCCGGACTGAAATGGGATGTAGTCTAAATGAAAAATAGCGCCCCGCTAGCGACTCACCAGATTGCCTAAAGGTATCCATTCGAGCGCTACCAGTAACGAGCAGCGCTTGGCCGGTAGGCCGCGCATCGATTACACCCTTCAACCAGGTTTTCCAGTTGGGCATTTTATGGATCTCATCCATTACCAAGAGATCAGCTGCTGGGCTCCAGGATTGATTTTGTAAAACCATGCGGTCAGCAAGTACGTCCCAATTGAGGTACTGGGCCCCATTGAACTTGCCCATCAACTGCCGGCTGAGGGTGGTTTTACCTACCTGCCGAGGGCCGGTCAGAACCACGGCTTTACTGGCAAGGTCTTTGCGAACAATCTGGTCGAGATAGCGTTTCATGCGACTATTATATTGTATGTTGGATAAAAGTCGCGACTTTTATCCAATTATATGTAAAAAAGTCGTAATAAATGTGTTTTTAAGGGTGATGGAGCGCTTACGGTAATGAGCAGGAGGGGCTCGTTTAGGCTACGGAAGCTTTCTTTACCACGCTGTACCGCACCAAGGTTTCTTTTCTGGCCTCGTCGTGATTGACGATCGGCATCGGATAATCGCGGCCGAGCAAAATACCGGCGGCTTCTAATTCAAGATGGCCGGCTTCCCATGGTGCATGAATCGATTTATCCGATAGCTTCTCTAACGCTGGGATATAGCGCCGAATGAACTTACCTTGTGGATCAAAGCGCTGCGATTGGGTAGTGGGGTTAAAGATGCGAAAGTAAGGCTGTGCATCGCACCCAGAGGAAGAGGCCCATTGCCATCCGCCATTGTTCGAGGACAGCTCAAAATCATTGAGGTGCTTTGCAAAGTAGGCTTCACCCCAGCGCCAATCTATACCCAAATCTTTCGTTAAGAAGCTGGCCACGATCATGCGCAGGCGATTGTGCATGTAGCCACTTTGATTGAGTTGGTGCATAGCTGCATCAACCAAGGGGTAACCCGTTTTACCATCGCACCAGGCCTGAAAGCGTTTCTTGGCAGTAGCGCCACTCTCCCAACGAATGCCATCGTAATCTGGTTTAAATGAAACCCCCTTTGCCAAGCGGGGGTGATTAGCCAGAATCATGAAATAAAAATCGCGCCATATCAGCTCACTGAGCCAGATGGTTGCGCCCATGCTACCGGCTAGCATGCGCCGGTGAGCCTCACGCACTAAGCCCCGAATCGACAACATACCAAAGCGCAAGTGGGTCGACAAATAGCTCACGCCTTTAACGGCTGGAAAATCACGTCCAATTTGGTATTGATCAATGCGCGTGAGGAATTCCTCTAAAAAAAGTGTGCCGCCCTCAGAGCCGGGGGGAAGGTAGGTTTCAATCCCAGTTGCACAAAAGCCCATTGACTCCAAGGATGGAACACCCAAATCCAATTTTTTTGGGATCGCTGCAAACTGCCCCGCTTTAGGGGTGCATGCACGGGGCGCAAGATCGCTCTCGAGAAGCCGCTTGAGCCAGGCATTTTTATAGGGCGTAAACACTGAAAACACAGTACTCGAATTGGTCAGCACTTCCTGCTTTTCAAAGATGACTTGATCTTTAAAGGAGGCAAAGGCAATCTCCTGCTTCGCCAGAGTAGTGGCAATTGCCGCATCACGGGCAATGGCGGAGGGTTCATAGTCTTGATTCACCAGGACGCTTGCAACACCCAGCTCACGTGCGAGCATTGGAATGCACTCCCTTGGATCGCCATAACGCACAATTAGACCGCCTCCATGTTGGCGCAACTCGGCATCGATTTGTTCAATACCCTGCCATATAAAGTCAACGCGGCGATCAGCTGTGAGTTTAGGATCGTCGGCTTTGAGGGGATCTAGAATGGTTTTATCAAATACAAAGGCGAGCCAAACCGCATGATTTTCGTGAAGGGCGTGGCTCAGTGCGGTATGGTCATAGAGGCGTAAATCACGGCGCAACCAAACCAAGGCTGTTGAAGGGTTTTTCATAGTCCGTTATCTTAGGTTGGAATTGAAAATAATGTTTAAAAGCAATGGAATTCGCTGTTCGACTGCCACGCAATTGCGTCGCTCTAAGCAGTCTGGGAGCAAAACGGGCTATAGGCTAGGAACTTCCTGGTAATTCGGTAAAATACCACCAAATGACGCCCTCAAAGCCAAATCCAAGCGCAACACCAGGCGCTGCCTCCGAGGCCGTGGCCAGCGGCGCCGGTCCTGGTTCTGCCTCGATGTATTCAGCGACCTTTTTAGCCAATCAATTGCTCCTCGCCATGCCGGGCATGCTGGATGACAATTTTGCCGGCTCACTCATTTACCTGTTTGAGCACAACGAAAAGGGCGCAATGGGCTTGGTGGTGAATCGCCCCACCGATACTCAGTTATCCGAGTTGCTCGGCAAAATTGAGCTGCAATCGGAAATTAAGCCTATTACCGATCAAGTGGTGTACTTTGGGGGCCCCGTACAGGTTGAGCGAGGCTTTGTCTTGCATGAATCCGCTGGTGCAGCGTATAGCTCCTCTTTAAGCGTGCCTGGTGGTTTGACGATGACGACCTCAAAGGATGTACTGGAGGCGGTTGCTGGCGGCGGCGGGCCAAAGCGCTTCATCATGACCTTGGGTTATTCAGGTTGGGGCGCCGGTCAATTGGAAGAAGAGATTGCACTCAACGGCTGGATTAATGTGGCCCTGAGCAGTCAACAGCTGGCGGACATTATTTTTGCAACGCCCGCAGCCCTGCGCTATGAGCGCACCATGCAAGCCTTGGGCTTTGACCCTTCGCATCTGTCTGGCGAGGTAGGGCATGCCTAAACCGATGACGGTTTTGGCTTTTGACTACGGAACACGGCGTATTGGTATAGCAGTCGGTAATTCGATCACAGCTTCAGGCCAAGCTTTACCCGTCATTACAGCAAAAAAAGATGGCAGTCACTTTACTCAGATAGCGGCCCTCATTGCCGAGTGGGCGCCCGATCACCTCGTGGTTGGCTTGCCATGCCACCCCGATGGCGCTGAGCATGCGATGACCGTAAAAGCGCGGCGCTTCGGTCAACAATTACAGGGGCGTTTTGGAATTCCGTTGACCTGGGTGGATGAACGCTATACCTCGGCTGTTTTAGAGTCAGACCCCGCTATGCGCGACCAGCTTGATTCAGAGGCGGCGCGATTAATTGTGGAGCAGTTTTTTTTAGAGCAGGCGGCGCCGCAGAGCCATTCGCTGGGATGCGGGTGAAATACCCAGCAAAACCCGCCGGTTATGCTGAGGTGGTCTTAAAATAGCGCTCAACGGAAACACAGTAGTAGCTAAGGACAACGACGATGAATGCTGAATTGCTGTACAACAAGTTGCTCGCCACACTGCAAGCTCAGCTCGTGGCAGAGCAGCCGCTTCAGCTTGCTGGACTTGCCGTTGGCGGCGCTTGGATTGCGGAGCGCTTGGCGCGCGATTTAGGCCTAGCCCAGTATGGCGTGATTAATGTGGCCTTTCACCGAGACGATTATGCGGAAAAAGGCTTAAATGCGATTCGCTCTGCAGAAACGATGGGCACCCACCTTCCCTTTGATGTGAACGGTGCGCACATCGTCCTCATCGATGATGTGTTGCTGACGGGTCGAACCGTTCGCGCAGCCCTGAATGAATTATTTGATTTTGGCAGACCTGCTGGTGTGGAGTTAATGGTGTTGGTTGATCGCGGCGGACGCGAGCTACCGATCACAGCGAATTTTGTTGGCCAGCATATGCAATTGCCGCCAAACCAAATTTTGGCCTTAGAAAAAACCCCGCAGGGTGGCTTTGAATTTACTCTCGAGGAGCGTGCAGCATGATTCAGACGAATAGCGCGGGCCAGCTCACCCACCTGTTGACGCTCGAAGGCATGCCAAAAGAGCAAATTGTGCACATATTGGATACGGCGCAGCAGTTTGTCAGCATTTCCGATCCAACGCGTGAGGTAAAAAAAGTACCACTGCTGCGCGGCAAGAGCGTCTTTAACCTCTTTTTTGAAAATTCCACGCGCACCCGAACGACCTTTGAGATTGCCGCCAAGCGCTTATCGGCCGATGTGATTAATTTGGATATCTCGACTTCATCGACCAACAAAGGCGAGAGCCTCATGGATACGATTGATAATTTAATTGCGATGCAGGCCGATATCTTTGTAGTGCGCCACAGCATATCGCGCGCACCGATTGAGATTGCCAATCACGTTCCGGATTACGTGCACGTCATTAATGCAGGGGATGGTAGTCATCAGCACCCCACGCAGGGTTTGCTGGATATGTTTACGATGCGCTACTTTAAACAGGACTTCACTAAGCTGAAGGTTGCGATTGTGGGCGACATTGCTCATAGCCGCGTTGCTAAATCGAATATTCATGCGCTTACAGCATTGGGCTGTACCGATATTCGGGCGATTGGCCCAGAAAGCCTCTTACCAAGCGATTTGGATATGCTCGGCGTGAAGGTGTATCACAGTATGGAAGAGGGTTTGCGTGGTGTCGATGTAGTGATGACCTTGCGCATTCAGAAGGAGCGCATGGAGGCAGGTAAGGTACCCGAAGGGGCTGCATTTTTTCAGCAGTTTGGCCTCACACCTGCGCGCTTGGCGCTCGCCAAGTCCGATGCGATTGTGATGCACCCCGGTCCCATGAACCGTGGTGTTGAGATCGATTCGGCAGTGGCCGATGGTGCGCATTCCGTGATTCTGAAACAAGTGACCTTCGGCATCGCGGTGCGCATGGCAGTGATGTCGATCGTGGCTGGCAATTAATCCGTACTGCTAGGGACCAATGCCGAGTTCAACTATGAAGAGGCGCTGGCTGATTCTGTCGCACGCATTCAATATGGATGGCAGGGCAGCCAGTCAAACCATTACCGATAAGATTCCCTATTTTTTGGATGCCGGAATAGAGCCAACGGTGTTGAGTTCGATCACCGGGATTGAAGACAAGCGCTTTCTACATCGGCAGTTTTTAGCCTGGGGGCCAGCCGCATTTCGCTTTGACTTTCGGCATTGGATAGCAAACCAGTATGGCCGAGGATGGCTTTATAAAGTCGTGACGCCACTGGTATCCATTGTGCTCGCCCCCTTTATTGCGATTGAAAAGGGCTTGCTGGGGTATTCCAGCCAATGGTCTTGGGCGATGCCGGCATTCATGCACGGCCGTAAACGCATACGCGCACAGCAAGTGGATCTGGTTTATTCCACCGGGGGAGCATGGTCAGCCCACTTGGCGGGCTTATGGCTGAAAAAGGCGACGGGCGTGTATTGGATGGCAGAGATTCATGACCCCTTGGTGATCCGTAGCAATCCAGATGATCTGGGTTTTGCAAGGCCAAAAAATCGTGACGCTCGATTACGTCAGTGGCTGGAGACGCAAATCTGCAAACACGCCGATCTGGCTTGGTGGTTTACGGATGGCGCCGTTCATTACGCCAAACTCCGCAATCCCCATTTAAATGAACCAGGCAATGCCAATGGGGTGATGGTCATTCCGGGCGCAGAGCCACCGGCTACTACTATTGGCAAGGGCGAGGCGAATCAGCTAAAGCCTCCAGCGGCTACGCATGCATATGGCAAGCACTTTACGATTAGCCATTTCGGCTCTTTGGCGAACAATCGCTCGATCTCCACGGTCTTGCACGCACTACCGGCTTTTTTTAATCGCTATCCACAAGCGCGAGGCGTGCTCCGCATCGATGTGTATGGTGCTAAGGTCGATGCACTTACAACAGAAGCAATCCAGCAATACGGTTTTGAGGATGTGGTGATTGAGCACGGCCGGATTGAAAAAGACCCGGTAACGGGGCAATCTGGGCGCGAACGCATTGCCGAGCGCATGCAGGTTGCCGATGTGCTGCTCTTGCTGCATGGCGATGATGAGTGGTGCTCGGAGTACATTCCCTCGAAGATGTACGAGTACTTTTGGATGGGCCGGCCTATTTGGGCGATTACCCACCGTAATCCGCAGATGAACCAATTGCTAGCAGAGCGTCATGCCTACATTAGTGCGGCTGACGATACATCCTCGATAGATCAGACCCTGGAGCAGCTGTGGTTGGACTGGCAACAGCAAAACCTCGCACCATTAGCCTGGCAGCCGATTGGGGTCGATCAGGCAGCCAAACGAATCTTAGAATTGGTAGCGGCATAGTCGGTGATATTGTCAGTGATATTGTCTCCATACATAAATCAACATAGTTCAGTACTTTTCCTATGACTAAATCACTCCTACGCAATCTCGTTCTATACAGCTGCACCTTTAGAAAAGATCTATTGCGCACAGTCAAGTTAGCGCAGAGCATTCAACAGCACAATACCACCGGCATCCCGTTTTATGTGTCGGTTCCAGAAGAGGATGTATCGCTCTTTCAGGAGCACTTGGCACCATTTGAGGCGATGGTCTTTAATGAAAAAGAGATTTTTGAGAAAAATCCCAAATTAGATATAGAACGGCTATATCAAATTCGGGGTGGCCTGCGTCAGCAGGTCATCAAGTCTGAGTTTTGGCGTCTTGGTTTGTCTGAGAATTATTTGGTGCTGGATGCAGATTGTGTTTTTATTCGTGACTTTGATGAGCGCGATTTTATTGCCCATGAAACCGTTCCTTACTCCGTCATTCATGAAGGCAGGGATATGCTGCAGGCAACCGATCGGTTTGGCCCCAAGCAAATACGGGGGCATTTTTTAAATGACCGCGAGCCGATTAAAGCGGTATTAGGGAGGACTGGCGTAACCTATGATTTTGGCTACGCCCCCTTTTTATGGAGCTCCGCAGTATGGCAATCCCTGGATGAAAATTACCTTACCCCAAACCAGATGAATTTTTTAGATGCGGTTGAGCTGTGTGGCTCTGAGTTCACCTGGTACGGTGAATCGCTCGTGAACTTTAGGGCAATCCCCATTTATCCACGCGAGCAACTCTTTAAGCACTACCACTATGAGCATCAACTGTGGGCAGATCAACTGCTAGGCTATACAGAAAAAATCCTTGCCAAAGATTATCTGGGCGTGGTCTACCAATCCAATTGGGAGAGTTGGGGTGACTACGGCCCCAGCAATAAAAAAGTAAGTTCGCAACTACTACGGTCTGCCAAGCGCGTAGTGAAAAAAATAGCCTTTAAATTGCGCGTACTCCCCCGAATACTGCGATGAGCGAACCCTTGCTAGACTTATCCGCAGTGACCTTGCTTTGCGTTGAGACTAGGGATCCAGCACTAGCCCACTTTGCGATTCAAAAATGCACAGATCGGGCTCGCTTTAGTAAGGTTGTGCTGATTACCGATCTAGCTAAGTTAGGTAATCCCGAAGAAAATCAGGCGGGCGAACAGAAATCGGATCAAGGGCCTCAAAGGTTAAATGGTATTGAGTACGTAGAGGCTCCATCCATTAAAACAACCAAAGACTATTCTCATTTTCTACTAACGGGGCTGCGGCAATATGTCCCTAGCTCGCACGTTTTGATTATTCAATGGGATAGTTTCATTATTCATCCAGAGTTATGGACAGATGACTTTTTAAAATACGATTACATAGGTGCCGTATGGCCACACCATCCTGAAACGCCAGTTGGCAATGGTGGGTTTTCACTCCGGTCGGTAAAGTTGCTTGATGCTCTCATAAGCCCAGACATTCCCAAGCGCCATCCAGAGGATATTTGCATCTGCATTGACAACAGAGCGCGCTTAGAGAAGAAGTTTGATATTCGATTTGCACCCACTGCAGTTGCGGAGAAATTTGCTGTGGAGCGCAGCCCCTGGTATCCTGCATTTGGTTTTCATGGCTTTTTTAATTTTGCACGCGCGCTGAATCATCAGCAGTTATCTCACTTCCTGAGCATATTGCCGGATGACTATTTAGGCGCAGTTGATACATACGACCTGATCAATGACTTGCTAGATAAAGGCAACTACACGGCAGCCAATACGATTTTTAAAAAAACAAAATTTACGTGGAAAATGAGAAGACAATACATCCATACTTTTTGTAAATTTATTTTTAGAAAGAATTAAAAGTGGCCACATTGCCTGCCATCAATCAATTTTTTAAAAAATCCAATGGCCTAGTTCTTGTATTGATGAGCTCACTCCTATTGGGCATTTGGGCTGTTGAGAGCACAATAGCATTACGAAACATTCTGCTGTGGGTTGGCGGATTGGCATCACTCTACTACTGGTTTCATTTTTACGCAGAGCTGAATAAAAAGAAAATACAACTGCATTTGCATTTTTTAGTCTACCTAGCCCTTGGTCTTGTGGCGGCGATGATGGTATGGGTACTGGTGCACTATCTTTTTTTTACAATTGATCCACAACGTCAGTTCCATGAACTAAAAAGTACGTGGCTGCGAGCATCCCTTGCCATTGCACTCGGCTCTGCCACGGGACTCTGCCTTTTGAGGAATAGACGGTATTTGCCCATTTTGTGGCTGGGCTTGCTGTGCAGTTTTTTTGTGTTGATTTATCAATACATCCCCAAAGCATTATCGAACAACAGCTTTTTTGGTACCGACTACTACGGCGACTATATTTACTGGGCAAAGTTTAATGGTGTGCTCGCCGGCACACTGCTGATTGCAGGTCTTTTGGGTTTATTGATTGATCAATTCGTATCGGTGCCCAAGCGCTCTAATTTAGGCAATGCGTCAAATAAGCAAAAATGGATCGCTGAAAATGGCGCGCAGACGAATGTGTTTGCAGCCCCTGAAGGTCAGCAAGATTACCTTATTCCAGCATATTCATTATTGGGCATTTTTGTTGCGGTTTATTCTTTTGTTTTTATTTTTGATGCAAAGGCAGGAGTTGGCCTAGCGATCATATTGATAGTGTTTTGGATTGGGTTTGGCCTCATTCACCTACTGAAGAATGCTAGTCACCCGCTCTATCGGGATTCCATTTCTAGCATCAGTCGGAAGGCCCTGCTTTTCTTTATGCTGATATTGGCGGTGCTGACACTGTTGACATACAAGCACGTGAAAAACAATCCGGGCTGGGAAAACTTGTTTACGGATATAGCGATCTCAGCGGATGTTGAAAAATACACCAATTGGCATAACCCAGTAAAACTCGGCTACCCTTTGCGCGAGAGTGGCGAATCGGTTCGACCGAACACCTATGAAAGGGTTTCGTGGGGGGTTGTAGGGTTGCAACTGATACAGGAGCAGCCTTTTGGTTATGGTGTTTTCCGATCGTTTGCGCAGCAATTGCGAGGCAAAGTGGATAACTTTACAAGCGCGGTATACACCCATTCCGGTTGGATTGATCTTGGCCTTGCCTTCGGAGTTCCTGGACTCGTTCTATTGCCCCTTGCTATCCTGCTGCTACTGCTCAATGCCATTCTGACGGGGCGCCACCCGTTTCGCGGAACCATCATCAGTATCTGTGTTGCCTTGTTGGTTTTATACAGCGTTGGAGAGTACGCGTTTCAGCATGGCATAGAAATATTATTGTATTTTTGTGGATTCTTATTGGCGCTATCGATGTGGACATATCGCAATTCAGAATTAGATGAACTTTCCGCTGGATAGTATGCAATCCCTACTTTAATTCACCTGCTAATCCGTTTGATTCAAGATTTGCTGTGCTCTGCGACCGAATTCAAGTAAAAGGCGGGACTCATTTTCTGAGGAATAGTATTCAGATAAATGATGTAGCTGTTCTTGATAGGCCTGGCTCCCAATAATGAGTTGGAGTTGATTGATCGAATTTTTTACACTTCCTATAAAATTAATCAAGTCGCCGCAATGTACTTCTGTGAATATGGGTGGCTTAAAATATTCTTTAGCCCCCTCGCCGGTATAGCCAATAACCAAATTACCTGCCAATGCCGCCTCAATTGGCGGCAAGGCAAATCCCTCTGCTTCGCAAAAGGATAAAAAGATGGAGCTTTCTTTTAACAACGCAACAACCTCTTGCTCCGATTTATTATCGATCGCAACAAGTTTCCAGCCCTCTGGAAGCGATTGCTCTAAAAAAAAGTGAATCATTTCTGCATGCCGAGTAAGTTTCCTTGGCATATAAGTGATAATTTTTTTCTTAGAGAGGCATTGATCCTTAAATGCCTCGGCGATGTTTGGTATTACCCTACAAATCTTGTTTTGATTAAGGTTTGGAAAAGATAACTTAAGAACCTCTGTTGTATCCTCTGAAATAGATAGAATTAAATCTGCTTTTTCATAGACTGTATTTAACAATGGAATGTTTTTTTTGCCGCCTTGATGAATCATGTATCCATTTTGTACAAAGATTCCATACCTTAATTTTCGTTGAATGCATTGGGCTCCAATCTGATTTGCCCAAACCTCAGGAATAACAATAAAATCCGATTTTGGATTAAAAGGTTTTTTTTCGTACATCACATGTTTCTTGCGAAACCATTTTCTTTTTCCACTGCGAATAACGGCATTGTGGTTAAACCAATTACATGAAAAAGAGGCATCGTCAGGATGAAATATCGAGCTAGATATTCCAGCCTCGTTTAACATTTCGGAGTGACGGTAAATTACTTTGATCCCACCAATGGGTATGTTGACTGCGGGTGATAAGTAAACAATTTCCATTTCAGGCTTATAGGGTTCTTGGTTGTTAAGTAGGCAATCGGGTTCGCGTTAGTTAGGATCAGTATATTTTAAGACTCTAGTACCGGCACGCTAAGCCTATAATGACTTATTCCAATGTTGTAAAAAGTTTTCTTGTATGCCATATCAATGTATTGCAGGAGCCATCAATTGATACTAATAACGGGTGGAGCAGGTTTCATCGGCGGTAATTTTGTGCTGGATTGGCTGGCCGATCCGACTGCGGAAAGTGTTGTCAATTTAGATAAGTTAACCTACGCCGGTAATTTAGCAACTTTAGAGGCGCTTGAGGGTGACTCCCGCCATACTTTTGTGCAGGGCGACATTGGCGATCAGCAGTTGGTTACCGATCTACTAAAAACACACCAGCCGCGCGCCATCGTGCATTTTGCTGCTGAGAGCCACGTTGATCGCTCGATTCATGGTCCGGCCGAATTTGTGCAAACCAATATTGTGGGCACGTTTAATTTACTGGAATGCGCAAGGGCCTATTGGAATGGGCTAGATGAAAGCAAAAAAGCAGGCTTTCGCTTTCATCACGTTTCGACGGATGAGGTCTATGGCTCCTTATCGGCAAGCGATCCGGCCTTTACAGAAACCCATCCGTATGAGCCCAATAGTCCTTACTCTGCCTCCAAAGCGGCGTCGGACCATTTGGTGCGGGCCTGGTTTCATACCTATGGTTTGCCCGTCATCACCAGCAATTGCTCGAACAATTACGGCCCGTATCACTTTCCAGAAAAGCTCATCCCCTTAGTCATTCTCAATGCCCTAGGCAATAAACCATTACCGATTTACGGTGATGGACAGCAAGTGCGGGATTGGTTATACGTTCGCGATCACTGCGCTGCTATTCGGGCTGTGTTGGCAAAAGGCAAGCTCGGCGAAACCTATAACATCGGCGGTTGGAATGAAAAAACCAATCTAGAAGTGGTGCAAAGCATTTGCCGTATTTTGGATGAATGCAAACCCAGGGCGGATGGCAAATCGTATGCCGAGCAAATTACCTTTGTCAAAGACCGCCCCGGGCACGATCGCCGCTACGCAATTGATGCGAGCAAACTAAAGCGGGAGTTGGACTGGCGTCCGGCCGAAAGCTTTGATAGCGGTATTCGTAAAACAGTGCGATGGTATTTAGATAACCCAGCGTGGGTTGAAGGCATAGTCAGCGGATCCTATCGCGACTGGCTACAAAAGCAATATAGCTAAGCACACAAGCACTTAAACACATAAACAAGCCAGATGAACATTCTCATTTTCGGCAAAGATGGTCAGCTGGGTAAGGCATTGCAAGCCACCTTTGAAGCCAGCACCGCCTTTGCTTGTAAAGACGGAGTCCGTTTTGTTTACCTTGGGCGGGCTGAGTGCGATTTGAGTAAGCCAGATGCAGTGAGCGCCGCACTAGATCAATTCAGGCCCGATTGCATCATTAATGCTGCAGCGTACACGGCAGTCGATGCCGCCGAGACCAACGAGCTGCTTGCCAATGCCATCAATGCAGGCGCGCCGGAGCGCATGGCCCACTACGCAGTTCAGCATGGCGCCACTTTTTTGCACTATTCCACCGACTATGTGTTTGATGGCAGCAAGGAAGGCCCCTATCGAGAGACCGATGCGCGCAATCCCCTAGGGGCATATGGCAAAAGCAAGGCCGCCGGTGAGTGTGCGATCGAGCATGCCTTTTTGCATGCGACGCAGGGGCGGTACGCTATTTTTAGAACCAGCTGGGTGTATGGTGAGGGCAGTAATTTTATTCGGACGATGCTGCGCTTGGCGCAAGAGCGTGATGAGCTCAAGGTGATTGCAGATCAGTACGGAGTACCAACTTCTGCTGCGTGGTTGGCAGAGGTAAGTACAGCTTTGGCATTTGATCGCCATGGCGCGCTGCGCTCCTTTCCATCGGGCATTTACCACGCGGTACCCGCAGGCGAGACCAGTTGGCATGGACTGGCATGCTGGGCTGTGCAAGAGGCTAGCCAGGCGGGCATGCAGCTCAAAATCGACACCGGGGCAATTCTGCCGATTCCGGCAAGCGCGTATCCATTGCCAGCGCCGCGGCCGATGAATTCACGAATGCAAACCACGAAGTTACTGCAGCAATTGGAGGCCCAAGCCGATGTGTCAGAATGGGGCTATGGCGCTGTTGCCTTGCTCCGTACCCCTTGGAATGTTGGCGTCACGGATTATGTGCGCACTATTGCGCGGCAGCACACAGCTTAAGTACCGATTAAAAAGGCAGTCACTATGGCAGTAAATCGAAAAGGCATTATTTTGGCAGGCGGCTCTGGAACACGGCTATATCCAGTCACGCAGGCTATCTCCAAACAGCTCATGCCGGTCTACGATAAGCCAATGGTGTATTACCCCTTGGCCACATTTATGTTGGCAGGCATTCGGGATATTTTGCTGATCTCCACGCCGCACGATACCCCCCGTTTTGCCGAGTTGCTGGGTGACGGTTCGCAGTGGGGCCTATCCATTCAATACTGTGAGCAGCCTTCGCCAGATGGCTTAGCCCAGGCCTTCACCCTGGGCAAATCCTTTGTCGGCAACAACCCCAGCGCCCTCGTTTTGGGCGACAACATTTTTTATGGTCATGAGTTAGTGAGTCAACTCGATAGTGCAAATGATCGTACGGCTGGCGCTACGGTATTTGCTTACCATGTCAATGATCCAGAGCGCTACGGCGTAGTCGACTTTGATCAAAACAACAAAGCCTTGTCAATCGAGGAAAAACCAACCCAGCCACGCAGTAATTACGCGGTAACCGGTTTGTATTTTTATGACAATCAGGTATGCGATATCGCCGCTTCGATTCAGCCCAGCGCCCGTGGCGAACTTGAAATCACCGACGTGAATCGGACTTATCTGGAGCGCGGCGAACTCCATGTCGAAATCATGGGCCGTGGTTTTGCTTGGCTTGATACCGGTACTCATGATTCTTTACTTGATGCGGCCGGATTTATTGCCACCCTGCAAAAGCGCCAAGGCCTGATGGTGGCTTGCCCTGAAGAGATTGCCTATCGTCAAGGCTGGATTAGTGCTGAAGCAGTAGAGCAGGTAGCGGCGCGCCTGAGTAAAAACAGTTACGGTCAGTACCTCACCAAGATACTCCACGAACTTAATGCAGGCGGCCGGACTACGCGCTTGCCACCCCAGTGAGGACATGATGCCAAGTGATACAGGCAAGCTAAAGATAACGCCTACGTCGATACCCGAGGTATTGCTTATCGAGCCAACCGTATTTGGCGATAACCGGGGCTGGTTTACCGAGTCCTTTAATGCGAACGACTTTGCCAAGGCAACTGGCCTTGAGGTGCAGTTTGTACAGGACAACCACTCCTTTTCTCGGCAATGGACTTTGCGCGGAATGCATTATCAAATGGAGCACACCCAAGGCAAGTTGGTGCGCGTCATTGCTGGCAGTGTGTTTGATGTTGCAGTCGATTTGCGTCAAGCGGCTGCAACGTTTGGCCAATGGGTGGGTGTGGAGCTCAGCGCGCAAAATCACAAACAGCTGTGGGTGCCACCGGGCTTTGCCCATGGGTTTTTGGTTTTGTCAGAAACGGCTGAGTTTGTCTATAAGACAACGGATTACTACCATCCCGAGAGTGAAGTGTGCCTTTCGTGGTGCGATCCCCAAGTGGCGATCCAGTGGCCAATTCCGCTGGGCAAGCAAGCCCTCTTAAATGCCAAGGACGCGGCTGGTTTGGCCTTGCAGCGGGCGCCCACGTTTTAATTTGCCAAGGTCCTTCGGTGACTATGGCTAAGTGAAGAGACTAGGTTCAGGCACCATAAACCATACGATAATCCAGGGATGAGCACTTCGCATTTGTCCAGTAATACCCAGGCCACGCCACATTCCGAGTCGCCCGCAATCTTGATTGTGAAACTCTCGTCGCTAGGCGATGTATTGCATACCCTGCCGATGGTTTGGGATTTGCGCAAACGCTTGCCTCACGCACAAATCGATTGGATCGTCGAAGAAGCGTATGTGCATTTACTGGAGCCCTTAAAAACAAGCAATACCTTTCGAGGCATTGATCGGATTATTCCAGTCGCCTTTCGGCGTTGGCGCAAGCAGTTATTTCAGTGGAATACCTGGCGCGAGTTTTTTGCGATGCGCGCCATGCTGCAAGCCGTGCCATACGATGTGGTATTGGAAACCCAAGGCTTAATTAAGTCGGGCATGGTGTGCGCCTTGGCGCGCAAGTCAGCGCATGGCATGGTCACTGGCCTTGCCAATGCGACCTTGCATTCGGGCTATGAGCCAATGGCGCGCCGCTTTTATGATGAATCGGTGCAAGTCCCCCTCAAATGCCATGCAATTGATCGCTCGCGCTGGGTCATGTGCTCGGCATTGGATTGGCCGCTGTTTGATCGGCGCAGCGAACCACCCCAGTTTTATCCGGCCGAAAAAACCGCGGCGCTAAGCCCACTGATGTTAGAAGGCATGCGCTTGCAGTCTTCGGGTTTACCAGCGCCATACATACTGTGCTTTCATGCCACCGCGCGGGCGGCCAAGTGCTGGCCCAATGCCAATTGGATTGCTGCCGGTCAGGCTTTATCAACGCAAGGCTACCAGCTGATTTTTCCTTGGGGCAGCCCGGCTGAAATGAAAACCAGCGCCCACCTCGCTAGCCAGATTCCGGGTGCGATTGTGCCGCGGGCATTTTCGATTGAGGAGGCCTACCGCCTCATTGCCCATGCTGCGCTTACGATTGGGGTCGATACGGGTTTGACCCATTTATCGGCCGTTTTGGGTAAGCCCACCATTGAAATCTACTGCGATTCACCGCGCTGGAAGACAGAAGGGTATTGGAGCAGCAAGATCGCCAATTTGGGCGACTTTCAGTCTATTCCGCCAGTCCATGCCGTACTCGATCAAGCAAGCGCACTTTTAAAATAGGATTCAGTCGGGCGGGTTAAAAGCAGGCCTTGACGGATGGCTATTCTATAATTGCCCTATGTCTAAAGCCCCCCTTCTTTTGCCGGTTATTTTGTCTGGCGGCGCTGGAACCCGCTTGTGGCCGGTATCGCGCGAGGGGCATCCAAAACCCTTCATGAAATTGGCGGATGGGCAAAGCCTCTTGGAAAAGACCTATCTACGGGCGGCTGCTTTAGAGCAATGCCTGCGCGTGGATGATTGCCCTACGGTAATCACGGTCACCAATACGGAATACTATTTTTTATCGCGCGATGTGCAGACCAAGGCCAACATCCATAGCCTGTTCTTATTAGAACCGTTTGCGCGCAATACCGCAGCAGCCATTGCTTTGGCTGCCCATCAAGCCATCAACCGTTTTGGCAAGGATGTGGTTTTGCTGATCTTGCCAGCCGATCACCTGATTGACGACTTAAGCCAGTTTGATGCAGCCGTCAGCACGGCATTTGATTTGGCGCAGCAAGGGCATCTCGTCACGTTTGGCATCACACCAACGGCCCCAGAAACGGGTTTTGGTTACATTGAATACGGACAGGATTTGGGCGGCGGTAAAAAAGTGTCGCGCTTTGTGGAAAAGCCCAGCTTGGAAAAAGCCCGCGATTACCTATCGGCCGGCAATTACCTTTGGAACTCAGGCATGTTTTGTTTTGGCGCAGCAACCCTGCTGGAACAAATGCAGCGCTGGGCGCCCAGCGTAGCAGCCAGTGTGCAAGCGTGCTGGGATGCAACTGGACCTCAGGATCAGGTGGACGCAGCCCTTGAAATTCCAGCCGCCTTTTTTGAAAGCGTCCCGAGTATTTCGATTGACTATGCGCTCATGGAGCACTCCGACAAGGTCGTGGTGGTCGAGGGCGGCTTTGCCTGGAATGACATTGGCTCTTGGGCCGCAGTTCGGGACTTAGCTTTGCCAGATGGCCAGGGTAACCGCGCCTTAGGGGAATGCATTTTCGTCGATACGAGCAACACCTTTGTGCAGTCTGAAGACCGTTTGGTGGCTACCGTTGGCCTCAAAGACGTGATGATTATCGACACCCCCGATGCGCTTTTGGTAGTCGATGCCAACCGCTCGCAGGACGTCAAAAGCGTGGTGTCCGAGCTCAAGCTCGCTGATCACCACATTGCTAAATTGCATAAAACCGTATCGCGTCCTTGGGGCACCTATACGGTTTTAGAAGAGGGTACGAATTTTAAAATTAAGCGGATTGAAGTCAAGCCAAAGGGGCGCCTGAGCTTACAAATGCACCACCACCGCAGCGAGCATTGGGTGGTGGTGAGCGGCCTTGCAAAAGTAGTCAACGGTGACAAGATGCTGACCCTCGCTATGAATGAATCAACCTATATCCCTGCAGGGCATAAACACCGTTTAGAGAATATTGGTTCCGAGGTTTTGGTCCTGATTGAGGTGCAATCGGGCACCTATACCGGAGAAGATGACATCATTCGCTTTGATGATGAATATGGCCGTGAATAAGCGCGGCGAATGGCAGTCTAAAAAGAGGTTTTTAGTTTGAATAATTTAAAAAAAGTTGCACTCATTACGGGCATCACCGGTCAAGACGGCGCCTACCTTGCCCAGTTGTTGTTGGACAAAGGCTACGTGGTGCATGGCACCTATCGCCGCACCAGTTCGGTCAATTTCTGGCGCATCAATGAGCTGGGCATTACGCAGCACCCCGATTTGCATTTGGTGGAGTTTGATTTAACCGACCTCTCTAGCGCGATTCGCTTACTGCAAACAGTAAAGCCGACTGAACTGTATAACTTAGCCGCCCAAAGTTTTGTGGGGGTCTCGTTTGATCAGCCCATCACCACGGCGCAAATTACCGGTATTGGCGCGGTCAATCTGCTCGAGGCGATACGCATTGTCAATCCCAGCATTCGGTTTTACCAAGCCTCTACCTCGGAAATGTTTGGCAAAGTGCAAGCCATTCCCCAAATGGAGACCACCCCGTTTTATCCGCGCAGCCCTTACGGGGTTGCCAAGCTCTACGCCCATTGGATGACGATCAACTACCGCGAGAGTTACGGTATTTTTGCTTCGAGCGGTATTTTGTTTAATCATGAATCACCGCTGCGTGGCCAAGAGTTTGTCACCCGAAAAATTACCGATACCTTGGCGAAAATCCGCTTAGGCCAGGCCCAGTGCCTTGAGCTGGGTAATTTAGATGCCCAGCGTGATTGGGGTTATGCCAAGGACTACGTTGTTGGCATGTGGAAAATGCTGCAAGTCGATCAGCCAGATACCTATGTTTTAGCAACCAACCGCACTGAAACCGTACGCGATTTTGTTTCGCTCGCTGCTAAAGCGGCCGATTTCCAGCTCGAGTGGCAGGGTGCGGACTTAAATGAAGTGGGCGTGGATACAGTGAGCGGCAAGACCATCGTGCGGATTAATCCTCGCTTTCATCGCCCCGCAGAAGTCGATTTGCTGATTGGCGATCCAGCCAAAGCCAAGCACGACTTGGATTGGCAGCCCACGACTAAACTCGAAGAGTTGTGCCAAATGATGGTGGAGGCTGACTTAAGGCGCAATCGCCAAGGCCAATCATTCTAGTATGCGACTCTTGCTGACGGGCGCCGATGGATTTACGGGGATTCATCTAACCCAAGCTGCCAGGCAAGCCGGCTTTGCGGTTTTTTCACTGCAGGCGCAATTGGAGGATCGCAAAGCGCTGCAAGCATGCGTCAATGAAGTGCAGCCAACCCATGTAATTCATTTAGCGGCCATTAGTCATGTTACGCACGACGATAACCTTGCCTATTACCAAACCAACCTGTTAGGTAGCCTGGATTTTTTAGAGGCACTCAGTCACCTTGCAAGCCCACCCCAAAAAGTCATTTTGGCAAGCTCTGCCAATGTGTATGGCAATACGGAGCAGTCGCCGATTGTGGAAAGTCAAACGCCCGCTCCAGTAAATCACTATGCAATGAGCAAACTGGCCATGGAGTTGCTTGCACGCAACTTTCATGCGCGCTTACCGATCGTCACTACCCGTCCCTTTAATTACACTGGCATTGGCCATGGCGCGCATTTTGTGATCCCCAAAATTGTCGATCATTTTGCGCGTAAAGCCAGTGTGATTGAACTGGGTAATGTCGATGTGTACCGTGAATACAATGATGTGCGCGACATTAGCACGCTGTACCTTGCCTTGTTAACGCATGGCATAGCCGGCAAAACCTACAACCTAGCCTCAGGCCGCACCCATAGTCTGCGCCAAGTAATTGCCCAGCTTGAAACCATGACTGGCCACTCAATGGCGATTGAGGTTAATCCCCAGTTTGTTAGAAGCAATGAAATCGTGAGGCTGTGCGGTAGTTCGGCGTTTCTAGAGCAGGCAATTGGGAGAATTGAATGGCGCCCGCTTGAAGAGACCTTGCAATGGATGCTAAAGGCATAAGCCCCATGACCGTTTGCGTGATTCTTCCGGCGTTTAATGAAGCCCTCACGATCGAGGCCTGCATCGCCGATTTTCATGCGCATTTGCCCAGTGCGCAAATCTGGGTCATTAACAATCGCTCCACTGATAATACGGGCGCCATTGCCAAGGCAGCAATGGCCAGGCTAGGCTGCGCCGGTGGCGTCATTGATGAAGTGCGCCCCGGCAAAGGCAATGCAATGCGCCGCGCGTTTATGGAGATTGATGCCGATGTGTATTTACTAGCCGATGCCGATACGACGTATCCCGCTTCGCAAGCGTGGCAATTAATTGAGCCCATTACCAGTGGGGCGGCCGATATAGTGGTAGGTGATCGCCATTCTGCGGGTAACTACGCCGTAGAGAATAAACGCGCACTGCATGGGTTTGGCAATCGATTGGTGCGTTATCTGATTAATCGCTTATTTAATGCGAGCTTAGTTGACATCATGAGTGGCTATCGTGCCATGTCCAGGCGCTTTGTTAAAAACTACCCGATTTTGGTGCCTGGTTTTGAGATTGAGACCGACATGACCTTGCACGCCCTGGATAAACGCTTTCGGATTATTGAAATTGCAGTAGCCTATAAAGACAGGCCAGAAGGGAGCTTTTCAAAGCTAAGTACCTTGAGTGATGGCATACGCGTGTTAGCAACCATTGGTAATATTTTGCGCTACTATCGCCCCCTGTTCTTTTTTGGCAGCGCGGCCATCTTCATTGGGCTGTTGGGCTTGCTCGCAGGCGCCCCCGTGATTGACGACTGGATTCGGCATCGCTACATTTACCATGTGCCTTCTGCAGTGCTCGCTGCGGGCTTAGAGATTATTGCGATTGTGTTGCTGGCAGTGGGCCTCATTTTAGATTCCATTGCGCACCAAGATAAGCGCATATTTGAGCGCGGCTTATTGCAACAACAATTGCAAGACAATGAGCGCAAATCCAATGGATGAGCGTAGTCTGCATCCTATTTTGCAAGGTTAAAACCGAATGGCAGCGATTGAATACAGCGGGCGTGATAATTTGGACGTGATGGCGCACGCCAAAAACTACAATCGGTTTTTGCTAGACCTTGTCTTACAAAATGCGCATCCCGATCAATCGATCGTCGATTTTGGCGCAGGCAATGGCACCTTTGCGGGTCCAATTGCAAAGTCCCATGATCGCATCGTGTGCATCGAAACCGATCCGACGCTGTGCGCTGCCTTGCAAAGCCAAGGCCTTACTGTAGTCAATGATTTAGCGGAGTTATCCGATGGCAGCATTGACTATCTCTATTCCCTGAATGTGCTCGAGCACATTGAAGATGATGAGGCGATTGCCGCCTTGTGGTTTAAAAAAGTACGACCTGGCGGGCAGATCCTGGTATTTGTGCCAGCTTTTCAGTTTTTATTTACCAGCATGGACCAGCATGTGGGTCACCACCGACGGTATACCCGCACTTCGCTGACTCGCGTTATTCAAAAAGCGCAATTTCAGATTACCGACAGCTACTACGCCGATAGTGTTGGAGTGTTAGCAACATTGCTCTACAAGGCATTGGATCAAGGCGGCGGTCAAGTGAATGTGCGCATGCTCCGAATCTATGATCGATGGTGTTTTCCCATTAGCCGATTCATCGATCATATCACCAGACGCTTTATTGGAAAAAACGCCATCGTGCGCGCAGTAAAGCCAGCGTAGCGGTTTTTAATGCGGGCTACGATTTGCCCCGCAGATCGAAATATCTACTATTTCTGAGATACTGTGCCCATGAATACTTACGCGGTGTGGAAACGTACCTTGCAGCGTCTGCTGACCTTTCCGTATTTGCTCACTGTGATTACGCTCATTTATATAGGCGTCTATTTTTTTCTGCCTTATACCCCTAGCAATGGCCCTGAAGTTAATCCACTAAGCTGGTGGGGATGGTTTGATCAAAGTCAGTACCTTAAAGCCGCCAATGCCCTTTATGGACTTGATTTTTCTGCCGATCAATATTTTTATCCGCCAATGTATTCCGCCCTAGGAGCGGTATTTTTAGTTTTCTCGCCTAATCACCCGTTTTTTTTAATCAACCTGATTTGCTTACTGTGGTTTATCTATGTCTTTATTTGTTTATGCGATCGGTATTTGCCGCGGGTTGTAAGCATCTTTTTATTATTTGCAAGTACGATTTTTGAACTTACGCTTTTTGAAAATTTTGTTATTCCATGGACAACTACATTAAGCGCAGCTTTATTAGCGACTGGCATCCTCGGTTTAATTTGGGTTCAGGAAATCAAGGCAGGTAAACGCAGCCATTTGCATTCGTGGCAGGCGTTCTTGGTAGCAGGGAGTTTAGGCTTAATGGTGCCTACTCGGCCCGTTGATGCGCTCATCGGTATAGTCATTGGCTGCGCCTTTGTGTGGAGTTACTGGAGATTGCCTAAAACGGTAGGCACGCAACAGCATCTGCCGCGTTTTTTAATTAGCGTTGTGTTTGGCGCTTTAGTAGGCCCCGCTATCTTTATTGGCTTTAACCTATGGGTTCATGGCGCGCCCTTAGGAAACTATTTGCAAGTTGCCGGCAGTAATGGCTTTTGGATTGCCGATTTAGCTGAAAAGTTCTACTCCATTTGGTTAAATGCGCAGCCACTCTATGGCGAAGCCGGGTCAGGACTCATACAGCATTACCCTTGGTTGTTACTCTCTTTTGCTGGTTTAGTGTGGATTGCATTGCGCGGTGATTTTGTACTGCGCACCATCGCTATCACTATCACCCTCTTTTTTGTTTTGTATCTGCCGTATGGCGATCTACTGCCTAGCGGCATATGGCGGTTTTTAAATATTCATTACTTTAAATGGACTATTCCATTTTTTGCTTTATTTGCCTGCCTCTTGCTGGCGCAAATGATGCGCGGCGCGCAAGCGCGATCGGGCTGGCAATTACCCAGCGCCCTCTTGCTTGTGGTGCCGATGTTATTACTTTCTATTCAAATGAAAATAGTGACTACACCGCTAATAGTGAACCTTACACAAGCGCGCACTGTGACACTAGAGCTGCCCCAGCAGCCGATCGATTTTGTGGATGTCAAAGGTTTAACAGGAAGTTTTTCATCAATCTACTTTGGAGCGCATGTGCTCAAGGTCGACGGTAGAGTCTTGAAGATCAATCGCGACTATCGCTTATTGGCTCATGGAGACGATATTCGCATCCTCTTTATTCGGCCAGTCCAAGGTCGCGTATTCGAGTTATTACCCGATGCACATTTGCAAGCGCATGACGAGCAGCTCAATGCCCACTGGGCAAACTATTACTTTTCCCTTGGTTTGCCTACGTTTGCTAATCCACTGTCAACTCAGACTGTACCTGCAGCGTATAGACTCAATCAGGTGATTGATTTTTCTAACAAAGGAGTGAGTCAGTTTTATATTGGAAATGGATTTTCAATTCCCGAGAGTCTTGGACGCTGGACTATGAATGAGCAAGCAACGGTTAATTTGCGCGTGATGAATCTCGCACCAGAGAAAAAGGCCCAATTGGTATTAACGTTTAAAGCTTTAGTTACAAATAGCAAACCGTGTCAGCAAGTGATCATTCAACTAAATCAACAGCCAATAGGCAGCAATCGGCTTTGTTTGGATAACCGCGGGAATGAAGCACAAGAGTATCGCTATGACATTCCTATTGGTGCTATAGGAAAAGAGGGCCTTGTACAAATCCAGATAGCAACACCAGATTCAGTATCGCCGTATCAGTTAAAAATGAATGATGATGAGCGCAAGCTGGGAATTTTTTTACAAACGCTTAAGATTGCTCAATAGTTACACAGTAGTTGCTTAGTGGTTAGTTATTAGTTACTTAGCAGCTATTTAGAAACGACTTAAAAATTAATACGCTGTTTTACCCATCAAGCCATTGAGAATGGTGAGCATAATGATTTTGAGGTCCAAACCCAATGACCAGTGGTTGATATAGTAAATATCATGCTCGACACGCGATTGCATTTTATCAAGCGTATCGGTTTCGCCGCGAAATCCATTGACTTGAGCCCAGCCTGTAATACCCGGCTTTACTTTGTGGCGCTGCATATAGCCATCAATCAGTTTGCGGTAATGCTCATTATGGGCAAGCGCATGTGGACGTGGTCCCACAATAGACATAGTGCCTTGCAGTACATTTAAAAATTGCGGCAATTCATCCAAAGAATAGCGGCGTAGAAATTTTCCGACCGGAGTGATACGGACATCATTTTTAGTCGCTTGCACCACCACATCACCATCATCTAAAACCGTCATAGTTCTAAATTTATAGACTTTAATAATGTCACCATTCAGACCATGGCGTCTTTGTTTAAAGAGGACGGGTCCAGGCGAGCTTAATTTGACGGTCAGTGCAATGATCGCAAGAATAGGCGATATGAGTATGAGTATGAGCAAGCCAAGTACAAAATCTTCGATTTTTTTTAAGAGCCAACCCCCATCAAAAAATGGATGGTCATTGATTACAACCAAGGGCGTATTGCCCAGCATAATCCAGCGCGAACCAAGTAATTCAGACAGTAGAAGGTCTGGCACTAAATAAGTTGAAGTGGTTGAATCGTTTAAGGCCTTAATTGCAGCAACAATTTTTTCATGTTCACTTTCCGAGTAAGTTAGAAAAACATAATCGATCGGCTTATTTTCTAATTCATTGAGTAAATCTTCTAAACGGTCATACTGGCCAACCAGTTGCAGTCCAGTCCAAGCAAGCGTTTGAATTTGTTCAGGAAGTGACTTGGCTACATTGCCGCTTCCTAAAATAGCGTAGGTGCGTGTATTGTGGATGGAAGAGCGCAAACGACGCAAACAGAAAAAAATGAAGAGGCGCTCTGCAATTAACAGAATTGGTGTGATAAGTAGCCATGCGCCGATGGCGAGGCGAGAAAATTCAATCGATGTTTTAGTAAAAAAAGCCACTAAAAATAATGCAATACCCGTGAAGACCCAAGAAACAATAACTCTGCCGGCAATATCGCCATAATTTTCAAGACGCGCAGAACTAAAGCCAGAGCTAAATTCTGCGATCAAGAGGTAAAAAATAATGGATAGTAAAGTAGCGTATTGATACAGCGAAGATTCATACACATTGAATAGACGGAGTGATGCACTAAGTGCGAGCCAAATGATAGCTGCATCACATAAACGCGCTATGAAAGAAATGCCAGTACTTAAAGGTCGTAAGAATCCGCGATGTGCGCTATTCATTGGGGTATCAAGCTATCCGGTACAAGATGGTCAAAAGTATGCGAATCTTAGCAGGTTATCGGATTATTTAGAGCCCAAGGCCCTTTGAAAGCAGTATTTAAAGGGGGCGCCCAAATGAATAAAGGGAAGGAGGGGGAGCAATCTATGCTTAGATTGGCTTAGGGATGATTCTCTTTGGAATGATTCTAATCCTTAGTACGATCAAAAGACGCTATTTTTTACTGCGCAGCGCTTTGGCGCTTTGGTCAGCAGAGCAATTGATAAATAATTAAAAAAATGGAATAACAACTGTAAAACAACCGTAAAACACCTGAAACGGGATCAGGTGGCTAGTGCGGTTTTTGCAAGCGCTTGGATTTTTCAATCTGCAAAGCTTGGTCTTTTTGAATTCCTGGGGCTGGCAGTAAAACAACCCATGACCGCAGTAAGCGACAAACCACTTTTGATAATACAAATTTAGCCAATGCTTTTTTCACAAAAGACTGCTCTTTTAGGAGGAGGATAAAGCCCCCACTCGTGACCAATGAATAGTCGTACTTTCTAGCGATCATCTCTAACGCTTTTTTGCTATAAAAAAATACATGCTGCCCACTTTCAGGAACGAGGTACCACCAATCCTTGGATTGATTGTCATAGATTGCCGTGCTGAGCAATAACGCTTTTGATTGAAATTGAAACAATTCTTCTAAATCTACTCGGGGATTGGCAAAGTGCTCCAGTACTTCAAAGCCAATAATCAGTTCTGGCTTGAGAAAATTTTGCTCAGTAAAACCCTGGGCATAAATCGGGGTGGCGTACTTATCTTTGACAAAACAATTAATGCTGTAATCACGCAGCATGCGGCATAGCAGACCATCTCCGCCGCCAATATCAACCACGTCTTTTATCTTGAATAATTTGCAGATGGCATAGCAAGCAGCTAGATTGTGGATATTACGCTGCGCTGCGCCAGTATCTAAGTTCGATAAGTTTTTGCCAGAGTAGGCCTCGTCAAGCCAGTAAGGATTCTCCGACTGCAAGGAGCCGCATTGCTCGCATTTAGAAAATGGCACGTCATATTTGCCCAAAAGCCTTAGATCAAACTGATGGGTGAGCATTCCTTCGCAAAGGCGGCAAGGATTCATGGCTATAGATTCACTCGTTGATGAGGTGTTAATAACTTCTCTCAATTGATTGTACTTAAAGCAATTGCAGCAATCGAACAATCTTGCAAAACATGCCCAATTAGGGAGGGCTCTTCTTTAGAGCGCCCTTTGATCGTAGTGATGGGGTCAATCGGGGCTTCTAACAATCGATTCTAAAGGCCCAGAGGGGGTTGATTCGCTATTAGCACTCTAGTGCTTTATAGAGTCAAAATGCTAAAATGTCCAAAAATGGGTATCTAGACCATCACTGGAAGGCAATGTGAACGATCGATTTGGGGATTTAAATATTTGGGAGGTGTTGGGCCTTATTCGTAAGCAATGGCGTTGGCCATTGTTTGGCGGTCTGATTGGATTGGTATCGGGTTTTGTACTGTATTTGGCGCTTCCATCTAAATTTGAGGCTACCGTAGTGATTTCGCCAGCCCGAGTAGGCTCTTTGGTTGTTGCGCCATCGGGAGCTACTATTGTTCAGGGCAGTGAACCCGAATCTGCTGCCTTGATGATTGAGCGCTTTAAGCAACCGTCTTTTTTTAGTGCAAGCATTCGAGAGAAGTGCCAGTATAAAGAATCTCCGAACTATCAAGCAGAAATGGTCAAAGATTTAAATGCGAACATGGTTAAGTTACCTAATCCGACATTTCAAAGTTTGTCTTTAGCCAAAATAAGTTGGAATGCATCATCACCGCAAATTGCATCTAATTGTTTGAGTGCCATCGTCTTTGCGGTTCAGGAGGCCCAAAATTTGATTGCTGCTCCGGTAATCGAAAAATTGAAAGCTCAGAAAAAAATTACCCAAGATCAAGTGAATTTGTACCTTTCTGAGTTAGCCAAGTACGAAGCGAAAGCTAGTAATAAGGACAACTCCAATAATTTCAATCAAATTGTCATTGCCGATAAAGCAGCTCAGAATTTACGTGAATCATTAACTATTGTTCGCAAGCAGCTAGCAGAAGAAGAGGCCCAGTTAAGCGAGCCATACACTCAACCGGTAAAACAATTGGAGCCAATTTATGCGGCATTCGAGCCAATTATTACATCAAGGTTAGCCATTATTATGGGCTTGTTGGCGGGTATTTTCATCGGAAGTTTTGCTTTGTTGTTAAAGCTAAGTCTAAGGCGGTATCGATCTGAGGCTAATGATGGCGTGGACTCAAAGTAAAATTTTAGCTAAGCCATTTAAACGTTTTCTAATTACAGTCTTTGATTCCAGTTTTTTCTTTTCAGCCCAAAGATATTCTGTTCAGTCAAAGACCAATAACGTGACCAGCAATGTCTTGGTCGATGGCTGTAGCGCGTGCTAGAGACCAGTACCGTCGTATTTTCTTGCCTGGGGATTATTTTATTTTTACTCGGGCAGCAAGCCATTCTCACTGGCTTAATTATTTCTTCCATATTTCAAGCGACTGCCTATATTAATATTGGTAGTAGTCCAATCATTTTGTATTATTTTTTTGGGGCGCTATTTGTTCTGAGGGGAGTGGTCGATTTATTTTGGCAGCCCAGCGGATGGAGGGTGCCCAAGCAAAATAATCCCTTGCTTTATTTGCTGGCCTTCGTGATTGTCGGGTTGCTCGGAGCTTTCATATTGCCGCAAGTTTTTTACGGCACCTTAGTGTATTCCCCTAAGATAAGTATTGACGATCAGTTTAACAATATGACTCGTCTTGCTCTAGAGTCGCAACACTTTAATCAGTCGATTCAATTACTGGTCAATGCACTCATTTTGATCATCATTTGGTTTAGGATCATTTCTCCGCTGACGTTTATCCGCGCCATTTTATTCAGTCTCGTTTTTGCGCTTGCCATAGCACTCTGGCAGGTGGTCTCAAATGCTACTCATATTTATTTTCCTAAAGAATTGTTATATACGGTTGAAGGCTGGAGTTTAGGTAACGAACAATTGATCGGTTCTTTTTCTCGCGTCAATAGTACATTTTTGGAGCCTTCCGTTTTTGCTACCTACCTAACAGGTGTTTTTGCGTTTTTACTGGTTTGGTGGGTAAGGCGTCCGAGTATGGTATTGCTCGGCGGAGTGATCCTCACCCTTTTTTCAATGCTCATTACCACTTCCACGACTGCATATGTGGGCATAGTTGGAGTCCTTGCCTGCATTTTGCTCGGGATCGGCTTTTTTCAAGTGATCAATGGGGGTTGGACCAGCAAGTCGCTATTAATAATTGTTTTTACTACGGTTGCGGTGATTTGGATTGGCCTGATGGTTTTTGTGGGCTCGCCAGAAGTTCGCGATCTGATCAATGTCGTGTTACTGCAAAAATCAGATGGCGATTCTTTTAGAGTCAGACTGGAATCCGATCTTCAGGGTTTTGAAATTCTATGGCACACCTATGGCCTAGGGGTTGGTTTAGGTAGCAATCGACCATCGAGCTTTTTAACTTTTTTACTGAGTAATGTAGGGGTTTTAGGCTTTTTACTGTTTGTATTGTTTTTAGTTACCCTGACGCGTTTAGCGCTAGACAATATTTCCCGGCTCAATCACCATGGTATGAATGATTGGGCAGTTGCTGGGGTTTGGGGATTATGGGCTACTATTATGGCTAAGATCATCGCCCAGCCTGACCTGAGCTTTTCTCCGATGTGGGTTTGGATATTTTTTCTTGCCTGCTTATGCCACGCCGACACTGGATTGATTCAGCGAAAAAAAGTGTCAAATACTTCCCAAGTCCATTAAGTTTTTGTCTTTAATCAAGCCCTATCCCTTAAGCCTCTATTTAATATGAGTCATCCACCAAAAAGTATTACGCAACGGATGGCGACTTCCTCGGGTTGGTTGATGCTAGATCGCATCGTGCGGATGGGCCTTGGTTTTGCGGTCAGTATCTTAATTGCACGCCATTACGGTCCCACGGAGTGGGGCATGCTCAGCTACGTATTGGCATCCGCAACCCTGTTTGGCTCGGTCGCTACTGCGGGCGGTGAAGATATTATTTTGCGTGATTTGAGCCAAACCAAGTCAGATCAAGCAATGGCTAACATCCAAAAGACGGTGTTTATCCTTCGCATACTCTTTGGGTCGATTGCCTATGTGGGGCTGCTTTTAGTCGTTGGCGTAAGTCAGGGCATTGGAGTGTTGTTTTATATGGCATTGATTTACGGAATATTGTTCGTATTTCAGGCCAGTGAGATTTGGGAGTATCGACTGCGAATCGAGCATCGTATTTATGTGATTGCATACACCCATATTTCAACTTCCCTTGTCTCCACCCTGCTCAAAGTATGCTGCGTTTTATTTGGCCTTCCCTTGGTCTGCGTTACAGCAACCATGTCGGGTGAATATGCCGCCAATATGGGAATACTGGCTTCCTATAAGGCGCGCCACTGGACTAATTGGGTTGGCCAATTTGATAAGGACTATGCAAAAAAACTCTTAAGTAGGTCTTTGCTCATGATGCTGAGCGGTTTTTTAATCGCTTTTCAGGTGCGCTGCGAATACTATTTAATTGATTATTATTTAGGAATCGAGTCGCTGGGGATTTATGCAGCAGCCTTTAAATGCATGGAGCTCTTTGACATTATGGTGGTCATTTTTTCGATGATCTTGGTACCCGAGCTGGCAAAAAAACAGCCCTCTGAGTTTCCAGTATTGGCCAGTCGAATTTATTTGCTCGGCCTACTCTTCTTTATTGCGATGCTGTTTCCTATCTTGCTCGTGTATTTAATTTTCCCCTGGGTATATGGCGCCCAATACTTAGCAGCCCAAGATCTGTTACTTTGGTTAAGTTTGAGGCCGCTATTGATATTGATGGGCTCGATTCGGAGCATGTTCTTGGTGATTGAGGGCAGGGTGCGTTATGTACCTATTTGCGCTTTTGTTGGCTTACTTACTTCATTGGGACTCGGCTGGTTTCTGATTCCAAGCTATGGATTACTTGGCGCAGCCATTTCCGGCTTGGGTAGTTTATTTATCTCCAATTTTGTGATGGACATTTTTTTTAGGCCGCAAAATATTCGCCACATGGTTGGCGCGGCAGGGCAGTGGCGCTATGTGCGTGATAAAGCGCTGCATCTGCTTGAATTACGAAAATCCCGCAACTAAAAAAGTGTAATGTGAAACTCATCTTTTCCTTAGACCCCATGCTCGTATCCCTAACGGGCATCGGCCGTTATACCTATGAGCTTGCCAAAGGCTTTCGCCAGTCCCCTTTATTGGAGCAGGTGAAGTTTCAGTTTTTACTCGGCTGGGTAGATGATCCGCAGACCTTAATTGATAAATACCACTCGGTTGATAAAGCGCATGCTGGCGTGCCTGGCAGTCCATTAAGGCAGTGGGCACACGCTAAGGCGCGCTCGGCATTTTGGGCGGTATCGCCCACCATCAAAGGCATCATCACTGCGCCCTACAAAGACTACATTTACCACTCGCCCAGTTTTGTCTTGCCCCACTTTGCCGGTAAGTGCGTGAGTACCGTGCACGATATGTCTGCCTTTCGGGTGCCGCAATACCATCCGGAATTTCGGGTGCGTTACCAAGAAAAGATCTTTCCGCATTTGGTAAAAAAAGGAAATCTCTTTATTACCGATTCCGAATTTTCCAAACGCGAATTGCTTGATTTTTTTCCGGCCTGTGAACATCGCGTGGTGAGCGTGGCCTTGGGCGCTGACCCGATGTTTCAAAAGCGAGACAAAGAGGCGCTGGCATCCGTTCTTGCCGCCTATGGTCTGCAGGTGGGCGCATACACCTTGTCGGTTGGAACGATTGAGCCGCGCAAAAATGTGGAGCGCTTAATTGATGCCTACGCGAGTTTGCCCCTTGCGCTGCGCCTGCATTTCCCGCTTGTATTGGTGGGCGGTCAAGGCTGGAACAGCGCGCAGATTCACCACAAGATTGGGCTCTACAGCGCGCAGGGCTGGCTTAAATACTTAAATTTTGTACCGGACTCGGATTTGCCATTGATTTACTCAGGAGCCAAAGTCTTTGCGTGTATTTCCCATTACGAGGGCTTTGGTCTGCCGGTGCTCGAGGCGATGGCTTCTGGCGTACCCGTCATTTGTTCCAATGCCGCTTCCTTGCCCGAAGTTGGCGGCGATGCCGTGCTCTACGTTGATCCCGAGCAGACAGAGGAGGTGCGCGAAGCCTTGGCGCAGCTCATAGTCGATGATGTCAAATGTGCCCACCTCTCTGCACTGGGGCTCGCGCGCGCGCAGCAGTTTAGTTGGGCCCGCGCGGCCGAGCAGACCATCCAGGCCTATTCCCAGATTGCAGCGGCATCCTGATCTGCGCTGCTTTGGCTACCATTGGGATATATTGAGGCTTGAACCGTAAAGGCAGTAGGCGCATTGCCCAGTACTAAATACCAGATCCCCTTTGCCCAATACCCAATATCAACCGCAACCACACGATGGGATGACACCAGCACCATGAGCGCTTCTTTAGTACCCCAGCCCCTGCGCGTTGCCATCGTTCACGATTGGTTAACGGTGTATGCCGGCGCCGAGCGTGTGCTCGAGCAAATGTTGCTGTGCTACCCCCAGGCGGATATTTACAGTACGGTGGATTTTGTCCCTCAAAAAGATCGGGCGTTTTTGGGCGGCAAGCCCGTTCACACTTCATTTATTCAAAATCTGCCATGGGCAAAAACCAAGTACCGTGCGTATTTGCCCCTCATGCCCTTGGCGGTCGAGCAGTTTGATTTATCGTCCTACGATTTGGTGATCTCCAGCAGCCATGCGGTTGCCAAAGGGGTGATTACCGGGCCGGATCAGTGCCATGTGTGCATGTGCTATTCGCCGATGCGCTATGCCTGGGACTTGCAGCACCAATATTTACAGGAGTCTGGATTAACGCGTGGTCCCAAAGCATGGCTTGCCAAATATTTACTCCATAAGATGCGGATCTGGGATTTGCGCACAGCAAACGGCGTTGATGAGTTTATTGCGATCTCCCAATTTATTGCCAGAAGAATTCAAAAAGTGTATCGCCGCGACTCGGTCGTGATCTACCCACCCGTGGACCTGGACGCCTTTACGATCGGCGAAGAAAAGGGCGATTTTTATTTAACCGCTTCGCGCCTTGTGCCCTACAAAAAAGTGGATTTGATTGTCAAATCCTTTGCCCAGATGCCGGGTAAACGCTTGATTGTGATTGGGGATGGCCCTGATTTTGACAAAATCAAACAGATCGCCACGCCCAACGTGACCTTATTGGGCCATCAATCCTTTGATGGCTTACTTTCGCATTTACGCCGGGCTAAGGCCTTTGTTTTTGCTGCCGAAGAGGATTTTGGCATTGCCCCACTTGAGGCACAGGCCTGCGGGACCCCCGTGATTGCCTTTGCTAAAGGGGGCGCGCTCGAGACCATTCGGGGTCGGGATGAAGATATGGCACGGACAGGCCTCTTTTTCCCAGAGCAAACGGGCGAGGCGATTGTGCAGGCGCTAGGGCGCTTTGAGTCTTTGGGCGCGCCGATTACTGCTGCGAACTGCCGGGAAAATGCGCTGCACTTTTCAAAAGCGCGTTTTAGGGCCGAATTAACCGAGTGCATGGATGCGGCGCTGGCGCGGCATCGCCAGCTCCTTGGTTAGGAAAGGCCGAGTTTTTCGTGATGCCCTGCATAAAACAAGGGCAATTTGTGCTGAAAATGGGTTAAAAACGACGAAATAGCATATTTTTGTGATTTACATCACAAAAATATGCTATAGTCGCCCTCTAAATTCAACTAACTTTTAAGTGGCTTGGGAGTACGACTTTGCGCAACCGAATTCGGCAATTAATGCCAACCAATGAAATTACTGAGGCATTACTCAAGTTCAAGCAGGTTTTTTACACCATAGCCATTTTTACCGCTTGCATCAATATTTTAATGTTGGTGCCGTCCATCTACATGCTCGAAGTCTATGACCGCGTCTTAGTGAGCCGCAATGAAACCACCTTGCATGTCCTAAGTTTCATGACCGTGGGCCTGTTTGCCCTGATGGCCGTGCTGGAGTACATCCGCAGCATGGTGGTGATTCGCATTGGCGCCAAGATGGACACCTTTTTAAATAATCGGGTTTACACCGCTGCTTTTGAGCAAAACCTAAGCGGCTCGGGCGTTAATGCCGGCCAAGCCTTAAATGACCTAACGACCATTCGCCAGTTTGTGACCGGTAATGGCATGTTCGCCTTTTTTGATGCCCCGTGGTTTCCCATCTATTTAATTGTCATTTTTGTCTTTAACTTTTGGATGGGTTTATTTGCGTTCATCAGTGTCGCAATCCTCGTCGCCTTAGCTTGGTTAAACGAAGTGGTTTCACGCAAACCCTTGGCCGAGGCCAATGGCGTTGCAATCCGCTCAAGCAATATGGCAACGAATAATTTGCGCAATGCCGAAGTGATTGAGGCCATGGGCATGCTGCCCAATATGCGCGCGCGGTGGTATGACCAGCATGTGAAGTTTCTCAAGCTGCAAGCCGAGGCCAGTCAAAAAGCGTCGCGGGTGGGCTCGGTCACTAAGTTTGTGCAAATCGCGGTGCAATCATTGATTTTAGGTTTAGGCGCTCTCCTTGTGATCATGGGTCAGGTCACCGCCGGTATGATGATCGCTGGTTCGATTTTGCTGGGCCGCGCCTTAGCCCCGGTTCAGCAAGTCATTGCCGTGTGGCGCCAGTGGAATAGTGTGCTCAGCGCCTATCAGCGCTTACAAAAACTACTAGCAGACAACCCTCCGCGCGAAGCGGGCATGGAGTTGCCCCCACCTGTGGGTAATCTCTCGGTCGAGCAAGTCACTGCAGCGCCGCCCAATGCAGCCGTTGCGGTTCTCAAGAGTGTCAGTTTTCAAATTCAATCGGGCGATTGCCTGGGAATCATCGGGCCAAGCGGCTCGGGTAAATCAACCTTGGCCAGACTCTTGGTCGGTGTGTGGCGCGCGGGCGTGGGTAAAGTGCGCCTCGATGGTGCCGATGTCTTTTTGTGGAACAAAGATGAGCTGGGCCCACACATGGGTTACCTGCCCCAAGACATTGAGCTTTTTGCGGGAACCATTAGTGAAAACATTGCCCGCTTTGGCAAAGTCGATGCCGAAAAAGTAGTAGCGGCCTCTAAATTGGCTGGCGTGCACGATATGATTTTGCGCTTGCCAGAAGGCTATGACACCATGATTGGCGATGGTGGCCTTGGCTTATCGGGCGGTGAAAAGCAGCGCTTAGGGTTAGCGCGCGCTTTGTACGATGAACCTGCGTTGATCGTATTGGATGAGCCCAATTCCAACCTCGATGACATTGGGGAAATTGCGCTCACCCAGGCAATCATTCGTTTGCGTCAGATGCGCAAAACGGTGGTCTTAATTAGCCACCGCCCAAGCATTATTCGCGAGACCAATAAATTACTCGTACTGCGCGAAGGCATGGTGTCGGCATTTGGACCAACCGACCAGGTGCTGAAAGACTTGGCGCAATTTAAAGCCCAGCAAGAGTCCCAAGCGGCGGCAAGGGCTAAAGCAGAAGCCGATGCCCGCGCGCAAGCATCTTCCAATATTGCGTCGGTCACGGATGCGCGCGCTGGGGATGCAGGTAGCGACAAGAATGCTTAAAGCCAATAGCTGGCACAGTTAATTAAGAGAATACGATGTTAAAACTTCCTTACGAAAATTCGAAATCTTGGCTAACCAAGCGCATTGCTGCTTTGCAAGAAGCTAGGGCCAATGACGACGATTACAAAGAGCACGATGAGACCCACTATTCCCGCCTAGGCTGGATTGTGCTGATCGTTGGATTTGGCGGCTTTATGCTCTGGGCAATGCTGGCCCCTTTGGATAAAGGCGTGCCTGCGACGGGTACGGTGATTGCCGATGGCCAGCGCAAAACAATTCAGGCGCCATTTAGTGGCGTAGTGGACCAAATCTATGTGAAGGATGGCGAGCAGGTCAAGGCCGGTCAAGTCCTGATTAAATACAATAATTTGCAGGCAACTGCCCAAGCCAATGGCGCGCGTCAAGCAGTAATGGGGCTAAAAGCCCAAGTGAAGGGCATCGAAGATTCAATCGAAAATAAAAAGCAGCAATTGGTCGCTATGAAAGAGCAGCTAGCCAATGTAGAGCTGCTAGCGAAAGAGGGTTATGTTGCGCGCAACCGGGTGCTTGAAGTGCAGCGCACCTTTTTTCAGCTAAACGGTTCTTTAGCCGAAGATCAAGGCAACTTAGTGCGTTACCGTTCGCAATTGGCCGAGCAAGAATCCCGCCTGGCTGCATTTGAGTTTGATTTGGCGAACACCGAAGTCAAATCCCCTGTGGACGGCTCGGTGTTTAACCAAGAGGTGTTCACGAAGGGCGCGGTGACGCAGATGGGCTCACGGCTATTTGAGATTGAGCCAACCAATGCCGCGCTGATTGTTGAGGCGCAGGTGCCCGTGCATTTAATTGACAAGGTCTATGTCAATTTGCCCGTGGAGTTGTTGTTCCCGGCCTTTAATCAGCGCAGCACCCCCAATATTCCCGGCGTAGTAATCGTAGTGCCCAATAACCGGTCGCAAGATCCGCGCACGGGCGAGCCGTTTTTTAAAATTCAAGTCGCGGTAACCGACGAAGGCAAGAGCAAGTTGCGTGATAACAAAGTACGTCCCGGTATGCCGGCAGAAGTATTTATTATTACGGGCGAGCGCACCATGATGTCCTACTTGCTCAAGCCGATCACCGATCGCCTGCGCACCGCACTGCATGAGGAGTAGCAGTGAAAAAGACGATTATTGCGAGCGCACTTACCCTTTCAGCCATAGTTCCGCATGCCCATGCGCTCGATTTAATGGGCGCCTATGAGGGTGCCCTAGCGAGTGACCCGACGTTTCGCGCGGCGGTGATGGAAGCAGAAGCGGGGCGGGCCAACATTGAAATCGGCCGCTCCGGCCTATTGCCGCAATTAAATGCGACCTACTACACGGCGATCAATGAAAGCAAAATTGCGGCTCCGCAATTTGGTAGTGCGGGCGGGCCTACTGTCATCACCAATCGATCCTATCCAAGTAACAATTCCTATTTTCAGGTGACGCAAGCCCTCTTTAATATGCAGGCGGTAGCGCAGTTTCGTCAAGGTACTGCCCAAGCGAATTTAGCGCAAGCCCGTTTAGCGTACAACACACAAGACCTGCTTATTCGTGTTTTACAAGCGTACACCGATTTGCTGTTTGCACGGGATCAGCATGCGTTTTATCTGGCGCAGCGCGATGCCTTTAAAGAGCAGATGCAAGTCAATGTCCGCCGCTTAGAAAAAGGCGAAGGCACCAAAACCGATGTCTTGGAAACGCGAGCATCGTACGAGATGGCGGAAGCGCAAGTCATTGAGGCCAGTAGCATCATTGAAAACAATAAGCGCAAGTTAGAGGCAATTGTTGGCGAGCCGCTCAAATCCGTTAATGATGTGCGTCCCTTGTTAAAGCGTTTTCAAGTCAAGCCGTTAAATCCGAAGGCCTTTGAATTGTGGCGTGAAACGGCATTAGCAAGTAACCCAGAAATCCTAGCGTCGCAGCACAACGAAGAGGTAGCGCGCCAAGACATGCAAAAAAACGTGGCGGCTAATTTTCCGGTGGTCAATGTCATAGGAACCTGGGGTCAGCAAAATTCGTATTACATTTCCACCATCAATCAAAATGCAGTGACATCGACTGCTGGTATTCAGGCGACCTGGCCTATTTTTAATGGCGGTCAAACTACGGGATTGATTTCGCAATCGCGTGCTAATTTTGAAAAGGCCCAAGCGCAAAGCGCAGAAGCGCGTCTGCGCGTCATCACTGAGCTGCGCAAACAATACGATGCCGTGCTCACCAGCGAGCAGAAGGTGGCCGCCTTAAATCGTGCGGTCGAGTCTTCAACTGAACTAACCAAGGCAATGCGTTTGAGCATTAAAGGCGGGGAGCGAATCAATATGGATGCGCTCTTGGCTGATAAAGGCTTAGCAAATGCGCAGCGCGATTTAGCGCAAGCAAAATACAACTACTTACTGTCCTATCTGCGCTTAAAGCAACAAGCCGGCAACCTGAGAAGCGAAGACTTGCAAGAGGTTGCACTTTTTTTTGAACGCAATCCAGTGACCACCGCTAAAAACTAATTGATTCAGTCGGTTTGTTTTTAAGTGCTCAAATCGGTGCGCTCACAACCGACAACCCGAATCAGAATCAGAATGCGTGTCAGCGTCCCTAAATGCGCGGGAGCATTGCGCAGACGAATAGCATCAACGATGCAGATGAATTACTGCTAATCGATTTTTTGATGGGGCAGGGCATCAAGGCCATCCACTGCCAACTTTTTGAGCGCTTCACTTTGTTGGATGTGCAATTGGTGACCCGTTTTAGTCAGCACCCCATTTTTAATCAGTAACTGCAGTGCGCGTGAGACGGTTTCACGGCTGGTGTTGACCATGGAGGCAATGTCTTGTTGGCGCGGCACATGGTGAATTTGGCGCTGCGCAGAAGCGTTGTTCACCAATAAATTGAGCTGCACAAAAATACGATGAAATGCATTGGGGAGGCTGAGCATCGAGCGCTCTTTGAGTGAATGGCGTACCGATTGTGCAAGCAGTTGCATGACCCGATTGGCAATCAAGGGCTGCGTTGTTAATAAGCCCTTTGCAAATGCCATCGGCACTAAAAGCAACTGCGAATCTTCTAGCGTCCGCAAGGAGTTGGTGACGGGCTGTCCATCGGCCAAGGTCAGGCAACCGATAATGTCGCCCGGCACGAGGATGGTGATGCCAATAATGCGGCCATCGTCCGCAATTTCAGTCGACTGAATACGTCCGGAGACAACAAAGGTTAAAAAACTCACCAATGAGCCCCTGGCTAAAATCTCTTGCCCCTGTTTTGCAGCCCCTAATTGGGTGTTTTGGGCAATTGTTTGCAAATCGGGCTCGGGCAGCCCCTGAAAGAAGGGAAATTGCTTAATTAGGTCAAGTGCAACGGGCATCTTGCCTCCTTTGTAGGTAAAACCAGGGGACTAAGCCTATAAAGACTGGGAATTGAGGCAAATAATTGGTCTAAATGGGAGTTAACTTGCCCAGTTTTAGCTAAAAAAACCACTATTACATGGCGCAGAACCGACGCTAGCAGCAAATTGGGGGCAAAGTGTGACCTAGCCGGATTAAATCCAGGCCTGTAATCTAGTAAAAAACTAGTAAACGAGGCGCCAACCTGCCTCATTTGAGTTAAAATAAACACTAGAAATTGCATATTGAATGGGCCTTAAGGGCTAATTTCTTTAAATTGTTGTTTTTTTTCACAGCAGAATCCGAAGTATGCATCCATTTGTATTAAATGTGATTCATATCACATATGACTAGAGTCTAAGTTAGTTATCATTCATCGTCAATATTGGTTTTACTTGCCAATTTGCATCTATTAATTACTAGGAGAATTACATGGCCGTTCCAATTACCACAACAATGCAGCAACAGATTGCACAAAATTACATCGCTATTTTGGGTCGTAACCCAGATGCGGCTGGTTTCGCTTTTTGGCTTGATGTTTATGCCAATGCCAACGGCACTCCAGCAGCCCTAACAGCCATTACCAACGGTTTTGGTAACTCAGCTGAATTTAGAGGTACATACGGTAGCTTGAGCACAGAAGCCGCTATCGGATTGATGTATCAAAACGTACTCTTGCGTGCTGCTGATGCACCAGGTTTAGCATATTGGACTGGTATTGCAAATGGCTTGATCGCTAGCGGTCAGACAATTTCGAACGCGTATGCCCAAACTGGCGCGCAAATGATTTACACCGCTGCAAGCAACAATACAACCGATTCCGCCGGTATCATCGCACGTACTAACGCAGCCATTACATCTGGTACAACCCCACCAACCACAACTTATACACTCACAACTGGTGTAGATACAGAAACAGCTTCTTTATTTACTGGATTAGTAAATGGTGCTGCTGGAACGAACACATTTACCAACCTGGATACCTTGACTGGCAGAAACGCAAATGCGTCAACAAACACATTGCGTTTGGTTGACCTAGACAATGCCGCTCTTGCTACTGCTGCAATTACTCCAGTTGGTGCAACACTGACAAACATCGGCAATTTAGTCATTGCCGCTGCAAATGACGTGGGTACATTAGCCACAAATGCTGCACCATTCACTGGCATAACAAATGTTACTTTGACAGCTGCTGGTTCATTAACCGCATTTACTGCTGGTGCTGGACAGGCTGTGACTGTTACCAATACAGGCGCAACTGGGGCTCAATCAGTCCAAGGTGGTACTTCTCAGACTGTTACTATTACTGGCGTAGCGATTGCTGCCGCTGGAACAGGTGTAGCTGTTAACGTTGGTACAGTAACAGCTGGAACAGGCGCTGTTAACTTAACTGTTGCAAATACATCTGCAGCAGTAGCTGCTGAAGTAACAACAGGTGGTGCCATTGCTGTAACTGGCGGTAGCACTGTGGTTGTAAACCAAACTGTTGCACAAACAGCTGCCGCAGCCGCAACCAACTTAGCTGCTGGAGCAACTGCAGTTAATACACAAGGCGCAGTTACAGTTACTGGTACCGCAACTACTACCGCAGTGACAATTAACCAAACTGCAGCAGTTGCAGCAGTTAACGTTGCCAATTCAGGCGCAGCAGGCGTTGTAGCTGGTGATACCAACGTTCTTGACGTGAACCGCGCTTCTGCAACTGCAGCTGGAACAATTACTACCGTTACATTAAATAATTCAGGCGCTGCTGTAGTGAACTCTGGTGCGCTGACAACCCTAAACCTGGCCGGCACATTGACTACTGTCAATGCTGGAACATTGGGTGCGCTGACAACAGCAGCTAATACAGCGTTGGCAGTTAATTTGACTGGCGCGGTTTCTACAGGTGCTTTGACCATTGATACCGACATTAGAACCATTAACATCACTGGTAGCGGCACAGCCAATACCCTTGCGGATTTAGTGAATGCAAGCGCTACTGCAGTTAACATCGGTGGTGCAGTTGGCGTAACGATTACTGCTAACACATTGGCAGCAGCAGCTGTAATCACCTCTACAAATACTGCTGGCACAACATTGACTCAAGCCCTTGCAGTTGGTCAACAGTTTGTTGGTGGTGATGGTGCTGACACAATTTCGATTGGTCAAACAACCACAGCCATTAATATGGGCGGCGGTAATGACGTCGTTACCATTTCCAATGAGACTTTGGGCGTAAACGGTACATTGAACGGCGGTAGTGGTACAAACACCATTGTTGCTAATACAAACGGCTCAACCCTTTCTGGTAATGGCAACATTACCAACTTCACCACATTGCGCGTTGCTGGCGGCGCTGCTGCTGGTGCGCATAATGCAACAGGCTTTACAGCCCTTGAAATTGGTGCATTGAACGGTGCCATGAGCTTTACGAACGTGGCTGCTGGCACGGGATTAACTTATCGTGCTGCAACTGGTCAAACATCCGCATATATCCTTGCTAACTCCGGCGGTACTACCGATGTTTTAAACGTTACACTGTCTAGCGCCGCAACAATGGATGTCAATGCCTTAACTGCTGCTGGTATTGAAACAGTAAACATTACCAATACAGACACATTAACAACAGCTGCTTCAGGAATTAACACCAACGTAATGACCTTAACGGCCGCTGCTGCAACTACCGTAGTTGTTACAGGTAATGCTGGTTTGAACTTGACAGCAACTGGCTCTACTGCAGTAACCAGATTTGATGCTTCTGGAATCACTGGTTTAGCTGCAAATGCTGCTGCTTTAGCGGTTACTTACGCCTCTTTAAACGCAACCCGTACAGCTGCTGTAGCGATTACCGGTGGTGATGGTAACGATACATTAAGCGGAAATGCTGCTATAGATACAATTACTGGTGGCGCCGGCAATGACATCATTCAAGGTGGCACAGGTGCTGACGTAATTGATGGTGGTACAGGTACCAATACATTTACAGCAGTTGCTAGCGGTACAGCTTCAGTTGAAGGTGCTGGTACAGGTACTACTGATGGTATGGCAATCAACTTGGGTACCACAACAGTTACTGCAGCAACTATTAATGCAGCGTTTGGCGGCACTATTGGTTTGTCTTCAGCATCTGCAGGCTTAGCAGCAGGCACAGCTCAATACGTATTTGCCACGCAAAGCAACTTGTTTGCAACTACAACTGATACTTTAGCGAACATCCAAAACGTAAATGGCACTGCAAGCAATGACTACATTGTTGGTAGCACAGCTAATAACGTAATTGCTGCTCTAAACGGCATTGACCAAATTATTCTAGGTACTGCAACTGTAGGCGGTTCAGATACAATCCGAATTGGTTCTGGCGCAGCAGCAAATAGAGATGTAATCAGTGGTTTTACAGCTGGTGCTGTAACCACCACAGGTCAAGCTGACGTTATCAATATTAATACTGCATTGGCTACATTGACGGGCACAAACAACTTTACTACTGCAGCTGCGATTCAAGAGATTGCAGCCGGTGGTGGTATAACCATTAACGCAGCTGCAGACGTTGTGCGTGTTGCTACGGGTGTAGGTACAGTTGCAGCTACTGATCTTGATGGAACAGCCTTGGTTGCTCTTACCGGCGCCATTACCGCTAATGCTAACAACTCCATACTTTTATTTGCAGTTGGAATCACTGGTGGTGGTACGGCGATTTACTACGCGGATTCTGGCGCTAATACTGGCATTGTTGCCGCTGAGATTGCTTTGATCGGCGTATTAAGTGATGTAACAGTTGGAAATCTCGTATTCTCTAACTTCAGCAACGTTGCCTAATAGTTGTTTGATTTAGGTCCCCACCGCAGTATCGGTGGGGTCATGTAAAGCAGTAAATCCTAGTAATTAATAGAGTAATACGTTTAACCCCTATCAGCAGTGGTAGGGGTTTTTCTTTGTTAGCTGCAATCTGTACAATTACCAGGATGAAAACCCTCCTACATGTTGGCTGTGGTGCGAGCAGGATCGGACAAACTACCGCTGGATTTAATGATGGATCCTGGTCAGAAATTCGTATTGATATCAATGGCTTAAATAGTCCAGACATTATTGGCAACATGACCGACATGTCGGCAGTCCATTCAGGGTCAGTGGATGCTATCTTTTCTAGTCATAACATTGAGCACTTATACTCCCACGAAGTACAGGTAGCATTAGCTGAATTTCATCGGGTATTAAATTCGCAAGGATTTTGCGTGATTACCTGCCCCGATATCCAATCGGTATGCGCTTTAGTGGCACAAGACAAGTTACTGGATCCGGCCTATATTTCACCAGCTGGCCCCATAGCGCCCATTGATATCCTTTTTGGGCATCGGCCAAGCATGGCTCAAGGCAATCTGTTTATGGCCCATCGCACTGGTTTTACCGAAAAAACGTTAATAGCCACCCTCCAAGAGGTTGGATTTATGACGGTAGCTACCATGAAAAGACCGCAACACTTTGATCTTTGGGCGCTAGGGACTAAATCAGCCGTCTCAGAAGCCAAAATTCAAGAGTTAGCAAAGGCGCACTTTCCTAAAGGGTAGACAGCTAACGAGTCAATTTAGGCCAATTTGGTAAAAACTAGGGTGGATAAAGCGGGGTGGGCACCTCAAAACCCACTGATTTATAATCCATTCTTTATCCAATAGACGAGATACAGCTATGACCACAGTAACAGTCGATAACAAAGAATATGAATTTGAGTCCCTCTCTGAGGAGACAAGAGCGCAATTTGTAAGCCTGCAATTTGCTGACCAAGAAATTGCCCAGTTGCAAGCCCGTTTAGCGGCAATGCAAACGGCGCGTAATGCCTATGCCCAAGCTTTAGGCAATTTATTGGCTGAAAAAGACGCTGTTGTTCAGTAATTAAAGGCGCTCTAAGATGCAGAGTGCTGGGTCTGATTAAGCAACTCAATCAGAGTTGCTTCCAAAGATTTTGTAAATTGAGCAGATTGCATTAAGGGGGAGGTCAGCATCTCCTCCCTTAGGGATTGCCGGTACTGAATAAGCATTTCTGGGCTGGCGGCAAGCTCTATAGCCTTTTGGACATACCCTTTTTCATCTTGGGTTGCGAGCTCTGGATGGCCGACGCTGGATAAAAAGGCATAGGTTTGGCGCGAAACGACCCTCGCTTGCGGCCAAGTAATCACTGGGACCCCCATATAGAGTGCCTCACAGCTAGTAACTCCGCCAGAAAATGGAAATGGGTCTAGTGCAATATCAATTTCTTTGTACTGCGCCAGCATATCAATATGAAAAGAGGGCCCTCGTAGCTCAATGCGTGAGGGATCAACCCCAAACGCTTCAAATTGATTAAGAACAGACTGCGTAAATTTCGTATCATTGAATGTACGCCATTTGAGGATCAATCTAGATCTAGGCACGCTAAGCAAAATCTGGGACCAAAGCTTATAAACGAGGTGGTTGTACTTTAAGGTGTTGTTAAAGCTGCCAAAAGTAATATATCCCTTTTGTATGGAGGGTGGATCAGTAATGAATGGCGCAGGATCAATCGCAGGAAAATAGCACCACCTTCCAATTGGAAGGGAAATAATTGGCTCTATAAATTGCGTATCTATCTGATCATAGCTATGCCAGCGATCCAAAAGAACGGCATCGATAGTATCTAAACCAGTAGTGGCGTAATAGCCTAGCCAGCTCACCTGAACTGGCGCTGGCCGATAAGCAAATACTGCCAGTCTTGATCCGCCAGTATGGCCCGATAGATCAATTAGGATATCGATTTGGTCAGAGCGGATACGTGAGGCTAACTCAGCGTCCGATAAATTTTCAACTCTGAAAAAATGAGAATGCTTTGCAATGGCTTCCGTAATCGCATCTTGAGTTTGGCCACTGCTGTAGCAAAAAACAGTAAATTGATCTGTGTTGTGCTTAGCAATAATATTTCGAATTAAGATCCCAACGGTATGCTGACAAAAATCAGCCGATACATAGCCAATTCTTATTTTTTGCGAGCTAAAGTCTTTAATCTCAGGTCTTGGGTGTGGACCGCCTGCATCATCGATTGCACGCTTTGCCCATTGCTTTGCGAGAACTAACCGCTCTTCATTACTCGAACAGGGGAGGTACTCGGAAAAGTAAATCAGGTTACGTAATACACGGGGCTCATTCGGAAAGCGTTTGAGTAAATCCTCAAAGATTACTTGGCACTGGCCAGTTTGACCTAATTGCAATAGGGTATTAGCAAGTGCCAGTAAGAATTCTGGATCAGCTGGAAAAAGCGTTAATCCATTACTAAGGCAGTCTCTGGCATTGCTTAAAAAACCGTATCCAAGAAAAAGTGAGCTTACTTTGAGAATAAGCTCCTTATCGGACGAATGCTGTTTTAGAAGCTTATTACAAATGGCAATGCATTGCTCGTTTTGACCAAAATGAGCATGATTTTGAGCGGCCGAAAGTGATGTTTTCCAATTAGGCATCTTAATCAAAAGCATAAATTCTAGGCATAAAACCAGTTTAACTCACCCTTATTGGGTTGTCGGGGCTTGACTCTCTAGCAATACCATCGTTAAGGTAAATTAGTCCACTCACTACTAGTACCGACATCCAATCAGCAGGTATTTTCTACGGTACAGTGAACGCTGCTTCAGGAAATAGCTTTACGCCTGGCGATCAACTCACCGGCCTAGGCTCTAATGCTTCATTAGTTTTAGCTGACGCAGGAAATGCAGCTTTAACTACTGCCTTAATTAGCCCAGGTGGTGCGACCTTAACTAATGTAAAGAGCTTAGTAATTAATGGTAGTAACGTAGGCAATAATGTAATTAGTACTGCTGGTAACTTATTTAGTAGCCTTACAAGCGTAACCATTAACGAAGGTGGTCAAGTTGCTTTAACAGGATCATCAACCCAAGCTCTGACATTGAATCTCAGCGCAACTGCTGCTTTGGCTAGCTCAGTAAATGGTGGTACAGCAGTAACAGTAACGTCAGTTGATGCCACTACTGGCACTTTAAATATTGGACAAACTACCGCTGGAACTGGGGCTGCTTCTGCTACCGTTACTGGTCTAGCTTATACAGCTGCTGATGCTGACAACACAATGGGCGTTATTAACGTACTCAGTGGTACAAGCGCAACTGTAACAGCCAATGCATACGCAAACACTACTGCAGCTCTAACTGATGGAACAAACGTAACTCGTACTATGGGCGATGTTGCTATTGACGGTACCTCGACAACTGCTTCTGCAAGCGTAACGCAAACTAGGGGCGTTACTGTGCAAAACTTTGCGGCTGGAACTGCAACGGCATACGTAGTTAACGGTGTTGCTGGTGTTACAAACGGCGCAGTTACAGTACGTGATGCAACTGCAATTGCTGGTACAGCAGCTGCTAATGCTGGTACATTGGCAACGGTTACTTTGGCAAATTATGGAAACTCAACCATCAGCTCAAATGCTTTAACTACAGTTAACCTTTCAGGTACTGGCGGCACATTGGGCATTACAACGGGTTTAACCACGCCAACTAACCGTACCTTAGCCTTAAATTTAAATGCAACAACCAACCAGGATCAGGTTGGTGCAACATACCTTACCGGCAACACTATCACCGATTCAACCGCTGCATCTGGTCTAGGTTATACAACTATTAACATTACAAATACCGGTTCTTCTCGGTTAACAGGTATTGCTGCAGTTGATACAACTGCGGTCACTTTGGCAGGTTCTGGCACATTAACTGTCGGCACACTTAACACAATGACCACGCTCTCAACAGTCACAGTTACAGGCTCTGCTGGTTTAAGTTCAACTGGTGCCTTTGCAGCAACTGTTACTTCGATCAATGCTAGTGGCACATCAGGCAATATGACATTGAATTTGGCTGGTTTAGAAACTGCAACTAACTTTACTGGATACTCTGGTGGTTCTGGTGTTGATACAATTACTATTGCAACAGCACCAACAAAAGCAATTAATGGTGGAGCTGGTTCTGCTGACGTAATTGTGAATAATGCGAATACTGATATTGTTGTGGGAAATGCAAATATCACAGGATTTGAGATTTTGCGTGCTGGCGCTGCAGCAACAGGTACATTAAGCGCTAATGGCTTCACAGGTTTGCAAATGGGTGCTGTAGCTGGTGCGATAACGTTTAATAACATTGCAGCAGGAACCGCTTTGACCTACCTAGCTAGCCCAACTGCAAATACAACGTATACGTTAACAAACTCGGCTGGTACATCTGACTCTGTAACAATTAATCTAACTACTGGATCAACATCATCTAACGGACTAATTGCTGCCGGTCAAATTACCACAACTGGCGTTGAAACTATCAACATTGTCATGACTGATACGCCAACGTCAGCAACTACAGGCTTACAACAAGGTCGTAATGCTGCGCTAGTCAATACTATGACTTTAGCTGACGCAACTGCAACATCGATTACTGTAACTGGTAATGCAGGTTTGACATTAACTAATACGGCCCTAGATAAGGTAACATCGTTCAATGCTAGTGGAGTGGTAGCTGGTACAGCCTTAGCAGCTGGAGCTGTTACGTATACATCTGCAACAACAAAAGCTAACTCCGCGACAACTACTATAGCTGGTGGTGCTGGTGCTGACGTGTTAACTGGTGGCGCTACAGCTGATACGATTACTGGTGCTGCTGGTAACGACACACTAGATGGTGGATTGGGTGCGGATAGTATCGACGGCGGTACTGGAACAAATACTGCATCTTATGCATCCATTACAACTGGTGCTGAAGGTGAAGGCGTTGGCTCAGGATCCATTTCAGGTGTTGCAATTAACTTAGGCACTACTGCCGTGACTGCTGCAGCTATTAATACTGCAATGGGTGGAACAATTGGTTTATCCGGAAGTCTAACAAGTGTAGCCTCTGGAACTGCTGCTTATATTTTCCCAACTCAAAACGTTGCATTTAGTACAGTTGTAGATACTTTGACTAACATTCAAAATATCACCGGTACCGCTGGTACTGACTATATTGTTGGTTCAAACGGAGTGGCTAACAGAATTACTGCAGCTAACGGTATTGATACAGTTATTCTGACGGAGACTACTCCAACAGCAGATGTGCTCAATTACTTATCTGGCGCTGCAGCCAATCGTGATATTGTTACCGGTTTTGTTGCCGGCGCAACAGGTGGTGATGTTATCAATATTAATACAGCATTGCATACGTTAACAGGAGGCAATAACTTTACGAGTGCTGCTGCAATACAAACTTCCGGTGCCGCTGGTAATAAAACTATGCTAGCAGCTTCAGAAGTACTGTATGTCTCAGCCGCCACCATTGCAAACGCTACCGATGCTAACTCACTAAACGGTACTAACGTTTTATTAGCAATGGGCGGTGACTTGACAGGAGCAATTGTCGGTCAAAATAATATCTTACTGACAGTTGGTATTGCTGGTGGTGGAACTGCCGTCTACTCCGCAACCTCTGCTGACAATGCAATTATTGCTGCTGAAATTACACTGATAGCAGTATTAAACGGCGTTGCAGTTGCAGATCTCGTATTCTCTAACTTCAGTAACGTAGCTTAACCTCCCTCAAAAAGAGAAATCCACAGATCACCGTGGGTTGCAGTAAACAAAGTAATTAATAAGTCTCAAGAAGAACCCCTATCCATAAGGTAGGGGTTTTTCTTTGACTCTTATGGAGTTTTTAACGAAAAACTTGAACTAAATGGGACTTAGCTTGATTGCTGGATGATCCGCTCGTCATACATCACCTTGCTTAACTCCTTAAAGAGATTAATGGCGTTGTCGGTTGGTATTAGGAATTGCACTCGCTTATCTTCTTCACTGATTTTTCGCATCACAAACTCTTTCAAAACTAAGTGAGTAATGTAAGTTTGAATAGTAGGACCGGAGCCTAAATCCTTATTAGCCAAAAGGTCTGATACTCTCATTGTCTTATGGGTAAGGTAGGCCAGAGTGATAAGCCTGAGAATGTAGCTCTCCTTATGCTGGATGCGGTTGTTCTTATAAATTTCTTCCTCTTTTAAAGAGTAAATTAGATACTGAACAATGGAATCCATACGACCATCTTACTCTTACGACTATGGAATAAACAAAGAAAAACCCCGCCGAAGTGGGGTTAGTCGTATTACTAGTACAAGGTATTACTGCAACCCACGGTGATCTGTGGGTTTCTCTTTTGAGGGAGATTAGGCAGAATTAATGCTTATCTTTGCTACCTTCTTTTGGCAAAGCGGCGTTTAGGGCATTGGAATAGCCAATACGGGCTGTTTGGTATACGGCTACTTCAGCTTCAAGCTGAGCCAGTTTTTGATCTACAAACTGCAAGCTTGTAAATTGGGCTTTGGCATCGTCAGATAAGCTATCTAGGGCATATTCAATATTATCGATGGTTACTGTAGACATCATTATTTCCTTTAAGGTGATTCATATTCTGTAAAACAAAACCCCAACTTTTTGAGCTGGGGTTTTATCGAAGACTACTTATTAATGACTAGGATTTACTACTTAATACTTTTGCTGCCCCACCGGTGATTTGGTGGAGTATAAAAGTTTAACCAATTGTGAAAATATCGGTATTTGCGACAAATCCTGCTAATCCAGGAAGCGTGATGTCATTGGTTCCGAAGACTGCTGCAGTAGCGTCAGCTACACCAGCGAAAATGGCTACTGAGGTAAAGTCGGCTGCAGCTAATGCACCTGCACCTTTCGAAACTAACCAAGCATAGGAGTTTGCGTTACCAGTTCCAGTTCCTGAAGCAACGAAGAGTACTCGGTCACCAGCTACAAAGTCTGTTTGGGTTGTGAGCGCACGGTTAAATGCAACCAACGCACCTGCTGCAGTATCCATATCAGCGTTACCAGCAATAGCATCCGAAGCAATTACTACCACAGTATTTGCGCCAATTGTTGCTCCGGCAGTAACTGCCTGCAATTTATTTGCATCGCCATTTACCAGCAATCCGGTTGCAAAGTTTATACCCATCGTATTTGTTGCATTTTTTCCAGTATAGGTAGTGTAGGTATCTCCACCTTCAGCAACCATTCCTGCTACTGTTGTCGAAAGGTACTTAGATTGATTAATTCCAGCAGTGTCAGTAATGGTATCGGTACCATTTCCACCGGTATAAACGTCCGCACCAGCGGCACCGGCTAAAACGTCATTACCAGCAAGGCCATTGAGCACATCAGCGCCTGACCCAGTAGTAATAGTGTCAACTCCAGCGCCACCAGTAAAGGTCACAATACCTGACCCAGTATGGGTGTAAGTATGATCACCAGTACCAAGTAGATTTACGGTAGTGTTTTGAGTTCCGGCGTTTAAAGTCATCGTAATGATTGCACTTGAACCTACTGCATTAGTAATGGTCATTGCGCCAACAGTATTGGAAAGAGCAATACTCTGTGTGCCATTACCCGTTACATCTAGAGTAGCTGCAGCAGCTGTTGTCATTGACAATGTGGCTGTTGTAAAGGTCTGACCTGTCGTGTTGTTTAATGTAAATGCAGTAGCAGTACTTGTACGCGCCTCACTTACGATACCAAGCAGTGTGCTAGAAGCCACCATCGAATCCGCAGCACTTGCTACCGTTGCTGTATCACCGTTGTAGTAGTTGTAGTTCGTAGCGCCAACTGTAAAGCTATACACTGTATTCGCTCCAAGGTTGGCTTGTGCAAACGCCACACCTGCCGCTACCGATGCTGTTGCTGCTGCCTCTCGGACAACGCTCGTTACAAAGTTACCAGCCTGAACAAAGGATAATGTATCGCCACCCGCTTGACCATCATTGGTTGTAATAGTTGTAAACGCTGTAGCTGAGTTTAAGCCCGTGTTCGCAGTATTACGGTATGTATGTACACCAGTTGTATGGGTCGCATCCACAATCGTATTTACACCAGAGCCAAAGTTAATCGTAGCAGTGTTGCTTGTTACGTTAGCACCATAGCTTAAGGTTAATGAATTATTACCATTACCTAAACTAAACACGTCAGCTGTTACGTTGGCTCCGCGGTTAATAACAATTGTATTATTCGCTGAATTTGCTGAGAAGTTAGCAGTCAGTACATTGTTTAATGCATTGGAGATAGTAGCGTTAATGACACCAGTTCCCGTACCAGTAATGGTTGCTGCTGAATCTGCTGTCATTGCAGTTACGGTCAATACGCCTGTACCAGTATTTGCAAGGTTAACGGTAGTAGCTGTAGAAGTACCAGCAGTATGTGTAAGGCCGCCTGAACCTGAACTGGTCAGCGTCAATGCATTAGCACCAGCAGTTAATGTGGCAGATGTCAATGTCAATAAACCAGAACCGGAGTTAGTGATTGACTGAACACCGTTGGTACCAGCTACCAAGCTAGTGATTGTTACTGCACCTGCAGAGCTGCTTGTTAACGCAAAGCCAGCAGCACGAGAATCGATAAGGGTATGCGTTTGCGCCCCAGAACCAGCAATTGTTACTGTTGTGAGTGCTGTAGCGCCACCGCCAGTACCTAGGCCCGAATTTGTCAAGCGGCCGGTACCGGTGTTGTTGTAGGTTGCAGTAACTACAGCAACATCCTGGCTGGCGTTAACGGTCATGGCAGCGCCCGTATTGTTGACTACCAATGCGGTTGAATTGGCGCGGGTTAAGTTAATAGTTGCTGCACCTGCAGAGCTATTGGCAATCGTAATGGTGCCGGCTAAGCTGGTATTAGAAGAAACGGTCATCGCACCAGTACCTGTGCCGCTGACATTGACTGAAGCCAGTGAAGTATTTGCACCACCGTTTGAGCCGGCAAAGCTATTACCCGTTGCTGCTGTTGAGTTGTTTACTACGCTCAAAGAAGCAGCGGTTGCTGTTGCAGCATTAGCTAGCACTGTTACTGCAGAGCCATTTAGTGTATATGTTGCCAATGTTGCATCGGTAATGGCCATGGTACTAACAGCGCCGCTGGTATTGGTGTTGTTGATGGTTAATGCTGTTACCAAGTTGGTCCATGTGCCAATGTTCAGAGCTGCATTGCCAGAAATAGCCAATGTGCTAATACCCGTACCTGCACCAGTTAAACCAGTAGAAAGATTGGTAATTGTATTGGCATAACCCAGTGCTGTAGAGGCATTATTGGTAATGTTAAGTGTACCGATTGAACCGCTAGCCATTCCACGTGAGTCACTAACGATCAAGGTACCGATGGTGTTACCCAAGTTCGTTGTCGCTGTTGTGCCGATGGTGATATTCGCTGTGCTGGTTGCGCCTGCTGTACCGGCATAGCCCATGGTAATGCTGGTTGCTGTGCCGTTAATTGCTAAGGTAGTTGCTGCAGCAGCATTCGATACAGCAACCGTGCCTGTACCTGTCAAGGCACGAACACCAGTAAAGCCAGCCATGCCAGTACCGGATAGATCAAAAGTACCGGCTGAGTTTGCACCAAAGCCGAGTGTTTCAAAGCCAGTCACTGCGCCACCAGCTGCCAGGGAAACTACGCCCGTGCCGTTAAAGTTGGCAACGATGGTGTCTGCTGTATTGGTACCGCCAGCGAGTGTGCCGATGGTTTGGCCAGACAATGTAACGGTTTGTAAACCAGAAGCAGCCGAACCTGCTAACGAAGCTGTGCTACCCAAGTTAATGGTCAGCGCACCAGAAGAGCTATGGGTTACGGTGGTTACGGTTGTTGGTGCTGTTGTTGTCGAGAGGCCAGCAGCGCCTGTCACGGCAATCGTTGTCAAACCAGCCATACCAGTGAAATCGGCTGTTAATACTGAAGAGCCAGAAAGGTTAAATGTACGAGCAGCAGTACCGTTAAATGTAATGAACGATGCTGTAGCGCCGGTAGAAGCATTAATTGTTGCGTACTGATTGCTTGCATCGGTAAAGGTTACAGCAGTAGCTCCTGCAGCAGCTCCGCTAGCATTAATCGCTAAGGCTAAAGTGGTGTTGGTTGCTGCTGTTGAGCCGCCTGTCGTGACTTGTACTGTACCGCCATTAACAACGCCGGTAAATGAAACGGAATTCAGAGCTGGTGAACTAATGGTTACGTTGCCGCTGTTAGTTGTTGTAACAGAAGTAATGGTTCCAGCTAATGTGCCGCTTCCAGCGTTTAAGTCATTAACGACTACCGCGCCAGTAACCACGCCAGATACTGCTGCTGCTGCAGTAGCACGGGCTGTTTGGGTGGCTGTTACTGCCGTTGTCAATGCGCCGCCGGTAAATGTAATAACGCCACCAGTAATGGTGTTGTTCACTGCGCCTGCTAAGTTAGCGATTACTGTATTTACTGTACCGCCGTTAACGTTGATTGCAGCGGCTGTAGCCGTTGTCGCAGTAGCAGCTACTGTCTCAGCAACGTTGATCGTGCCAGTAGTGCGAGTTGCGCCAGCTTGTGTACCCGCATTAATCACCGAAGCGCCAGTCACACCAGTGGCGTTAATAGCAATATTTTGTCCGCCAGTTACGGTCAGGTTATTAGCGGCAGTTAAGGCATTATTTATGGTTGCATTTTGAGCTTGACTTGCTGCAATGCTAGACGCGTTTAATGCACCGCCACCAGGTACTTGGCCACCGGAAGAATTTAAAGTGACATTGCTTACACCAGATAGCACAGAGCCTGTAGTGTCTAAAATCACACCTTGATTGCTATTAACAACCAGGTTCTTGATATTGGTAAGGGTAGCGCCAGCAGGGGCGGCATAGGTTAGGGTTGCGTTAGCAACGGTATCTGCATTCGTAAGGCTCAATGTTGCATTGGAACCTGTGCCGGTCAAGCGATCGCCTGAGGTGAATGTTGCACCTGTGCCAATTAAACCTTCGTAGTTATTAAAGTTACTTTGGACGTCGGTACTAGTAGTGAGTGTACTTGTTAAGAAGGCATAGCAGGTATATAAAATATACGTTAAGATGTTATCTTCAAGATTTAGTTTGCAATATTTTTACTAGACAATCTAAATCATTTTTAATAAATTATTTATGTAACTAATTTATTAAAAAATTTATAAATTTTAATAAACCCGTTCCGACGGGTTTTTGCATTTTGAGGATCAGAAAACATTTTTTACTAATTTTCTATAGTAATTATTTATGCAAATGTATTTAGATGACCAATTACTTTCTACCTTAAAGGTTCCTAGTGGTAAGACTCGTCTTACGGTTAGTGATAAAGCTTGTCCAGGCCTTAGCATTGAAATTCGCAATCCAAAAGGAGCGTCTTGGAGAATTCGGTATAGCTATGAAAAAATTCAACACTGCCTAACGATTGGAAAAGCAAGTGACTTGAGTTTAGATGAGGCTCGTCAGATCGGCTATGCAGTCAAAAAATTATTAACTGCTAAAGAGGACCCATCGCAGATATTGTTGCAGACAAGTGGGCATAGTTGTCCGACCTTTTCACTCTTTATTGAAAAGAACTATCTTCCACATATTCGCTCTTATAAACGATGCGTAAGTGCGGATATGACCTTACTTGATAATCATTTAATTCCGGCTTTTGGTCATTTAAAGCTCAATAAAATTGGGCGCTATCAAGTGGTTGAGTTTTTACAGGCTAAAGTGAGGGCAGGCTACAAGCCGGGCTACTGCAATCGTTTCTTGGTTCTTTTAAGCTTTTGCTTTAATTTAGCCCTCAAGTGGGAGATACCTGGTGTTAAGCAAAATCCAGTTAAAGGGGTGGATTTACTTAAAAATCTAAATAAAACGGAGCGCTATCTACAGGCCACCGAAATTCAAAGCCTATTAAATGCCTTAGAGGACAGTCCGAACCCTTTACTTAAATACTTTGTACCCCTTGCTTTGTTAACCGGGGCACGCAAACGGGAATTGCTGGATGCCAGGTGGTCTGATATTAATTTTGAGTCTAAAGTGTGGCGAATTCCGATGACTAAATCAGGTAGACCATTAAACGTTCCCTTAACACCCCAGGCCGTTTGCATATTACTTAGCCTAAAGGAAAAGTTACCTTTGTTATTGGAAAGCGTCCCCAAAGAAGGGGTTGAATGGGTATTTACTAATCCAAAAACCAATCGGCCATTTGTTTCTATCTTTAATGCTTGGAATACGGCGCGCAATAAGGCCGGTTTATCGGGCCTTCGGATTCACGATTTACGCCATTCATTTGCAAGCGCATTGGTAAACCATGGCGTACCCATTTACGATGTTCAAAAACTATTAGGGCATCAAAGTATCAAGACTACTGAACGATATTCGCACCTATCCCCAGAGCGCTTACGCGAGAGTGCTTCTGCTGCATCCGTCTTTTATGGCAATTTATTGCCGCATCTTGTGTAGGAGTAATAACATGCCCACCACTCTCCCTTTTGCGCGTTTTATTCACTTAATGAAAGCAATCGAACAGTTGCCTATGCCGGCGGAACGATTTAATCGGCACCGCATGCAGTACGACTACATACTGGGGCAATTGTGCATGGCGAAGGCTAAAGGAAAGGACATAACGGTAGCTGATTTGACGGATTGCGCAATACTTGGGTCGCAGCCAACCGCCAATAAGCGCCTACAGGAGCTCATTGCTTGCGGTCTGATTACTTCTAAAGAGGGGAATGACCGTCGTCAGCGCATTTTGATTCTAAGCGAAGCGGGTCATCAATACATGACGGCTTGTTCAAGTGCAATGGAAAAGGCAATGCAGCATGCCCATTCTGCGTGAGAATTGTTTTGCATGTGAATGGAAGA
>CANGWV010000002.1 GCA_947457875.1 Burkholderiaceae bacterium
CCCGAACCATCTGTTCTAGAAACCTTGCGCCGTGTTGCACAAGATTTTGAAGATAGATTAGAAGGTGTTTACGAAGGAGTAGCAATTTAATGAATACCGTCAGCGTACCGATCTCAGAAATCACAACCCGCAAACCACCCGATGGGGAGGGCAGCGTTCAGGTCCATCTAGATCCCTCGGAGAAAATTGGCAATGCCAAAGTATTTGCCATTTATGGCAAAGGTGGTATTGGTAAAAGCACAACCTCCTCCAATCTATCGGCAGCGTTCTCGATGCTGGGCAAAAAGGTGATTCAAATTGGTTGCGATCCCAAGCACGATTCGACCTTTACCTTAACAGGTAAGTTAGTGCCTACCGTGATCGATATCTTGGAGACCGTTGATTTCCATTCGGAAGAGTTGCGAGTAGAAGACTTTGTCTACGAAGGCTTTAATGGTGTGATGTGCGTTGAGGCTGGCGGCCCACCAGCTGGAACAGGTTGCGGCGGTTATGTGGTTGGTCAAACCGTCAAGTTACTCAAAGAACACCACCTGCTAGAAGATACCGATGTGGTGATCTTTGATGTTTTAGGTGACGTTGTTTGCGGCGGCTTTGCTGCTCCATTGCAGCATGCGGATCGGGCTTTGATTGTGGCTGCCAATGACTTTGACTCCATCTTTGCGATGAATCGCATTGTTCAAGCGATTAGCGCCAAAGCAAAAAATTACAACGTACGTCTAGGCGGCGTGATTGCCAACCGCAGTAAAGATACCGACCAAATTGATAAGTTCAATTCACGGGTAGGTCTTAAGACCATGGCTCACTTTCCTGATTTGGATGCCATTCGCCGCAGTCGCCTCAAAAAGTGCACCATTTTTGAAATGGAATCGACTCCTGAAATTGAAGCAGTCAAAGCAGAGTATTTGCGCCTCGCTGCCAGCTTATTGCTGGACGATGATCCGATTTTGAGTGAATCATTAAAAGACCGTGAAATTTTTGACTTATTGGGATTTGATTAACCATGGCTGAAATGTCCTACCAAGATCGCCGCAGTAAGTTAAAGAATTACTTCGACCGGACCGCAGTCGATGCGTGGGCCAAGCTCACCTCCGATGCGCCGGTCAGTGGCATTCGAGCGACGGTCCGCGCAGGTAGAGACCAAACCCGCCAACGCATTCTGAACCGCCTGCCCGAGGACTTAACGGGTAAGCGGATTTTGGATGCCGGTTGCGGTACCGGTGCCTTGGCGTTGGAAATGGCAAAGCGCGGTGCACACGTCGTTGCGGTGGATTTATCACCCAAGTTAGTCGAATTGGCACAGGAGCGGATCCCCGCAGAAGAGCGCCAGAACATTGCCTTTCACTCGGGCGATATGCTCGATGAATCGTTCGGTGAGTTTGACTATGTGGTGGGTATGGATTCGATGATCCATTACCAGTCAGAAGACATGCTCAATGTGCTCGAGCGTTTGGCGGAGCGTACGCACCAGAAGATCATTTTTACCTTCGCGCCAAGCTCTGCTTTGCTGGAAATCATGATTCGCGTAGGGCGCCTCTTCCCACGCAAAGACCGCGCACCGTTCATTGAGCCCGTGAGTGAGCAAAAACTGCGTGATTTGGTTGGTCAGTCCAAGCTGCTTCACAGTTGGAGAGTCAGCTTTACCTTGCGCATATCCAGTGGCTTTTATCAATCGCAAATCATGGAGCTACGACGTTTCTCATGATGCAATTTTTCAAAACAGCTAAAGCATGGACGCGGATTAATCCGCGCTTCTTGCCATTTGCGGATGTCGCTACAGCCGACTTGCCGCTGAGCCGTTTATTGCGTTTGTCTTTATTCCAAGTCACGGTTGGCATGGCTGCAACCTTACTGATTGGCACCCTCAATCGCGTGATGATTGTCGAGATGGGCATGAGCGCTTGGATGGTGGCCTTAATGGTTGCATTACCCTTGATCTTTGCTCCGTTTCGGGCGCTGATTGGCTATCACTCGGATACGCACCGCTCCATTTTGGGTTGGAAGCGCGTACCTTATATTTGGATTGGTACTTGGTTGCAATTTGGTGGTTTGGCCATCATGCCGTTCGCACTGATCTTGTTATCGGGCGATACCCATTGGCCAATTTGGTTTAGCTACATTGCTAGTGCCGCGGCATTCCTGCTCGTTGGCGCCGGAATGCAGACCACCCAAACTGCCGGCTTAGCCTTGGCAACGGACTTAGCTGAGCCAAAAAATCGCCCACGCGTAGTTGCCTTAATGTATGTGATGCTGCTCGTCGGTATGGTTGCCAGCGGTATCGTATTTAGTGTGGCGCTAAAGTCCTTTACCCAAGTTCAACTGGTACAAGTTATTCAAGCAGCCGCTTCTGTGACTTTAATTCTGAACTTAATTGCATTGTGGAAGCAAGAGGTGCGCCAACCCCACAAAACCCATCCTAGTATTGCGCGACCCGCATTTTCGGAGTCATGGAAAGCATTTATGGCGATGCCGCACGTGAGGCGTTTCCTGATTATGTTGGGTTTAGGCACGGTTGCATTCAGTATGCAAGATGTCATTTTGGAGCCCTACGGTGGCGAGATTTTAGGTTTAAGTGTTTCAGCAACCAGTTTATTAACGGCATTGATTTCAGGCGGATCGCTGCTCGCCTTTGTTTTATCTGCACGCTGGTTAGTGAAGGGCATCAATGCATATCGCATTGCATCGATTGGTTTACTGGTTGGTTTAATCGCATTCACGTCCGTGATTTTTTCAGAGCCGCTTAACTCTGCCACCCTATTTCGAATCGGCGCCTTTTTAATTGGCTTTGGCGGCGGCTTGTTTGCGGTGAGTACGCTGACGATTGCCATGAGTATTGAGCAAGAGAATATGACCGGTATGGTGATTGGGGCTTGGGGCGCTGTGACCGCCACCTGTTCCGGCATCGGCATGTCGATTGGCGGCGTGATTCGGGACGGCGTTTCCACCCTAGCAACCAGTGGCGCAATTGGACCAGTCCTTAATGGCGCTGGCACCGGGTATAGCGTGGTGTATCACATTGAGATTTATTTGTTGTTTGCAACACTCGTAGCATTGGGGCCTTTGGTGGCAAGTCGTCATCAGCGCTCTGTTTCAGGCATCAAAAAGTTTGGTTTAGCTGATTTTCCAGGCTAGTTAATTTTGTAAAGGAGTAGAAAATGGGAACCGGAGCAATAACGCAGTACATCGATGTAGCACAAATCGCTTTTTATATCTTTTTGCTTTTTTTCATTGGCCTTGTCATTTACTTGACCCTTGAAAGCAAGCGCGAAGGCTTTCCGCTAGAGACTGAGCGCTTTGGTCAAGTGCGCCGTGAAGAAGGCATTTTAGGTATGCCACGGCCAGTGACTTACAAAACCGAATTCGGCAAAACGTATACGGCACCGTTGCCAACGCCGCCCGAGGTAGAGCGAATCGCTGCAGAACCAGCGCACCCCTGGAATGGGGCACCCATGCAGCCGACTGGCAATCCCATGCTGGCCGGAGTAGGACCTGGTTCCTATGCGCAGCGCGCCGATCATGTTGACTATGACTTAGAGGGCCATGCCCGCATTCGTCCAATGCGCTTATTGCCCGAGTTTGGTCTTTCAAGCAAAGACCGTAATCCCATTGGCATGGAAGTCGTTGGTGCTGATGGTGAAGTGGCTGGCACAGTGGCCGATGCCTGGATCGATCACATGGAGGTGACGATTCGCTACCTGGAAGTGAAATTGGGTAGCGGTAAAACCGTATTACTACCAATGAACTTCTGCCGTATCGGTAAACACGAGATTACGGTGAAGTCGATTCTATCGACGCAGTTTGCAACCGTACCGACCACCAAGCACCCAGAGCAAATTACTTTATTGGAAGAAGAGAAGGTAATGGCCTATTACGGTGGTGGCACTTTATACGCAACACCTGAGCGTCAGGAGCCCCTCGTATGAACCCCAATCTGCATTCGAGTCCGGAGCATGAGTTTGAGGCTCAGCTGGGTTTACCCGAGAAATTGCCAAAGGGAGAGTCGATCCTTTGGCAAGGTGCCCCTGACTTTAAGGCAGTTGCATTACGGGTGTTTCATATGCGGGCGCTGTTCGTTTACTTTGGTATTTTGCTGGCCTACCGCTTGTTGTCTGGTATCTACGATGGCGACACCATCGCTAGTTTAGGAATGTCGATGCTGTGGATGACACTGCTTTCGGCAACGTGTTTGGGGTTGGTTGCTTATTTTGCCCATTTAATCTGCTCAACCACCCTGTATACGCTGACCGATCGCCGCATTGTGATGCGCATTGGCATTGTGCTTAACATGACCTTTAATTTACCCCTGAAGAAAATACAGGGAGCGGGCTTAAATGTGGGTCAACATGGCATCGGTGATATTCCATTAAAGCTCGATTCGAGTTCCAAAATTGCCATGTTTCATTTGTGGCCTCATGCCAAGCCTGGCGCTTGGGCCAACCCTGAGCCGATGTTACGGTGCATCCCGGATAGCCAGAAGGTAGCTGCTTTACTGTCGGAGGCATGGGCCACAGCAAATCAAGTCGATTTAGCCCAGCAAACCATGCATTCAGCAAAGACCGATAGCTCCCTATATGTTGATGTGAAAGGCAGTCATTCTGGGTTAAATGGAGAAATTAAAGCCGCATGAACACAGCACAGCCTTCCCATCGCGGTATGCGCATACCCAAACCACTGGCATTGATTGCAGTGGGCGGGTTAGCAGCCTTGATTTTGTTTGTAGCCGATTTTGTAGACTCCGGTAAGTTGACGCGCGAGGCAGATGCACAGGCGGTGATTACTAAGCAATTGCGTTTTGAAGATCGCAGCGATGGCTCAATTGCCGTAGTGTCTGCGCCCGACGGTCAGGTAGTGAAAGTGATTGAGGGAGAAGCGGGTTTTGTTAGGGGAATCTTGCGGGCAATGGCGCGCGAGCGGCGCATTAAAGAAGTCAATCAAACCATTCCATTTGAGTTAATTGCCAGGGCTGATGGCCGCCTAACTTTGCTGGATCCCGCTACCGGAAATCGCATTGATTTAGAGTCATTTGGCAAAGATAACGTCATTGAATTTGCAGTTTTACTGAAACCACAAGGGGTCCAGTAATGGATAAGCAGATAGTCGATTGTCAAATTCAGTTATCCAATACAGCTGAATTTTTATACGCCCATGCAGAACTAAATGGGGTTGAGATTGGCCCTGGGGATCAGGTCTTAATTCATGACCCCCTCACGCAAATTGAATTCGGTCAACAAATCGAATTTACACGTAAAGCGACCATCTCTCGGGCCGGTTTGTTCAGTCGCCTATGGACCTATTGCACTGCGCGGCTTGAGCTCACCATGCTGTATGAGGTGAGCTTTTCCACCACGCGCTTCTCGCATACCAAAAAGTATCCTAGGCCAAAGCCAGTCCAGCAGCAGGTAGACAACACAACAGCAATTCATCTGAATTTAGGAAAGAGGGTAGAAGTATGACCAGCGCAACTATGAATGCAAGCATGATCAGCGAGTCAACCGATCGCGCTCTAGAGAATACGATGTTGAGCCCTCGGTTTTATACGACCGATTTTAAGGAAATGGATAGTTTTGATATCGAGTCGGTGCGCCCCGAATGGAATCGCTTGATGCAGGAGTTTGATCGGGATATTAATCAAACGCACTTTCAGCGCCCTGAAGATATGGTGAAAGACTATTCGCAATTGCCAGAGGGTTTGTACCAAGAGTTTCTGGATTTTTTAATTAGCTCGATTACCTCGGAGTTCTCCGGCTGCGTTCTGTATGCGGAAATCAAAAAGCGCATTAAGAACCCCGATTTGAAGGACTTATTTTCTTATATGGCTAGAGATGAAAGCCGTCATGCCGGCTTTATTAACCAGTGGTTAAAAGACTTTGGTATCGGCGTCGATTTGGGATTCTTGGCGCGTGAGAAAAAATACACCTTCTTTAAGCCCAAATTTATTTTCTACGCAACCTATCTATCCGAAAAGATTGGTTACGCACGCTACATTACCATCTTCCGCATCATTGAAAAACATCCAGAGCTGCGCTTTCATCCGATCTTCACCTGGTTTGAAAAGTGGTGCAATGATGAGTTCCGCCATGGTGAGGCATTTGCCCTGATGATGCGCGCCAATCCGTATTTGTTGGAAGGGCGTAATAAATTGTGGATTCGCTTCTTCTTAATTGCGGTCTATGCCACCATGTATGTGCGCGATCATTCGAGGCCTGAGTTTCATGCTGCCTTGGGTGTATCGGTCGCTGAATATGATCGTAAAGTGCTGCAGATCACCTCCGATATTTCGAAGCAAGTGTTTCCATTTACGATTAATTTGGATGACGACCGCTTGTGGGCTGGTTTTGACCGCCTGCGCGAAATCTCCGATGAAGTCGAGGCAGCCAAAGTACAAGGCGGCCTATTTTCTTATGTGAAGCGCGGTTACTTGGCGGCCAATGCGGCATTGGTATTTGCTCGTATCTACATGCTACCTGTCGTACCAAACGAGTTGCCTGCCGACATTCGCATGGCACCGGCATGGTAAGTATGCAGAGGAAGCACGCAACGTAATGTCAGCATGGATCGTTCCACTCGCATTTGCTATATTGGTCTGGTGGTTTAGCACGGGCGTCATTCTATGGCTCGATGGATTTTCTAAAAGATTCTTCAAGCCGATTTTCTTTGTATCCTGCGTGATCTTATTCTTTGCTTTTTGGGGAATTAGCATCTCCAGCACCCAAGACACGTTGCTGGGCGCTTACTGCGCATTCACCTGCGCCATCCTGATTTGGGGTTGGCAAGAACTCGCATTCTTGCTCGGCTACATTACGGGCTCACGCCGCGTGCTGTGCCCAAGCGATGCCAAGGGATGGCAGCGCGCTTGGTATGCATTTCAAACGATTAACCACCATGAGTTCGCCTTGCTAGTACTTGGCATTGTGCTGGCTATTTTGCATATCGATGCAGCGAACACCACTGGTCTTTGGGCCTTCGTGATTTTGTGGGTGATGCGCCAAAGTGCCAAAATTAATATTTTTCTTGGCGTACTTAATTTGAATGAGCGCTTCTTGCCAGACCACCTGAAGTATTTGCAAACCTACTTTCGTCGTCGTCCGATGAACTATTTAATGCCGTTTTCCGTTGTAATTGCTGCTCTCGTGGTCACGCCACTGTGGATTGATATTTTTACGGCGACGGAAAGTGCATTTGCCTTGACGTCCAAAACCCTGCTTGCAACCCTCCTGTCCTTGGGCATTTTGGAGCACATCTTATTGGTCTTGCCTTTTTCCAGCGAAGGCCTATGGAAATGGGGATTTCGGGAAGGGCGTTAAGCTCTCGTTTTAAGCTTTGCTGTTCTCAGCAGATAACTAATGGTAAACCCGTAGAATAGGGAAACTACCGAGCCCCTAGGGCCTAAATAGTGTCAAATTTATTTGACAGTCTGATATGTAAATGTAAAAATTATTTACATGAATATGCCTCAGATCAGTGCTGTCGCGACGCTGCTCAAACCCATTACGTGGTTTCCGCCGATGTGGGCGTTTGCTTGCGGCGCAATCTCATCTGGATATTCCATTACTGCCAACTGGCAGATCATGCTGATTGGATTATTACTTACAGGCCCATTGGTTTGTGCATCTAGTCAAGCTACTAACGATTGGTTTGATCGCCATGTCGACGCCATCAACGAACCCAATCGCCCAATTCCATCGGGGCGCATACCGGGCCACTGGGGTTTGTACATTGCAATTGCGTGGTCAATCCTTTCGCTCTTACTTGCAAGTGCATTAGGCCACTGGGGATTTATTGCAACCATGGTTGCCTTAGCGTTGGCGTGGGCATACAGCATGCCGCCAGTCAGACTCAAACAAAATGGTTGGTGGGGTAATTTAGCCTGCGGATTTAGTTACGAAGGTTTGGCTTGGATTACTGGCGCAGCGCTGCTTGCAGGCGGCATGGCGCCAAGTATGCCGTCATTGACCTTTGCTATTTTGTATAGTCTGAGCGCCCACGGCATCATGACGCTCAATGACTTTAAGGCAATCGAGGGTGATCGCAGAATGGGCGTGCGCTCCTTGCCGGTTCAGCTTGGCGTCGATCGGGCAGCGCGCTTAGCGTGCTGGGTCATGATCGTGCCACAAGTGATTGTTCTCATCTTGCTCTTGTATTGGGATCGCAGTAATTACGCACTCGCGATTGCAGGCTTGATCGTGTGCCAACTGGTGTTGATGCGGAAGTTTTTATCCGACCCAGTGCGCTACGCACTTTTCTATAGCGGCTTTGGTGTGCCTCTACTAGTGAGCGGCATGATGGTTTCAGCATTTGCAATTCACGCATTCGGGGCGCGCGCATGAGCATCGCACTCACGCCCACCTTTATACGGACTAGCGGTTTTGGCTGGCTGGGTATCGTGCGCTTGGGTTTAGTCCAAACCGCGATTGGCGGTATTGTGGTGATGACTACATCGACGCTTAATCGCATCATGGTAGTGGAGTTGGCACTGCCAGCCATTCTGCCGGGCCTACTGGTGGCCTTTCATTACTTCATTCAAGTCATTCGGCCGCGCATGGGCCATGCCTCGGATAGCGGGGCGAAGAAGACGCCTTGGATCATTGGAGGCATCTGTGTTTTAGCGTTAGGTGGATTTGGCGCAGCGCTCTCCACCGCATTGATGGCAAGTCACCTTATTGTCGGGATTGCGTGCGCAGCATTTGCTTTTTTCCTGATTGGTGTTGGGGTAAGCATTAGCGGTACTTCTTTGTTGGCGTTATTAGCTAAAGGCGTAAATGATGAGCGCCGCGCAGCAGCAGCAACGATTGTTTGGCTCATGATGATTTTCGGCTTTGCTTTTACAAGCATCATGGCTGGTAAATTTTTGGATCCCTACGAGCCGTATAAGGTAGTGGTGATTTCGGGTGTCATTTCTACGATTGCCGTATTAGTTGTATTGGCAGCGCTCTATCGACTCGAGACCCCTGAATTGCAAAACAGCCATGCGCGCGCAGAGCGCAAAACCCCATTTAGGCAGGCATTGGCTGAAGTGTGGGCTGATCCTGATGCGCGTCGATTCTCGGTCTTTATTTTTATTTCGATGTTTGCGTTCAGCTCACAAGATTTGATCCTCGAGCCATTTGCTGGGATCGTTTTTGGCTATAGCCTAGGTGAAACAACCAGCTTATCGGGTGTACAGCACTCGGGTGTGCTGATGGGCATGCTACTCGTTGCGATTTGCGGATCGAGTCGATTGCGAGCCTATTGCGGCTCCTTGCGCCTCTGGATGATTTACGGCTGCGTGGCTTCCGGTATTGCCATGCTGGGTCTCGCGATTGGCAGCATGGTTGGACCCGAGTGGCCACTGCGTTTTAATGTCTTTGCTTTGGGCCTCGCCAATGGGGCATTTTCAATTGCCGCGATTGCTTCGATGATGCGCCTGGCGGTTGCGGGCGGCACCGGAAAAGAAGGCGTGCGCATTGGACTTTGGGGCGGGGCGCAGGCCATTGCTTTTGGCGTCGGCGGACTGCTCGGTGCAGCAGCCAGCGATGTGGCTAGAGCGCTGATGGACAGCCAATCATTAGCCTACGCCAGTGTTTTCAGTATTGAGTCCGGATTATTTATCGCATCAGCCTATTTAGCTTCGAAAGTGGAGAAGTAATTATGCAAACAAACCAAAATTCCGTTGTCTATGACGTGGTCGTAGTAGGCGGTGGCCCAGCTGGCGCTACTGCGGCCGAAACCCTCGCCAAAAAAGGCAAGAAAGTATTGCTGCTCGATCGACGGGGTCGCATCAAGCCCTGCGGCGGCGCGATACCCCCTCGCCTCATTAAAGATTTTGCTATTCCCGATGATCTGCTGGTTGCTAGGTCAACCTCCGCACGCATGATTTCGCCAGCGGGTAAGAAAGTCGATATCCAGATTGAGAATGGTTTTGTCGGCATGGTTGACCGTTCGGAATTTGATGAATGGTTACGCAATCGCGCAGTTCAACATGGTGCAGAGCGACGCGATGGCATTTTTGAGAAGTTAACGCGCGAAGGTGATTTAGCGCGCATTCACTTTAAAGTGCGCGATAACAAATCCACCGCCGAAGGCGTGATGGATAGCATCTTAGCCAGGGCCGTGATTGGTGCCGATGGCGCTAAGTCCCAAGTGGGCCGCAGCGCCGGCGTTAAGGGATGTGCTGAAGCCAATTATGTCTTTGCCTACCATGAGATTGTAAAGACACCAGCAGTGAAACCTGCGTCTTACAACCCGGATCGTTGCGATGTGTTTTACCAAAAACCCCTGTCTCCTGATTTTTATGGCTGGGTATTTCCACACGGCGATACTTTAAGTATTGGTACGGGTAGTGCAGATAAGGGATTTTCACTGCGCCATGCAGTCGGCAAATTGCGCAAAGAAATTGGCCTGGAAAATGCCGAGCTGGTTCGCCACGAGGGCGCACCCCTGCCGATGAAGCCCCTCAAAAAATGGGACGACGGTAAGCAAGTGGTTCTCGCTGGCGATGCCGCTGGAGTCGTCGCACCGGCATCGGGCGAAGGCATTTACTACGCCATGCTCGGCGGTCAATTAGCTGGCGAGTCCGTCATGGAATTTTTAGAGAGCAAAAATCCCGCCTGCTTGCAGTTGGCCCGTAAGCGTTTCATGAAAGAGCACCGCTTGACCTTCATCGTGCTCGGCATCATGCAGTACTTTTGGTATACCACCAATAAGCGCCGCGAGAGCTTTGTGAAGATGTGCGAAGACAAGGATGTGCAAAAGCTAACCTTCGAGTCCTATATGCATAAGAAGCTCGTGCGCAAAAAACCGCTAGCCCACGTCAAGATTTTCTTTAAAGACATGGGGCACCTCTTGGGGATTGCCAAGGCATAAAGCATGAGCACAACGGACTTCCTTCTTCAAAAGCATGTTCTTGCTGCCGCGGCCTGGGTTTTGATTGTCGCCATTGCGGGCGGTCTTGCGACTGAAGTTGGGGCTTGGTACAAAGCCTTATTGCAGCCACCATGGAAACCCCCCGATTGGGCGTTTGGGGTGGTGTGGACTTGCATTTTTATTGCATCGGCGTTTGCCTGGCTCGAGTTTTGGAGTCGAAACCCAAGCGCCAATCAAAAATCGATCGTGATCGTTTTATTCCTCTTGAATGGGGCTTTCAACATTCTATGGAGCGTGTTGTATTTCAAGCTACACCGTCCTGATTGGTCGATGATCGAAGCGGTCTTTTTATGGGGGTCGGTCGCTGCCATTATTGTGGCGATGATTCCGGTCTCAAACCTGGCAGCGTGGTTGATGGTGCCCTACTTGGTCTGGGTTTCCATTGCGATGGCCCTGAATTGGGAAACGATTCGCCTCAATGGGCCCTTTGCCTAAAGCAAATAGACCATCATGAAACTACTTAACCTGGGCGTAAACCACCACACTGCACCGATTGATATTCGGGAGAGTGTGGCCGTTGCTCCAGAAGTATTGCGCGATGCCTTGCTTGATTTGCGGGCTTATTTGAAAGGCACGAACGCAGCGAGCTCGCCCGAAGTAGCGATTTTGTCGACTTGCAATCGCATGGAAATTTATTGCGCAGCCAATGATTTGGATTACACCGACAATCATTTAGAAGCTAAGGCGATTGATTGGCTCTTGGCGCAAAAGAATATGCACCACCATGCGCTCAAGCCCTACATTTACTCTGCCAAAGAGAATATGGCGGTCAAGCATGCCTTCCGGGTTGGCTGTGGCCTTGATTCGATGGTGCTGGGTGAAACCCAAATTCTGGGGCAGATGAAACAAGCGGTGCAGCACGCCGATGAAGTGGGCACCCTAGGCTCTTACTTAAAGCCACTCTTTAATAAGACCTTCTCGATTGCAAAAGCGGTTCGGGGTAATACGAAAATTGGTAGCCAGTCGGTGTCGATGGCGAGTGCTGCTGTGCGCTTAAGTGAGCGTATTTTTGGCCACATCGGCAACAGCAAAGTACTCTTTATCGGCGCTGGCGAAATGATTTCCTTGTGCGCTAATCATTTTGCAAGCCGTAAGCCCAAGCAAATTACGATCTCCAATCGCACCCTTGATAAAGGCCATGAATTAGCCGCTGTGTTTACAGAGCAAGGCATCGCTACCGAGGTGTTCGCTTTGCAGGACCTGCCAGCCCAATTGCATCACTTTGATATTGTGGTCTCGTGTACCGCAAGTTCCTTGCCCATTATTGGCATGGGCATGATTCAAACGGCATTAAAAGCGCGCAATCGCCGGCCGATGGTATTGATCGATTTAGCAGTTCCACGCGATGTCGAACCCGAGATTAAATCGATTCGCGATATTTACTTGTATTCGGTTGATGATTTGGGTGAGGTAGTGCAAGCAGGGCAAGAGAGCCGCTTGCAAGCCGTGACGGAAGCGGAATCGATCATTGATCAGGGCGTGAGTGAGTTTTACGAGTCGCTTGAGCGCCGCACCGTCGTGCCGATCATTCAGTCTTTGCAAGAATCGACCGAGCAGTTTAAGCAAATTGAATTAGAAAAAGCGCGCCGGCGCTTGGCCAAGGGTGATGATCCGATGGAGGTCATGGCGACGATGGCCCAAGCCTTGGCGAATAAGTTAATGCATGCACCGATTCATGCTTTAAAAACATCCCCTGCAAATGAGTTGGATGATTACAAGAAAATGATTTCCAGTATGTATGGTCAAAAATAGGACAGTGAGGTCGCTATGCTGAAAGTAACCAATCTTTTAGAAACCATTGGGTCACCCCAGGATCTACGGGATTGTGATCCCGGGCAATTACTGCAACTCGCTCACGATTTACGTGAATACATCCTAAAGTCCGTTGCTAAAACGGGCGGACACCTGTCGTCCAACCTAGGTACAGTCGAGTTAAGCCTTGCACTCCACTATGTTCTGAACACCCCAGAAGACCGGATTGTGTGGGATGTGGGTCACCAGAGTTATGCGCACAAGATTTTGACGGGTCGTCGCGAAGGCATGGCCAACTTGCGCAAATTTAATGGCATCTCGGGATTTCCGCGGCGCTCAGAGAGTGAATACGATGCGTTTGGTACGGCGCACTCTTCGACTAGTATTTCCGCCGCATTGGGAATGGCGGTTGCGGCCAAGACCAAAGGTGAAGATCGTACGGTAGTAGCCGTGATTGGCGATGGCTCGATGAGTGCGGGTATGGCCTTTGAGGCAATGAATAACGCTGGCGTACGTAAAGATGTGCCGCTGATCGTGATTTTGAATGACAACGAGATGTCGATTTCGCCTGCGGTGGGCGCACTTAACCGTTACTTTGCAAAACTCATTAGTAGTTCAGCGTATGCGGTAACCAAGCGTGGCCTTGATCGTGTTCTGTCGTATGCGCCGCCACTGCGGGAGTTTGCTAAGCGTCTCGAAGGGCACGCCAAAGGCATGGTTGGTCCAGCAACGATATTTGAAGAATTTGGCTTTGACTACTACGGCCCGATTGATGGACATGATATTCACGCCCTCGTTGCAACGCTGGAGAATATCAATAAGCTGGCCAAAACCGAAGGTCCTCAGTTCTTACACATTGTGACTAAAAAGGGGAAAGGCTACGATCGCGCTGAAGCCGATCCGATTGCCTACCATGGCCCAAGCCCATTTGATATTGAAGCCGGAATTCAGCCCAGTAAGCCATCCAAACAAACCTTCACCCAAGTGTTCGGAAATTGGTTATGCGATATGGCAGCGGCCGATGAGCGCTTGATTGGCATTACACCCGCCATGCGCGAAGGCTCTGGTCTGGTGGAATTTGAGCGCCGCTTTCCGGCGCGCTACCACGATGTGGGTATCGCAGAACAGCACGCAGTGACATTTGCTGCTGGTATTGCTTGTGAGGGATTAAAGCCAGTTGTTGCAATTTATTCCACCTTCTTGCAGCGTGGCTACGATCAGTTGGTGCACGATGTAGCGCTGCAAAATTTGCCCGTGGTCTTTGCGATTGATCGTGCTGGTATGGTGGGCGCCGATGGCGCTACGCATGCAGGCGCTTATGATGTTGCCTACTTACGCTGTTTACCCAATATGCTAGTGATGACACCTGCCAATGCGCAGGAATGCCGCGCCATGTTAAGCACTGGCTTTGCTTTTAACGGTCCATCGGCGATTCGCTACCCCCGTGGCAGTGGTCAGGGCCCAGATGCAAGTACCTCACTCGAGCCAATGGCAATTGGCAAAGGCCTGGTGGAACGCAGTATTCAAGGCAATCCCGCCAAGCGCATTGCTTTTGTTTGCTTTGGACCGATGCTCTATACCGCCATGGAGGTTGCTGAGGAAATCGATGCGACGGTGGTCAATATGCGCTTTGTGAAGCCGCTGGATGAAGACTTGCTGAAAACAATTGCCTCCAGTCACGATGGCATCGTATTTGTAGAAGACAGCTGTGTGATGGGTGGCGCTGGTAGTGCTTGCCTCGAGTATTTAGCAGAGCAGGACATTGCGGTTTCTGCATTGCAGATTGGTTTACCCGATCAATTTACGGAGCACGGCGATATTCCATCGCTGATGGAGTTGTATGGCATCTCAGCCAAGCAGATTGAAGCACGGGTTCGTACTCGTTTCGCGATTGAGGCATGCACGACAGCGCCGTAAATCAAATCGCTGCACCCTATCGGGATTTATGCACTGACTGCGGCGTATCGCGCAGCAGCGATCCCAAGCGTTGCGGGACCGCATGCCAATTTATTCAGCCCGACTACCCTGGATTTGAAAGGGTGGTGCACGGCCGACCGCGTAATCTGATTGAATCCGACGAGGTGTTTTTTGGTCCTTACCTCAGTATGGCACGGGCGCAGATGAAGGCGCCTCTAGCAGGAGCCCAGTGGACCGGCATCATGACGCGCATTGGCGAATTGCTTTTGGAAAAAGGCATTGTCGATGCGGTGGTGACTGTGACAGGTGATCCAGACGACCGCTGGAAACCAATACCGATTATTGTGACCAAGGCAGCCGATATGGCCCAGTGCCGCGGTATGCGAATGGGCTACGCCCCAGTCGTGCAGTATTTAGAAAAAGCCAAAGAAGCTGGCCATAAAAAAGTAGCGATGATTGGTATTCCATGCCAGGTGTATGCGGCGCGCGCATTGGAGCGGGAGTTGGGTTTTGAACAACTCCTGATTGTGGGTTCGCCCTGCTCAGACAATACGACTACAGAACACTTTCATCATTTTCTGAGTTTGCTGAATAAAGATCCCGATAGCATTACCTACTTGGAATTTCGGGCAGATTACAAAGTGGAATTGCGTTTTAAAAATGGCACCAAACAAGAGATCCCGTTTCTGAATTTACCCTTATCCGATTTGCCAAGTGATTTTTTTCCGTTGACCTGCAAAACCTGCGTGGATTACGTCAATGCCTTGGCAGATATCACGGTGGGCTATATGGCCGGTACGGGTGCGCAGTGGGTGATCGTGCGCAATCCCCGTGGGCAAGCCATCTTGGATTTAATTGCACCCGAACTCACGTTGGAACCAGTAACCAGTGCAGGCAATCGGATCTCCGCTGTGCAGGGATTTATGAAAAACGTCAAATTAGCTGCAGGGGGATTGCCTGTCAATCGCATGCCGCGCTTCTTGCGCCCGATCATGGCTTGGGTGATGCCCCGATTTGGGCCGCGCGGCCTGGAATTTGCTAAAGCCCGCGTTGAGATGAAGGGTATAGAGTCGATTCTGCACTTGCGGCAAATGGCGCCGCACAAAATGAAAAACATGATCCCTCGTCATGTTTGGACAAATGCAGCGAAGTATGGGTTAAGCCCTGAATCCAATGAACAAAGCAAAACGAGCGACACGAAATAAATGATCGTGCGCTTGCTTTTGTGCCGCGCACTATTTTTTGTCATGTGAAAGCCGACCTACAGGTAATCCCTTAGTGGTATTGGAGATCGTGCAGGAAAGAAAAAAACCATTTATAACGTAAGTTCTTTCACTTACTTGGACCTCTTAACTGCCCTCTACCATTAACGTAAATTAATTCTTTCTGCGTACAAATGATCTGGTGGGACCATTTAACCGAATACCATGAACCTTCTTAGGTTAGTTGACTTAGCTCGCGAGAAATTGGTTGTCAAAACCAAACCGGTGTCTAGCGCGCCAGCAGCAATCAATAATGCCCAGCGCAATGCCTGGGCCGATTGCTTAACGAATGATGCCCCGATCGATGCGGGTGCAAACAGCCCGATTGAAGCGCATCCCTTATCCAAAGCCTGTACACCGGAAGAGTATTTGAGTTCGCTGGTCAAGACGATTGAAGGCAATATCCTGCCGCACATCGTTGAGCACCACTTAAAGGCGGACCGATTAGAAAACGGTCAACTAAATATTCCGGCGCACCCCAGTATCAAGAGTTCACATATTGATCAGCTTTTAGTGTTGCTATTGCAAGACGACGCAACACCTTCGGCTGTGTACGTCAAAGAGTTATTTGCGGGCGGCATCGAACTGGAAGAGCTTTACCTTAATCTTCTCACCCCTGTAGCCCGTAAATTGGGGGAGATGTGGGAAAGTGATGATGTTAATTTTACTCAGGTCACTGTTGCCTTATGGCGTATTAAGCAGCTGATGTATGACTTAAGCCCCATGTTCCAAGAGTATGCCGAGTACAAACAGCTAGGCAAAAGCGTGATGCTAGTTCCCTTGCCGGGTTCGCAACACACCCTCGGCCTCTTTATGGTGTCAGAGTTTTTTGCCCGTGCCGGTTGGCGTGTGTGGGGCGAGCTTGCCGCAACCGAGGCGGATATTTTGCATATGGCCAAAACACAATGGTTTGATGTTGTCGGTTTAGCTGCCAGCGTGCGCGAGCAATTTCCGGATCTCAAGCGCATGATCGAGGAAGTGCGATCGGTCTCCTTGAACCCCCATGTAGGCATCATGATTGGTAGCCCCGTCTTCAATCAAAACCCCGATCTGATTGAGGATTTAGGCGCAGATATGGTGGGTATTGATGCCGTGGATGCCTTAGAAAAAGCAACCTTCCACGTCGAGCAGCATAAAAAGTAAAGCAAAGCTGTGCCGGCGGTCGGTTGATCGGTGTATTCTGCTATGCCAATAGCAAGGAATGCATCCCAACCGAATGGCCAAGCCTCTTACGCTCGAAAAAATACTCTTTAGCCAAGGCTTTGGTACGCGTCGTTACTGCAGCGATTTGGTGTATGCCGATTTAGTGGAGGTCAACGGCATCTTAGCTGAAGACCCAGAGGTAAAGATGAATCCCGAGGGGCTTGTTCTAAGGGTTGAAGGCATAGACTGGGCATATCACGAAAAAGCCTATATCGCTTTTAATAAGCCCCCTAATTACGAATGCTCTCACAAGACCAAGCATCATCCGAGTGTCTATAGCCTCTTACCAAGACCCTTAATTGAGCGAGCAGTGCAGTGCGTGGGGCGTCTCGATCAAGATACGACGGGTTTATTGCTACTCTCGGACGATGGGCAATTTATTCACCGTATGACAACCCCCAAGAAAAACATTGGCAAGGTCTATGAGATCACTGCAGCCGAGCCGATTACCCAAAAGCAAATTGACCATTTATTGAATGGAGTTGTTTTGGATGACGATCCCAGTCCCTGTTTTGCCAAGGCATGCGTTCTGCTGGATGAGCGACGCTTGGCAATGACCATTGTGGAAGGGCGCTACCACCAGGTTAAGCGAATGCTTGCAGCAGTTGGCAATCATGTTGCCGCCTTACATCGTTCCTCAATCGGAAATTACGCTATGCCTGCTGATTTAAAGGAAGGGCAATGGGGTTGGCTTTCCACAAGCGATCGAGAGCAACTCAGTCAATCGATTGGGTAGATAAAAGCCCACAGTACAAACCCCAACCCTATGAACGCACATCAAGCTAAACACATCTTCCTTCCTCCGCTACTTGCGATAACGATGTTAGTGGGGTGCGCTGCGCCTGCAGGCGACTGGGTCAAAGACAATGCGCAGCCGCTGCAAGTGGATCAAGATAAATACGCTTGCCTTAAGGATGCGCAGCAGCCCTTTAGTTATTTGAGTGGTTCGCCAGGGTGGGGACCAGGATGGGGGCCAGGCTGGGGTCCTGGGTGGGGCGCGGCTAGCGGCTATGCCGGAGTACAAACTAATCAAGAGCTGTATCGCGCCTGCATGAAGGCGCGGGGCTACAACTGGCAGCCCCAATAAGATAAATGGGTTTTGCTCGATAAGTAGCACGACTGTCTAGGCCCTAGCCCGGCCATGAAGTAGTTCAGTGTTAACTGAAATACCGATCCCCGATTGGCGCTTATGGAGTGGGAGCGGATTTGAAAGAGGCTCAATGGCGCTGGATTAATCCCCATGAAATAGCATTGCTGGCACAGCCCGTCGAATAAGCGGTTGCAGTGAACATTCGACTTTGGATTGCCGAATTGTTAAGTTTGTATTTACTAACTTAACGTATTGTTTCCACCCAAAAGGAAGGCTCGTTGGCATGGCGGAATGAAGCTAGAATGAGAGCCCTGCCAAGAAAAGGCATGGCGCCATTAGGAGAATGAATGATGATCTTCAAAAAATCCCAATCTGTTAAGTTCTTGCAGCCCACCATGGAGTCCTTTGAAACAATCATAGGACCAGCAACCGAGGTGCATGGAAGGCTAGTGGCCAATGAGAGCCTGCGAATCGACGGGCGCGTCATTGGCAATATCGAAGCACGTCAAGGCAAAAGCGTCAGTATTGCGCTGGGCAAAACGGGCGTGGTCCAGGGTGATGTTTTTGCATTTCGAGTGCTGGTTGCAGGGCGAGTAGAGGGCAATATTTATGCCACCGAGCGCGTCGAACTGCATGAAGGTGCAGAAGTGCGCGGCGATATTACCTATGGTCAGCTGGGAATTGAACACGGCGCTAAGTTAAATGGTTTAATGATTTCCAGAAACGGCGAAGATCCAGAGGGATCGACTGACTCCGCAGCAATCTTTCAAGCAAATTGGAGCAAAATAAAAAGTAGTTAAAGCGTGCTGGATGCGTTATTGCTTTGTTTAGGCCATTTTAAGAACAGGTAGCCATGGGATTATTTGATTTAGTTAAAGGCAGGCCCTCGTTCATGGGCCAATTGCAATTTGATATGTGCGTTTTCCAATTTTATGGCGAGCGATTTAGATACGATAGCTTCCAACACTTTTGGCATGCAAGCACCCCAAAAGCGGATGGCGGAGAGGCGCGTTTAGTTGATCAACTTTACGCTTGCGAAGTTGAATTTCCTAAAGATGGCTTTCTGCATGCCCAGTTAGCGCAAGCATGCTTAGATATTGAAAAACATTGGTTTAATACCTATGGAATCAGCCCCGAGTCACATACGCTTTTTTTAAACATTAGCTTGCAGGCACGTCAAGCATATGAAGAATCAATTGCATTAGAGCCAGCAGAGCAAGTAGAGCCAAACCCTGAGCTACGGGTAGACGGCTGCAATACGTCCTTTAAAAAATACGAGCAAGGCCTTGCGGAGCTGGGCTTACCCCCATTTGATGATGCAATAAAAATTCATTTTTTTATGAACGACATTAATGAAAATTTATCTGCGTCATTTAAGTACAGCGGTAGCGTGCTTAAGGTCTTAGAGCAAGATTCCTATATGCAGGATGACGATGTGAGTTGGGGGCGCTGGACCCTTTTTAGAGACACCACTGGCTATACCGATATTTGGATTGTGCGGATTGAAGGGGGCAGGGCAGAAGTGGTGAAAATGGTCTCCAAGGTGGATGCCGATTCCTATAGTTTGGATGAGGCCCCCAGGGGCATTCAGTTCGACTCGGAAATTTTTAAAGCGATCGATAAGACGCGCATTACTGCATTTGATAATTCTGAATTTAATGACCCGCCGCCGCCGTATTTCCAAATGCTATCGATGATGAAGGCGATAGCGACTAAACCCGATAGCGGTTCATAAATAAAAAATGCCCCAATACAGGGGCATTTTGATGAAAGCGTTAAGTCACTTACTCGGTGTCGTTAGAACCCATATTCTGATAACTTTGGGTATTCGATGAGGAGTAGCTTGACGACGACGGAATAGGATCAATCACCCTCAGCTCGCCACTCAGCTTCGCACCTTTTTCAACGCTCATTTCGGCGTATTGGGTCAGCCCAGTAATCTTAGCGCTGGAGCGAACATTCAGGTGATTGGTTACGTGAAGACCTTGGGTCACTTCGCCTCTAACTTCTACTATTTCTGCATTGATTCGCCCATTCACAATACCCGAGGTATCCACTAAAACCTCTTTTGTATTGAGCTCGCCCTCGACTAGTCCTGCAACGACAGCCATTTCTGGCACCTCAAATGTGCCTTTAACAATGACGCCTTCGCCAACAAAAAGAGATCCTTTTGGATTGTTATCGGTCATATTCAATATCCTGAAGTAATAAATGTGAATCCATAATATAACAATATGGTCAGAAGATAAAAAGGGTACTTAAGACCATTGCCCTTAATTGGGGCATCATTTTTTCGTTGTAGTGGGGGTCGACAGCTCTGAAAACTGGTCTTTGAGGTTTTTTAGTTCGCCAATCTTGCTTTCGATGAGCGGAATCTGTTTTTGAAGGGCCAGCAGATTCTCGCGGTAATGGGCCTCAATCTCGTCCATTTCCTTGCGAGTGATCACCCCGCCCATCTCTTTCGTCATTTCGGGGCTAAATCGAATTGCCACCCGAAAGCCCAGAAAGTGGATGCCAATCCCGAATATCAAAAATGCACTAATAGACAAAAAAGCAATCTTTATAAGGGTTCTACCCGTTATTTTGATTTGCTTCATGGTCGAAGTGGATCCTGAAATCCAAATAAGCTGCATTTTGCTATTTTTCCTCGTTAGAGAAGGGTTGTTCCTTAGATACGCGCATTTTACCAGTTGGCATTGATTATTTAAGCCGAAGCAAACCGAATAAAATTCCTGCAAAGCAGGCTAATTTGCTAAGATCCAACATATTAAACAATAAAGACAAAAGTTAGCATTTTTAGTGTCTATTTTATTGCGGTGCAGTAAATAACAGGATATTGGGCATGTCGCCAGTTAAAAATACCCCACTGCCAGATATTCTTGGGTCCGCACTAAAGGCGGCTAGAGAGGCGCGCCGGTATGAGCGCGGTGAGTTAGCAAGCTTGTGCTGTTTATCCGCCAAAATGATCGCCGAGTTGGAAGAAGGAGGCATGAGCTCCTTCTATAGCTTTCCGTTAAAAATCAATGCCGCCAAACGCGTTGGCAAACTACTGAACCTTGCGGAATCGGATTACCTCAATTACCCACGCGCAGTTATGGTGAGCTCAGAGGGCGTTGAAGAAGGGTCCTTAGAAGGGGAGATCAAAAATGAGACGAGCGAGGGCGCCCCTTCTGCAATCGCATTCCCATCTCCGCGAGATGGGCTATCGGCCAACTCAGTTAATCCAGCAATAACGGAGCGCTTGGAGTGGCAAGAGCTGTTGACGGAAAAAGTGGGAGGGGATTTAGCCGAGGCAAATACTCGGGGTGGATTTCGGTTTCCAGTGAAGTCGGTCGCATTCCTTTCCCTTAGCATTGTGATTGTAGGAATCGTGTACAGCTTGAACTCAAAATACGATATTGCGCATCAGGTCGCTTTATTGCTAGAGCGAGAGGCAAAGCCACACGAAATTCTTCCTGCTGAGCCGCCAAAGGCGGCTAGTGATGAGGCAAGGGCCGAGGTTCAAAATGCGCCGGCCGAGGTAAGCCAAGAAGTTAAGCCCCCTGAAGCATCTGCTCTAGCAGCTGGCCAATGCCCTTTAAAACTGGATGGGCAATTGCTCAGTTATCAAACGCCGACTCCAACAAAGGCTGGTGACACTGTTAATATAAAAACACTCATCAAGCAGACGCTCTGCTTTATCGATGGTAGCGGTAAGCAGTTTGTGATTGCACTAGAGGCAAATACTGCGCATGCCTTTAAGGGCGTATCGCCTTTTACGGTTCTTGGTCAAGATTTAGACAATGTAGAGATGTTTTTTCAGGGGTGGAGAGTACGGCTACCAAACGTAGGATCAAAGCAAGTGAAGTTAGTCGAGGTTAATCTATAGATCGCTATCGTGCGCGCTATTTTTCTGAGGTATTAACATGTTCGAATTTTCTAAAAAAGGCCCGATGGCCGATACGCAACTGAGTTATGCCAGCACGATTGGAGCTGGGTCGACGATTAAAGGCAACTTCACGCACCGTGGCAATGCTCTCTTATCCGGCCACCTGATAGGTGATATGCATCAGGAGGAGGATTCTGCTGGATCTCATGAGGGCTACACCGCTGTCGTTGGTAAGGCAGGCTTTATCGAGGGCAATATCTACAGCTCCCACGCCATTATTATTGGTCGTATCGAGGGCTCGGTTTATGCCAAGGGCCGCGTTGAAATTTATCCGGGGGCCGTTGTGAATGGCGATGTGACGTATTCACAGATTAACGTGCATCCGGATGCCAAGGTAAATGGTAATTTGAAGTGCTTACTTTCAGATTCAGTGGCGCATTTGGCTGGTGAACCAGCAGACTCAGGCTTAAACAATGTGTTGCCGATAAAAAAGGCGGAAGGATAGTAAAAATGGCAGGCGCAGATAAAGGACTCTGTAGCGCCTACTTTTCAAAGTGAATCACTTCACGGTGTAAAGCCACTAAGCAAATAGAAAAATAAGCCTACTTAGGGTAGGCCACATTCTTTTGCAAATCTTGCAGCATCCACGTCTTGGTTAAATCGCCAGTAGGACCGTATGCAACGAAGGCATAAAGCAATCCCAAAACCAGCAACGCAATCAATAAAACCTTCAGATTGGAGTAGTCACGTGGAGCTGGAGCTAGCTTGGGGGCAGCGGTTTGCTTGGGTGGAGCAAATAGTTCTGGAAATGCAGACTCAACACTGGCGTTTGCATTTTTAACATGACGATGGACGTGTTCTTCGCTCATCCCTTGTTGCAGTCCGAGGGCGGCGCTCTGATATTCCTGGCTCGCAGACTCTAAGGACTTCGCAATGTGCATGTAGCGTTTTTGGCGCTCGTTGAATTCCGGGGTCGTCATGGGCCTATTCGCAAAAGTATAGAGGGATTTAGATCAAAAATTTACTAACAACGTACAGCATTAGTCCGAAGATTAAAAGGTATCCAAAGCCTTTTGCAAGCGCACGTTCAACCCCCTTTTGAACGATCCTATTCTGAATACTCTCGTCTGCCACAATATTCTTAATATTCCAAAGGTCCTTGCGAATTACGTTCAGGCTTTCATCTGATTTGCGATCCCTTTGTGCAAGGGTAGAACTAATCTCAGCCATGTGCGCATTTATTTCTTTTAGTTCCTTGATTGCGTCATCCAAATTGCCCATATTTATCCCAAAATAGTGTTTGTGCGAATCGTTTGAAGCGTAAGCTCGGCGACATTGACGAATACCCTAGATTATTGCAAATCTTGCTTCAGGCCTACTAATTGCTGGAAACCTAAAGATTATGCTTTATAGTAACGCTGAGCCAGTGTGATGGCCTAAACGTTAATATTTCCCTCTTAAAGATGACTCGCAGCATGGATAGCAAGCCCCAAACGATCGTAAGTCGGGTAGTGTCCTTAGCAAAAAAAATTGCTAAGGGCTTGCTATATGCCTTGGCTGCTTTGATAGTGGTTTATTTCCTTTTTAAAGTGTGGGAATACACCGCCGAATCAGATCAGCAGCAGGCAACGAAAGTGTTGCGGGCTGAGCAAGGTGAACAGTTTACAAATTTAAGTAAGCAGATCGCACCCTACTCTCCATTGGTTGTCGGTAGCTCTTCGCTCCAGTTTGTGAAGCGCGCAGTAAATGAGCCCCTATTTCAATACCTGCTTGGCAACAGTTACCAAACTTTCATTACTGCTCTGGAAGACAGTGCCTCTATCGTTTACGTAGGTCCGTTTATTTTTGGCTCAGGCTGTCAGAAATCAGGATGCGCACTATCGCAGGCCGCTTACATAATAGATCCCAGCAAGGGACGTGTTTATGCCGCTACGATCGAAAATGGCAAAACACGGTATTTTGGTTTTACTGAAGGCGAACCAATCCCGGCAGCGTTTGAAAGTTGGGCTGCGAAATCGATTGCGGGGGAATCCAAATGAGCACTTGCTTGAGCAAATGCAAACCGCTCTTTCAATTCAGTGTTGCCTGCGTTTTATTGATGCTGGCTTGCGGTGCAGATGCAAAGCCTCCTCCAGAATCAAATATAAGCAAGGCTGCAGACCCTAGGGGAGCAAAAAAAGCAAGTAACAATAGCGATATTGTTCTGAGTAAAAATGCCGAGACCACCTTGTATTTGCTTGCGGGTTGGGCTAAGGCAGAGGGCCCTACCACTTGGTATACCGTTTCAGCCCACTTTAACAAAGACCAAATCGCCCCCGAGGGCAAGCCATTTAATTTATTTAGTGCTAGCGGTGCTATGGATTGTAAAGAAAACTCCTTTTTTTATTATCGAACGTCCTATCTGTTTTTTGATGCGAAGACGGGGTCGCTCAATGAAGTGTATTTCGAAAAAAATAAATCCAAGTCAATGCCGATTGATTCTGGCAGCATCGAAGGTGATGTTAAAAACACCATTTGTAAATAATTCATCGAACGCTGAAGTCAGTTATGGCACTCAGCAAAACCACCACCGTACCCTTGGCTAGCAATCCCGTCGATTCTGATCTAGCCCTTGCTGCAGTGCAATTTAAACAGCACCTGGCGCATTTACAGGAGATTCTGCAAGGGGAAAATCGTCAGGCCATGATTGATTTTCTGACGCAGGATCCAAGTGCAACTCCACTTCAGCGGCGGGTGCTGATGGAATTGTTGGATGGGGCACATAAGACGGGGCTCGCTAATCGCGATGAATTAACTGGAATGTTGACGCGGTCCAGTCTGTTGGAGCGCTTTTCTGAAAAGAATCCCTCTGTGCGCAATAAGAAAACCGCCTTAACCCTGTACTTTATTGATTTGGACGGGTTTAAACGCATTAACGATCAGCACGGGCATGCAATCGGTGACCGGGTTTTGACTGCAGTCGGCGCCCGCATTCAAGGCGCGATCAGGCCGACTGATATGGCGGTGCGCTGGGGAGGTGATGAATTTATTGCGGTGTTCGAGGGCGTGTACGAGGCGGAGTTGGTAATCCAATTGGCCGCTCGCTTACTCAGAATTATTACTGCTCCCCTGCATTTAAGCTCCGACCAATCGATCGAGGTCGTATTGGGTGCCAGTATTGGGATTGCAATTGGAGGCGATGTCAATTCATCCATTGTTGATTTAATTGATCAAGCCGATCGAGCAATGTACCAAGCAAAAAAATCAGGAAAAAACAGCATTCACATTTTTCCTTGAGTGTTAGTCCTTGCGCAGGTGTACTGCTGGGATGCGCAGCGATTCGCGGTATTTTGCTACGGTTCTTCTGGCAATCACATAGCCTTGATCATTCAATAATTTTGCAATATGGGTATCGGAGATGGGCTTTGCGCTTGATTCGCCCTCCACAATTTGCTTAATTAGCGCTTGCACTGCGGTTGAGGAAATGGCACCTCCTTTTTCCGAACTCAGCTGACTGCTAAAAAAGTATTTGAATTCGTAAATGCCCAGCGGACACGATAAGTATTTTTGGGTTGTTACGCGTGAAATCGTTGATTCATGCATATTCACACTTTCGGCGATTTCTCGCAGTACCAGCGGTCGCATACCAACCGCTCCCATAGAGAAAAAGGTTTGCTGGCGAGCAACGATTTCTTGCGCTACCTTCAGAATGGTCTCTTCTCGCTGCGCAATGTTTTTTACGATCCAGCTCGCTTCCAGCATTTTTTGTTTTAATGCACCATCTGCCTTCTTACCCCCATTTTCATTGAGGATTCTGGCGTATTCCGTATTCAGGGAAATGCGGGGTTTGGCACTTGGATTGGATTCCACCACCCACTTTCCACGGCTTGGTTTGACGACCACGTCGGGCAGGACCCATTGATCATGCTCACGTTCAAATTGACCGCCGGGGTTGTGTTGCAATCGCCGTATGCACTCAACTGCCTTCATCACTTCAGCTTGTGATTTACCGCAGGCTTGTTTTATCTTGAGCCAATCTTTAGAGCCCACTTGATTTAAGTGCGTATTCACAATGCGTTTTGCAAGTGCCCATTCATCGGCATTGTTTTTCTGTTCATGGAGGATGCGATCAATTTGCAATGAGAGGCACTCGGCAAGACTGCGCGCACCAACGCCTGGGGGGTCGAGCGCTTGCAGTGCGATTAAGCCCGATTCGATGCGCTCCATTGCGCTTAGAGAGCTGCCCGTTAATTGAGCACCAATTTCGCTATGAATGGATTCCAGATCATCCACCAAGTAGCCTCTGTCATCAAGGCATCCGGCTAAATAGGCAAGCAGGGATTGTTCTTGGCTAGGAATATTCAGTAACTGAATTTGCTCTTCGAGGTACTCCAGCAGGGTTTGCTTATGTGCCACGCGCTCATGTCGCTCCACCCAGTCCTCATCATCCTGGCTTACCGGATTACTATTGGACCAATTGTTTTGGGCCACTTCGATGCGTTCATTGGATTGGCTGAGATTAGACTCGATTTCTGGGTTGGGCTCGAACTCCAAGAGAGGGTTTTCTTCTGCCGCTTTTGCTAATTCTTGCTCAAGCTCATTATTGGATAGTTGCAAGAGCTTGATGGCCTGCTGCAGTTGCGGTGTGAGGCTAACCTGTGGGCTAAGTCTAGTGTTGAGCGATATAGCCATGAGCGGATCTAGGGGCGATTAATGGCTAGGGTCCTGGAGTTCGGCCCATTCGGTATTGTTTTATCCAATATCCAGTTCAGAAAGTGCAGTTCAAAAAACATACCCCCATTCTAACCAGAAGTAATGAATAAATTGCTTTATAAATTATGGGCTTAAGGAGTTTTACTAGGCTGCAAGGCAATTTTGCGGCATTATTGATCTAATCAAAAGAGCCGGTATGGCCGTATTAAGAGAACGACAGAATAAATAGGCATTTCATATTATGGAAAATCCAGTCATTACCGAGCACCGCATACGTGGCGAGCGCTTCTACACCATCGAAAAGAGCAGCAAAATTGCTTTTTACACAACCAATATTGCTGCGGCGCGCTATTGGGTCAAGCACGTCATCAACGGGGAATCGATTCCTGTACCAGTGGATGGCGGCACTGAGGATGCACCCATCGCCTAAATTGGGGTTTTAAAGCGGGGCGCAATATCGAGCTCCGAGAGCCATGCCCCGTTTGGCGGCAACATCGCGTGAGGCGCCACGATGCCCCCATTGCATTTACCCCTTTGAGGGCTACTTTTACCCCCTAGATGTCCGTATAATTGCCAATTTATATGGTTTTGGACCATGGGCAACCCTTTTTTAACTAATCTCACTTTTGTAGTGCTCTCTAGTCTACTGGGGGCCGGTTTTGCCTATTCTCAAGCGAAAGACGATTTGGTTATGGTTCTCGATGGCAAACAGTATTCCATCGCTTATTACAAAAGCTCCATCAAATCCTTGCCCCCCGACTGGAAAAAAGTGTGGATCATCACGAATCGGAAATCAAGCGAAGGGCAACCAAAGGTGCGCGTCGTCTCAGTGCGTCGAAACATCCTGTTTAATTGCGTGCGCAATACTTATTCTACTTTGGCGACTATTAATTATGCGGAGCCCAATGCGGCCGGCAAACCCATGCTACAAACCGATACCGGCTTTAATTTAAATGATGACCCGGTGCCGGAAGGAAGCCCTTTAGCGATTGTGCAAAGTCAAGTTTGCGTATCTTAATTTAATCCTATGAAATTCAATATATACCCGCCCGAGGCATTAAAAAACATAGAGCCAAGTTTTCATGTGGAGCCTCGCGCTATCGCAAAAACGATTGAGCGTGAATTATTTAGAAAACCACTGGCGGGGTTATTTACGCTGGATGGCTCGGCCAGAGAATTGCCGGTCTCCTTATTGGAGATTAAACAAGGCTTAATCGTGATGAAGCCAGAAATCAAACCCGAAGGTGGCCTCACCAGCATCGTTGGTGGGCAGCGGGTGGTGGTGCTGTGTGGTGACACAGGGAAAATGCAATTTTTAGCCCTTAATTTGAAGTTAACCGAGGACGGAAATATCACCTGTCCGCTACCGTCCGATTTGATTTTGATCCAGCGCAGAAAAGAGTTTCGTACGCTAGGTCCTGCGGATGACGACCTAAGTTTTGTACTTTGTTTGGGCGCCGGTCAGGAGTTATTGACCAAGGTAATCGATATTTCAGCGCACGGCATACTGCTCGACATTCGCTTGGGCGCAACCGAAGTGGAGGGTGGTCGGTATTGGCACTCCGGTTATTTTGAGCGACTGAAGTCGCGCTCGACCACCATCGATCTGCTAATTAAAAATGTACGGCCTGGCGCGGCGATGGATCGCATTCGCGCAGGGTGTGAGCTGTATGAGCCCAACAAATTAGTATTGAAAGAGTTCGAAAGTACCCGCAGCGCGATTGAGAATGCCAGAGTGCAAAGCCGCCTCAATCGATGGCATCTGGGGGCGTCGTGGCATGTCTAAGCTCACATTGATGCAGCACCTCGATTTTTTAATGAATTGATAATGAATTTTTTTGATAACTTAACTACCGGTAAGCTCATCATGATCATCAGCGCCCTGATGTTCATTGCGCTGCTGTATTTTTTCATTCGAGACTTTTACGGCAAGGTGCTTGAAAGTGCCAAGGGCAAAACGCTCGATACAAAACCGGTGGAGCCAGTGATGGTGGCGAGTTTGCAAAAAACCCATCAGCTGGAAGAAGTCATTAATCAAAAAATTGCCAATATGAAGTTGGACCTCATGGCTGAGCGGCTGCGTATTACTTCCACTGCTGAGGTCCTAAAAAATCTGGCTGCCGAGCGCCATCTTCCAGAAACCTTGTATCAAATCTATTTTGAGACGCGCGCGTTTCCGAAGAAGAGCCTCGAAGCCCAACAAACCGACCTTGAATGGCATGCTCAGGCTGGAATTACTGCATTAAAAGTAGATCCATTGCCCTTGGACGATGGAACGGTGATTCATTTCACGCTGCATAACTACCCCTATACACTGACTGCGATCAATCACCGTTTTGCAAGAACGTACTATGTTGAGTTAACACTGCGTGACGTCGATGAAGCGCGGTTGTTTGTCGTGCGCGTCAAGGCAAATGAAACAACTGGCCGCGATATCCTAGAAACCGCCATCATCGAGATGAAGTCGGGTGATTGGATTGATGACATTGCCAGTTGTCGCCTATTGATGGATAAGCGTAAGACGGAAGTGCAATTGATGGCCGAGCACCGCGAAGTAGAGATGATGAAGCAGCGCTTTGTATTAAATCATTCCAACAATAAATTCAGCGCCAGTAAGCCTGACTCTAGTCGTAAGAAAGGCTAGAGCCCATTTTGTTTGCATTACGCCCCCCTCGATCTCAGCGTACGATTTACTTCTGGTTTCTGGCATTTACCAGTTTCTTGGTGGTGGTTTCATTAATGACCCTACTCGGGGCTGCCAGTGAGCTGTCTGGTTCCTCGGATGAGCTAAAAAACCTCAAAGTGACGGGCCCCAATTTAGAAGATTTTGTGAAGACGCAAAGCATCGACTTTCGCTTAAACAACAATAACAATCAACGCCGACTCAGGGCGGCAGACATACCCAAGCTGGCGGACGATGCGATTGTCCCTCTGAGCTTGGATGATGCCGTCAATCGTGCCTTCCAATTTTTTGCCGAGTTTGAGAACAAACGGTTTAAGCCCATTCTGGATGTGACCTTGCCGGTGATAGAGTCGGTTGAGCCCGGCTCGCCTGCTGGCCTTGCCGGAGTAAAGCCTGGAGATATCGTCACCTACCTCAATGCAGTCAAAATTGAATCAGTAACGGGTTTTTATTTCGCGCTCAACGATAGACCGGCTGCGGAGTTCACGCTAAAACTGCTGAGAAATAAAAGAGACACTATTTCGGTTGTGATGCGCATCACTGGCAAAGGGACCATTAATGACAGTAACGTCGGCTTGCGTTTCGTCACTCCTGCTGATGCGGTGTATTACACGGAGCAGGAAACCAAGCGTCAAGCCGATCAATACCGTCGCGAGATGCTTTCAGCGATTCCCATCGATTGGCGTGCGGATGCGGCAAATAATTTAATGCAAAATGCAAAGCGCCTAAACCTAATTGCCAGGGGAGTTATTGATCCGTCCGGGTCGAATCCAGCCAAGATCCAGTCGAGGGAGGTGTTGGCGTGGCAGCATAAAAAGTACCTCGAAAATGTGGATATTTATTTTTCCCAGAAATGGAAAATTGAGCGTCGCAGTGCTGACTATTTAACTGGAATGGGCGATGCCGTCGTCGCTCTCGTTTGTAGCTTGTTTATTTTTGCGATTGCATTTGGCTTATTTTGGTATCAGCGTCAGCTACCGGGTAAAAGCGCATGATGAATAGCGAAAAACCAGAGTATTGGCTCGGTATGCGCATCAACGGAGAGCGGTATGCACTGCCTGCAAGTGCAGTGCAATCGGTTTTTTTATACCCCGAAGCAGAGCAACCATTGGGCGAATTGCGCATTAGTGGTGTTGTTGTCCATGAAGGCGCCCCAGTGTATCTGCGCAACCATTTTCAGGTATTGCGGTTTAACCGCCGCTCTGAAACACTTTCCAATTGGCAGCAAGCGCTTAAACCAGGCAATGCCCCATGGATTCTGGTTTTAAAAGAAGGCCCAAGTCAAGGTCTTGGCTTTCGGGTAAATAATATTGCTGGCCCATTTCACGCTTCCATCCTAAGCGACTCCTTGTTCGTGCATCACCATGGGATCGATTATTTATTGTTGGAGGCATCTTAGTGCCAGGTAACCGACCTGATTCATTAGCTAGAAAAAATTTATGAGCAAAAAATATCAAAACCATATCTTTCAGCGTCCAACGACCCCCTGGCGCTGGCTGGCCATTACCTCATTTGTTATCGCACTAATCGCCAGCGTCAGCGCATTCATCTCCGCGCGCAATTGGGTCTCGGATGGTAGCTATTTGCAGTCCATTGATATTGAACAAATTGAAGTATTGCGCCTCATACCTGCGTTAAAAGAATTACAAGCCCGAACCAATGGAGCGGTTGGGTTGGAACCCAGTTTTTTTAACAGCCTGAAAAAATCCGACAGTCTCTTTAAATCTATTACCGATGATCTAAAGCCCCAGGGCAATTCGGCAGGCACAGGTACCTCAAAAGCAGGAGCTCCCGCAGCTCAGCCGCAAAATGCGGCAAAGTCGGGCGTAAGTGAGGCGCCCAAAGCAACCCTCTCTGATAACCCGATATTGGCCTTTTTTCAAAGAGTAGACGCCAAAATCATGAATCTCCTGTTTGGTAAGCCTGATAAATATGCTTATCTATCGGAAGACAAGTTCGATCCTGCCGACTCGCCCACCGGTTCTGCAAAGTCAGCTCAGATGAGCAGCGTGCAGGACGTGTTGCAAGGAGCAAAGAAAACAGAGCAGGCCATTGGGACTGTTTTAGCCCAAGAAAAAAGCCTGGCGGGCTTTGCTATTCTTGCGAAGTCTGCAGAAACCTTGTTGGCTCCAAAAGGCGCGCTGGAGCTCGATAAGATGGCGGCTGATTTCCCAGCCAGAAGGTATGCGGAAAGCCTGGATGCGTTTGTAAAGGCAAATACGGCATGGCAAAAAAATATCATTGACTCGGCAAATAATGCCGAATTACAAAAAGCCCTGGGTACGGTAATCGATCAAAAAGTATTGCTTGAGATTGAGCTTGGCAAAAAAGGGGTTAGTAAGGCTCTGCCTAAGCTAGGTGAGGCAATGGTTAAAGTGCACCAAACACCATGGCATACCAAGTTGCCCCAAGAAAGCGCCGTTGCCTTAAAACTCTATGCACCTAGCATAGCGAGCATTCGTGAATTTGCCTCTGGCCATGAGGCTTTGAGAGTGGTTGCTCAGCAGAACTCCGAGGACTTGGGGTTTTTTGATTTCGAGACTGCGGGTGGCTTTTTGGGACTCACTCTGTTGTCCCTCTTCGGGATGTTGGGAGCCGCCATTGGAGGCTTCCTCTACCTACGCAATACTAGCCTCAACGCAATCGATTTGCAGCGTGCTGCACCCGTTGCTTCTGCTGCCGATCAGCTCCTTAGCTCCATTGATTTAGGCTTTGACAATGCGCCCAGCATGAAAGTGTTGGATGAAAAAGAGCCCGATCCAAAGCCTGCTGCAGCAGAGCGCCGAGCGCAAGCCAATGAAGGAGCGGCAACGCCCGAATTAAAAACGGTCGTCAACGTTATTTCCGAGCTGAGTGGTGACTTAAAAGAACGAATTAGCAATATTGAGCGGCGCTTCAAATTACTGGGCCAGTTAAGTAATAAGCTACGCCATTCAGTTAATACGCTCCAAGATAAGGCAGCGCAAATTCGCCCTGCTAGCCCCAATGAGGACGATGCGATTTATGCTGGCTCAAGCGATAGGGGCAGCAGGGTAGGTCCACTGGATCAACTGCAAGATGCCTTCTTTGCCCTAAAACAGCAGGGCGTCCGACTCTATTTGGCGATTTTGGATAATCATTCCAGCAAGCAGCTTGCGGTGGAGACCGAGCAGTTAAATCTATTGGTAGACCGTGTCGAAGCGACTGTGTCGAAAATGAGAAGCTCGCTTGCGCTGGCTTTGGACCAAGCAGCCGCTTCTGAGCAGCTTGCCCCAGAGGTCTCTTTAGAAGCGATTGAGCTGATGTCGATGGATGCAAAGCAAGTGATTCGTGACCTCGACGTTTGGGAAGAAGAGTTTGATGGCCTTGGCCAGGAATTCTCGGACCTTAAACGTCAAGCTAAAACCTAATGCGGTGATTTGGATAAAAGCACAATCGTATGGCTGAAGAAAAACCGCTATTTCTAATTGACGTTGATCGTGCGATCGAGGGACTGCTGTCGTCTTCTCCGGTCAATGGCGATACGGGATCGGCTAGAACTCAGTCTTTGGTTATGTACAGCGTTGATTTGGCAAACGCCCTTGATGGCGCTGGGCTCGATGCATTGAGTGGATTCGCAACCGCGTTATCCGAGAGTTTTGTTGCCAATCGGCCCCAAGCATTTTTATTGATTACAGAGTTAATTACCTTAGTCAATGCCGAAGCTGCCTTGATTCATCCGTCTAGCAGCTCCCAGGCTCCAGTCAGTCTTGAGCGCTTAAATCAGGCCAAAGCGGATTTCGAGAAAAAATTAAATCAATTAAAAGAAGGCGTGCCGATTTCGACCGAGCCATTGTCGATTGCCATTCCTCCGTCTGATGTGGCAGCGGAGAAGCTGGAGCCCCAGGCTTCCCAATCGCCGCCCATCGATGAAGATGAATACGTCGACGAATTTCCGAACCAGGAATTTTCTGCGGAGCTCAAAGAGCGCCTGCGTGCATTCGAAAAGCCACCGGAGCCTCAGGCTCAAGCAGCAGAGCCTCGTTTTGCGGTAGATGAACGCAATGATCTCAATCGGCTTTTTACGCCACGACAGGATTCGCCACCCGTTGTCATGCCTGCGGTAGCGCCAAAAGCATTTTCAATGCCTGAGGGCGTTACGAAGCCGATTGATCGGGCAAGCACCTTTGATTACTCTAGCCACACACGGTACCAAGATCGGCATTACGTTTTAGACCGCGCAAGCAATTTGAATCGCCTGCAAAAGGCCCGCAGCCTAGCTGGTCAGGGCGAAAGTTGGAGCGGGGTTGAGCTCGACTTTGTGCTGAGCAAAGAACAGGATGACCTGATCCATGTAGGGCAGCAATCGTTACGGCATATTTTTGATAATTTGACGGATGAGCTTTTAATTGATGAGGTCTATGCCGATGCGGATATAGCCCAGCAACTTCTAACGATTCTCAGTATTTTGCCGCCATGCCCCAGTATTTTTGCGGTTCAGCAAGAGTTGATGATCTTCATCGACCTTGATCACATTTCCTTATCGCAAGAGCATCTGATGGCAGTGGGAAGCATGATGGCTGAAATCGGCGGCTCCTTGGAGGTGCATCATGAAGGCGCCCGTCTTTCTTGCCCATCGAGTCTTTTGAGAATGCCGATGGCGTATTTTTCACGCCACGGAAATTACTATGCGGTGTCGGCAATTCAATATTTGGGGGAAGAGCAGTTGGATAAAGCCTCCGACTCTAAAGTGGACTCAATCGGTGAAATCATTCATCCAGCCAGAAAGATTGCGGTCCGCGCCGGACTGGAGACTTACTGGCTGTACGCCCACGAATTTTTGGGCGTGGAAAACATGAACGTCCATCAAAATATTCCTGCGGTATTGGATCGACCCCATTGGTTGGCTGGCGTTGCTCTGGATGGGGCCAATACCGTCTATTCTTGGGTCGCGCTCGAGAGGTACGTCAAATAATGCGCGGCTTTGGGCTCCCGCTATGTGTTGGCCTACTGCACTGGTTTTTGGCGACTTCAGCCCAAGCCACCCTGACACCCGACTTGGAGGCCTCGATTAAGCGGCATATTCAAAAAAGCCCCAGCGTTAATGGCTTGCGAGTCGAAATACAGATGATTGAGCCCAATCAGGTCATTCCGCCCTGCGTCGGTGGCTCGATTGAGATCATCACACCCCCCGGCGTCCGGTTGTGGGGTAGAAGTTCACTGCAACTGCGCTGCGCCAAGGCCTCGTGGATGGTGAATGTGCCGTTAAATATCCGTGCTTTTGGCGATTATGTAGTGGCTAGTCGCTACCTGCCTTTTGGGCAAAAGCTGGAAAGTGGCGATATTCGGGTGATTGAGGGCGATTTAAGCATCCTACCCGACGACGTCTTAAGAACGCCTCGGGCGGCCTTTGATAAGGTTTTGGGTCGACCACTGCAAATGGGTGCTCCTATTGGGCTAAACGATTTAAAGGAATCTGCCGTAATCAAATCAGGAGACCCGGTTTTGATCCAACTGGTCGGTAAGGGCTTTCAGGTATCGGGTGAAGGAACCGCCCAAAGCTCTGGCATGGTTGGTGATATGGTGCGGGTGCGCTTGATGGACGGCCAGACCTTGCAAGGTAGGGTAATAAGACCAGGTGTGGTTGGGGTTAATATAGAGTGAGCGATGACTTACTTTATGCGGTACAGTACTATTTAAAGGCAGTTGGCTAGTAAAATGCAGGTAAAGTAGCAAACAGGAGAAGACGATGAAGATTAATGAGAATGCACCACTGATTCCACCACATTCAGGAGTGGGTAAAACCACCCCAGGCGTTAACTCGTCTGCCGTTAATCAGTCTCCTAGCAAAACTACTGCCGATGCGGTTCCGGGTCCGGCTGTTAATTTGGACATTAGCTTGACTGCCAAATTAGCCGAAGTACAAAGCGATTCCAAAGCCAATAAGGCGAGCGATGAGGCCTTGATTGAAAAACTGCGCGCCAAAATTGCTGCAGGCGAATTCGAAATCGATTACAAACAAATCTCCCAAGCCATGCTGAAGGACGTTGTTGCAGCCATTGGCCAAAAGCCGAACCGCATCTAATTCGTCTCTGATCCTGCACGCAACGCTTGTAACGCGTTCACTCCACCATGACCGACTCTGCCGGCACAATGCCATTTGATGCATTGCATGCATTTCTAGAAAAAATTGACATTGCAGTACGGGATTTACGTTCCGCCCTCGAGGCAAACGACATGGATCGCTTGCCTGCCGCGCTTGAACTCACTAATGCGGCTTTAGAGTCGATCAATGGGTATCCCGGCGGCGCTGAAAAACTCAGGGGGGATATTAATCAATTCCCCGAGGATCAAAAAGAGCAGTTATTAAACTTGCTCAATGAAACGTCCACCAACCACCAAATCAATGGCGATCTAATTCGCCTAGCGATGCAGCGCAGCGCTGCCATGCAGTCCTTTATTGCGCAGCAAGCCCCGGGTGCCACCTACGGCAGTGACGGCGGTGTTCCTGGCTCGGTCGGCGGCGTCTTATCCCGCAAGGTTTAGGGGTCTTCGCGCACGCCTAAAGAGCGTATCCATGGGGCAATTCGTATAATTAGTATTTGTCCCAGCCACAATTGCGATTCTGCTGTATGGCGGCATGGGGTCATTTGAACTGCAATCGATGCCATTTAAAATTTACCGACCCGACGCTGGCGACATTGACCCTAAATACGCATTAGATAGTCGGTTTCTGTACAAAAACCTGGAAAAATTCTTTTCCCCAGGTCCGGTTTCTGCCATTTTCAATACCAAATCATCACAATTGCTGCCAGTAAGTGTGGACGCCATTGATGCCAAGACGGGCTTTAAATTCAAGGTAGAGGAGCCCCCTAAAAATGGGGTCCACGCATTCATCAGCGACCCTTGTATTTTTGTAGCTGGGCTGGAGCTGGGTAAATTGCAGTTTCCAATGCAGGGATTAAGGCCGCTGGATAACGGATTACTGGCATGCGACATCCCCAAGGCAGCCGATTTAATCCAGCGCCGGGAGGATTTTAGGGTTCCCGCCCCTCCCGATAGGGCATTTAAGGCCTTGATTTATTTCACTGTCGGCAAGGAAATGATTGCCGACATTGTTGATATTTCGGATACAGGCATTCAGTTTGATCTGCGCTTGGGCGCTACCGAGCTGGAGGTCGGGACCATTTGGACCAATTGCACTTTAGAGCGTTTGCAAGCCCGTACTGCCAAGTTCGATCTCATCATTCGAAATGTTAGGCCAAGCCTCTTGGAGGAGTCACGGATTCGGGTGGGATGCGAGCTGCATTTGCCTACGCGCTTGAATTTAAATGAGTTTGCCAGCACCAGGACCGCCATTCAGAGCTCCCGAGTCAACCACCGAATCAATTATTGGTTTCAAGAGGCTTCGTGGTGTTGATTTTCTGGCCCCAATTGTGAAAAAACAGTAATGCATCGAGTGTGGCTGGCAAACTATAATCTTTTTAATCAAATCATCTATTTTGGAGTTCGATTCCATGGGTTACGGCGCAATTGAATTAGGTCAACTCAATATGCAAAAAGGCAAGTTTGATGTTGCCTTTGATATTTTGTACGACTGTGCAGTGAATGACCAAAATGACGATGCTGTTTTCCTGATGACCAAAATGGTCTTCGATGGAAATCTTTCCCCAGAGCACATTGAAAAATTCTACGAGCTCCAAAACGGCCATACCAGCTTGGGTAATGGCTATGCACTCTTTAATGTGGGATTGATGCACGAGCGCGGCCTTGGAAAAGTGGCTCAAAATTACAAAATTGCGGTTGATTATTACCAAAAAGCAGTTAAAGAAGAAGTAAAAGATGCTTACTGCAATTTGGGTAATATCCTGGCCCTTGGCTTAGGAATGGAGCAAGGGGTTCCAAGGGACGTCAAGATGGGGGTGAAGTACCTTTCAGTGGGGGCCGAAGAGGGAAGTCGGCAGTGCGCCTACACCTTGGGCTCGCTCTACGGCAAGGGTGAATTTGTGCCGCAAGACCTTAAAAAAGCCTTCTTCTATCTCTCGTTAGCAGCGCTGCAGGGTCATGATCAAGCAAAGCGAGTGTTGCATATTTTTGTGCATAGCCATAAAGAAGACTATAGCGAAGAGATGACTGCTGCGGAGTTGCAGTTTGGCAAGATTCAAAACTTACGTATGCTGTACAAGTGCTTATAAGGGAATCGCAATGACGGCTAATCTGGCTTGATTAGCGTTGTTCCTTAAAGCAGTGCGATCTGCACGGCGAGCAATTCTAGTGCTCCACCGTGCCCCAGAGTAGTCATCACTTTCACAATTGGTCATCCATGCAGTTTGATAATTCACGCTTAGATATTGCCACCTTAAACCTCAAAAAGGGCAGGTACAGTGCTGCATTCGAGATTTTCTTTGAGCTCGCGGTAAACGATTTTGATCAAGAGGCGCAATTTGCCTTAACCAAGATGTGCTTTGATGGCCATCTTGATGCAGAACAAATTAATAAATTATTTACTTGGATGAACTCCAATAGTAGCTTGGGCAATGGCTACGCCCACTTTAATGTGGGCCTCATGCACGAGCGCGGTATGGGGGAGATTAAGCAGAATTACAAGACTGCCATTGAGTATTACGAGAAGGCAATTAAAGAAGAGGTACACGACGCCTATTGCAATCTGGGCAATATATACGCACTTGGTCTGGGTGAGGAGCAGGGCATTCCAAGGGATATTTTCAAGGGCATTCGGTATTTAGCGGAAGGAGCCCAAGAAGGAAGTCGCCAAGCTGCATATACCTTGGGCTGCTTGTATGAGAAAGGTGACTATATTCCCCAAGACCATAAAAAAGCCTGCTACTACTTGGTGCTCGCTACCTTACAAAAGCACGATCAAGCCCATCGGGTCTTGATTATGTTTCAGCACGCCAACAAAGGAAATTACGATCAGGAGTTTGATGCTGCTGAAGCGCAGTATGGAAAAATTCAGAATATGCGCAAGCTCTATCGCTGTCTGTAAAGACCTTACACAAACCAATACTAGGCTTTGAGTTTGGCCCGAACGCGAATCATCCCTTGGGTATGAATTTGGCTAATGCGGCCCGGGGTGATGTTCATGACCTGCGCAATTTCCCGATAGGAAAGATCTTCTTGATAGTGCAGTGCAAATACCAGCCGTTCATTTTCAGGTAATCCTTCTAAGATTACCGCGATGCGTGCAGCGAGCTGACTCATTGCAACTGTGCGCATTGGATCGGATTCCATGGCGTCAGACGGCAACAGATCATCCGATAAATCATCGAGGGGCATGAGGTGCACCATGTTTGCCATGATGGCGTGGTATGCCTCGATGGTGATTTCAGCGCCCAGCGCAATTTCTTTTTCAGATGGATGACGGCCTAAGTTTTGCTCCAGTTTGCGCGTCACCTTTTCAATGCCCTCAAGCTCGTCCCGCTGATTGCGTGGGAGGATGTCATTTTTTCGGCAGGAATCATAAATGGCGCCCCGAATGCGGGTACGGGCATAGGCCTCAAAGGCAAGGTTGGCTTGCGGCTCATACCGATTGAGGGCATCCAAAAGACCAGTCAGTCCTTCTTGGATTAGGTCATCGACCTCGACATTGGGCGGCAAACGCGAGCAGATTTGATGGGCAATTCGCTTGACCAAGGGCAAATGTTGCTCAATTGCTTGATTAATGTCGATCGACTGGGCGTAGGCGGATGGCTTCAATCACAACTCATTTTGTGGGGGGGCACTTCATTCTATGCGACTTAGCTTGTGATTCGTGCGGAGATGGCCTTAAAAAATCCCATGGGCAAGACGAACTCATGTGACTCGCCTTTGCTGACCGGGCTCCAGGTTAAATCATCGGGATCTACCTCGACGCGCTCGGCGGTGAAGGCTTTAATCCACCCAATGAAATCCAGGGGCTGCTCCAGTGCAGACAGCGAGGCGGTATGGAGTTTTTCAAATGCCTGGGAGCCAGCGGCTTCATCTTCTCCGCCCACGATTAAGATCGAGAGTGGCTCGTCGACTTGCAAAATCGCCATTTGGCGAATCAGGACCATGGCTTTCTTGAGCGAATCATGGTCAATTGCCGTCACCAGAATGCGCTTAATGTTGCTACCGTAATACGAAACGATATTAGCTTGCGGGTCAATCGTCGGAAAAATGATGTAGTCAATATCGATTTCATGACTGACTAAACGTTGATCCAGCTGGGGGTATTTGGCAAAGCGGTGGCTTACCTCCGGACGCAATTTAACGCTGGTTGCGTACCAAAAATTCTCTTCAATCGCTTTAATGCTTCTGGGCAAGTCAACTGAGCTGGTAAACACTTGCCCTAAATCATAGCGAATGGGGTATAAAAATCCCGACATGGTTTTGCGCTCAGACAGCGCAATCTCGTCAATCAGCAATACCTTATGCCCTAAGTGCTTTACATTCTGCGCGGTGCTATGACCTAGGTGAATAGTTGAGTCGGCATCGAGGGTGCTCGCAATGCAAATCACCCGCGCCAGCTCGGCGCCAAAAATATTACGTAAGCCCGCTGCTTGATCTGTACTGCCGGTGGTGGCCGTGTTCATGGGTTTACTTTGCGAATCCAGTCGCCCAAGTGATCTGAAAGGAGTGCAGGCACTTGTTCGTCTGTAATCGAGAATGTTTCGGAGAAGGCGCGTATGGCCATGGCGCGGTGACTCAAGTAATTAATATCGGGCTGGCTGAGGTCTTCTGGAACGCGTTGTCCATTGGAAACAAACATTACGGATAAATCATGTCGAATCACACTATCAATCACGGGAGCGAGATGGGCAGCTTCATCAATTTTAGTAATGATCACTGAATCGAGTTTCTCGCCATTGGCATTGAGCATCGCTTGGTTATGCAGATTAATGACCTCTTCCTGGGTGCGCAAATCGGTTGTGGAACTCATGACTAAAATGCGCCTTGCTTTGTTAGAGCCATGCTGCAGCAAGAGGGACTGCTCAATCATTAAGGTGTCGCGTTGACTGACCCCGGCGGTATCCAAAATCACAATTTTGCGATTGGAAAACTCCTTAATCTTGGCAGCTAAATCCTCACTATCCCGAACGGCAGTGAGTGACAGGCCCAAGATCTTGGCAAAGGTTTTGAGTTGCTCCTGAGCGCCAATACGGTAGGTGTCAGTCGTCAAGAGTGCAACTTGATTACGGCCGTAACGCAATACGCAGCGCGCCGCAATCTTGGCAACGGTGGTGGTTTTACCAACCCCGGTGGGACCAATAAATGCAAATACACCGCCGCGATCAAAAATATCAAACGCATGGGACGTCTTAATCATGCACTTGACTTGCTCACGGGCATTTTTGATGAGGGCTGGAACGCTTAAATCTTCGGGCAGTTTGCGCGCAATTTCAGCGCACAGCTTTGGTGAAAAGCCACTGTTCAGCAGGTGCTTCACAATTTCGGTAACGTGCTTATTTTCCTGTTGAATACTGCCCCAAAAATTGCTGGCAACATGGGACTGGAGTAAGTATTTGACTTCACTGATTTCAGTTAAGAGCTTTTCGACTTTGGGCGAGCTAGCGGATTCAAACCCACTCAGACTGCTTGCTAGAGGCGGTGCGCTTGGGGCGCTGGTAGCACTAGAGGCAGCCGCTTTTTGCAATACCGCTTCGGAATTGCGATGCGCTTGCGCGGCGTTCTGCGCGGCTAGCCTGGCGGCGTTTAGCGCCGCAAGATCTTGAGATGCCTTTGCATTTGCAGCAGCAGATGCATTAAAAATCGCATCATTGTTAGAGGGGTTGATCACACTACTGTCGTTGCGGTGAATGCGCTCCACGTTATTAAATGAGGTTGGCAAAAATGCTTCGGAACCCGGCGCCCGAATGGGGCGACCTGCTCTGGCTGGATTACGCCTAAGACTACCCACCGGGATGTCGCTACGCAACTTTGGCTCTGGACTCTGTACACGGCGGGCAATTGCATTCTCAAATTTATCGGAGAGGCCAGATTGCGCCATAGACCGCTCTGAAAAGGGACTGACTTCCGCACTGAAGGCATCGGTTGCTTCGGAGTGACTGGATAAATTGGCTAAGTCTTGCGAGGTGATGGCAATGATTTCGACACCTTGGTCGGTGTCCTTCGTGGAGAGCACCATGGCGTCCGAACCCAATTCAGTGCGAATCAACTTTAATGCTTCGGCCGTATTGGCTGCGATGAATTTTTGAGGGCCCATGCTTTCGCTCCGGAGTAGATCTCTTGTATAGTGATTTTAGGGGTTTTTGCCCGTTTGGGAACAAAGAACTTTGAAGAAAGCGAGATTGGCGGTTGGCGGCAATTCGCTTAAGGCCAGTACGATCGTTTGGGGACAAACGCGGCGCGCTATTCGGGAGATGGTGGTGCGGGTTCGGGTGCCGCAAACAATCACTGGGGGCAGGTTTTGGTTCTCCATTTCCTGGACCCCTAAAATGACCTCTTCACCAAACATACGGGCCAATGCCGGCTCAATTAGCCCATCCGGTGCAATGGCTCCGGCGCCTATCGATTGTTCAATTAAACGCTCAAATTCTGGCTGAATGCCTAAAACCTGGTAATTGTTGCCGTCGCCCAAGGTGTCTTGAACAATCGTGCGGCGCAGTGCATAGCGAATGTGCGGCAGGATTTCCAATGGGTCATTGAGTTTGCCTGCGAATTCGCTGGAGATCTCCAAAATGGTGCGCAGGTCTTTGATCGGTACATTCTCTTCAAGCAAGAGCTGCAAGGTGCGCTGCAACTGGGCTACGGTCACAATCTTTGGAATCACATCCTCAACTAGTTTGGGGTAGCTCATCTTAAAATGATCAAGCAAGTCTTGCGTTTCTTGGCGACCCAGCAGCTCGGCAGCGTGCTGGTGAATGAGGTGATCGAGGTGGGTGGTAATGACCACCGCGGGCTCCACTACGGTATACCCTTTGGCGATCGCTTCATCGCGCATGTTTCGCTCGATCCATACCGCAGGCATGCCAAAGGTCGGGTCTTTGACTTCAATGCCCGGAATTTTTTCAGTACCACTTTGCTGAATAGCGAGCAAGCGATCGGGTAAGCACTGGCCGCGGCCAATCTCTGCACCGTAGAGCAAGATACGGTAGGTTTCAGCATTGAGTTGCAAGTTATCCCGAATGTGCACCGACGGAATTAAGAAACCCACTTGGGTCACAAACTTACGCCGAATCGCTTTAATGCGCTTGATTAGATCGCTGTCATCGCCCTTGTCCACGAGGGGGATCAAGCGATAGGCCAACTCAAGGCAAAGCGGCTCAACGATCGGTACGTCTTTCCATTCCAGCTCTTCGTTCATTACAGGTTTGGCAGAGGCAATTTTGTCTGCCGCCACCTTTCGTTTGATGCGCTGATGGCTTATGTAGGCAAGCCCCCCAAAGAGCAGAGCAAAGCTAAGAAAAATGAGATGCGGCATGCCGGGCAAAATGCCCAAAATACCCATCACAGCAGCCACTACGCCCAAGGCGCTGCTGTTGGCTTCAAACTGCTTGGAGACCTGTCCTGAAAAATCATCCTCAGTCGCAACGCGGGTGACCAAGATACCGGCCGCCGTTGAAATAATCAGCGCTGGAATTTGGGCAACGAGGCCATCGCCAATGGTCAGCGATGCAAATATTGCAAGGGCTTTGCCAAATTCCATGTCGTGCTGTAGCACGCCGATCATCACGCCGCCGACCAAGTTGATCACCAAAATCAGGATACCGGCGATGGCGTCGCCCCGAACAAACTTAGAGGCACCATCCATGGAGCCGAAAAAGTCTGCTTCTTGGGCGACATTGGCACGGCGGGCTTTTGCTTCCTCTTGCTGAATCAAACCGGCATTGAGATCGGCATCAATCGCCATTTGCTTACCGGGCATCGAATCCAAGGCAAAGCGGGCAGAGACTTCAGCCACACGGCCAGAACCTTTGGTGATCACCACGAAATTGATGATGGTGATCACGATAAAGATAACGATACCGACGGCATAGTTGCCGCCAATCAAAAACACACCAAAGGCCTCAATGACCTTGCCGGCTGCATCGGTGCCTTTATGGCCTTCCATCAGCACAATGCGGGTGGAGGCCACGTTTAGCGATAGGCGCAGTAAAGTGGTGAGCAGCAGTACGGTCGGAAAGGCAACGAAATCATTAAAACTCTTGATGTTGATCGCCGTAAACAAAACAATGATCGAGAGTGCAATATTGAAGGTAAAGAGCACATCGAGTAGAAAAGCTGGCAAGGGCACCAGCATCATGACCAGTACTAGCAGTACCAATATGGGGATGGCGCCTTGTGCCGATGGACTCGGCAATCGTGCGGTGTCAAAACCCAATATTTTCATGCGTATCGGTCTATTGCCTGATCAAAAAAGGAAGAAATCGCCAAAAAACGGCAGTAAATCAGTAAGCACTAACCTATATCTAGTGATTAGCGCCCCAATAGACACTAAATATACTGTAGTTCAGGGGAAAAAACAGCAAAAATGGCAAAAATTGCCGCACTTTTGGATAAAAATTGCCCCGTTACTGCAAAAAGCATTTTTACCTCAATTTTTGGCCTTTTAGGGCCGTAAATAAACCACGATTTCTATTAACGTATTTGTAAAACGTACCTCAAAATGTTTCGGCATGCGTATAAATCTCTTTAATGCTGATCTCTTTGGCAGGCTTTTCTGAGCCCAAGATTGGTCCGCTGAAAAGTCTTTCCTGAGCCTCACTTCTCCGTTTAGCAGCTACACGAGTGCGGCTACCTTCAGGCTCCTTCATAGCCCCAATACCATTATTTAAAACGTAGTCCGCACCAAAAAGTAGTCCTTATAAAAGCCTTTCAAGATATTGTAATAAACTATTTGTCATAATGACAATATGTTTATTTTCATCAGAAAAGGAAAGTAGTTAATGGAACATAGTGGCATGCTTCAGGAGGCAGAAAATCTGGTCAATATAGGCCATTTTGAAGAAGCTTTTGACAAGTTTATGGCGTTGGAGTCCGGCACATATGATGCGACATATCTACGCGCCTGTCAGATGGCGCTAGCAAATCAGCTAAAAAAACCACAACTCACTGAGTTATTCGAAGCTCTGGAAAAAGAGGTTTGTAGAAAAAATGCTAACGCAATATTCAATTACGGATGCATTAAAGCGCACCTGAAAGAAGTTGGGGCTGCGCGTGAATTGCTTACGCAGGCAAGTAAAATGGGCATTAGTTCAGCAGGTGATCTCTTGCGCAGAATTTGATCTAAGTAATAAAATCTATAGTATTAATTAGTTCAATTAGGCATCCTAGACCCTGGTCGATTCCGCGCCGGGCCACCAAGAAACACCAAAACCACCTTCGTGTGGTTTTTTCATTTGGCCCCCTGTAGTATTAATAACGGGACTGAATAAATGGCAAAAATAAATTATTTGACTCTTCACGTAGTTTGTTTATTAGCGTTGGCGTTAGTAAGCAGCCCTATTTATGCTGATGAGCCAATCGATTATTTTTTTAATGGGGCTAAATCCTACAAAGCTCCCTACGCAGCAGTCTTGCCGCCAGCACAAAAAATCAAAGAATTAAAAAAATCTTCGTTAATTGACAGCGAAATAAAAAATAAATTAGACGATATTCTGGATGGGGTGCCAAGTGGTGGCCTAGGCGTATTGGCAATAAATAATGGCGAAATTGTTTATGAAAGATATGCACGATCGAATGAGAAAAACTTATATCCAAGCTGGTCGATGGCCAAGAGCATAACGGCCTTAACTTTGGGTTACGCATTATGTGATGGAAAAATTAAAAACCTCAATGATTTAGCAGAAAACTATTCAGAAGATCTCAAAAGTACCGTTTGGGGGAAATCCAAAATTGTAGATTTGTTAACCATGTCTAGTGGCGCATCTCGGAAAACATTGGACAAAACGACGGGGGATTATCATCCTCACAACCCAGCATCACTTCACTATATTTTGAAAAGTGGTCAAATTAGTTTAAAAGAAGCTTTTATTAAATATAGCAAGCTTGATGATGCCAATCCATCTGGAGCAATTTTTAGTTACAACAACATGGATACTCAGGCATTAAGTTCTGTGATTGAGGGGGCAACAGGAGTTTCGTTTCCAGAATACTTTCAAAGAACGCTTTGGGAAAGTGCGGGAGCCCAATTTGAATCCGTATGGTACTTAGATAAAAACAAGCAAGCTTTGAGTAGCGCATTCTTTTTTTCTACTATGAGAGATTATGGTCGATTGGCGCAAGTAGTTGTAGATGCTCATCAAGGAAAGTTAAGTAATAAATGCTTGGAGACTTATATTAAAGACGCCACCACACACAAGCGTTCAGCTGGCGGCAATAGTTGGTATGGATATCAATTTTGGCTAGGCCCCTTAAAGCAGAATGCCCCAATTGTAAAAATGGTGGGCCATCAAGGCCAGGAAATTTTTATTAACTATAAAAATGGAAAAATTATTGTTTTGACGGCCCACACTTCAGCCTTAAGAGAGAAATACAGAGACCCGTCAAACCTTCTTCCATGGCTGCTTAATTAAGTATTTAATCTTCAGCCCTAGTCGATTCCGCTCGGGGCCAAGAAGAAACACCAAAATCAACTTCGGGCTGTTTTCATTTATCTGTTTTTGTGAATGTTTTAGTAATATATATTAAGATTTTATGTACAGTAAACCTACGCAACGATGTAACTCTGGGGTAATGAAATGAAATGGCTAATTAGTATCTGTGCCTTGGCTTTAATAGGTAATGCTCAGAGTCAAAATATTGATGACAATATTGCCAATATGATGTCCGAAGGATGGAGGCAGCAAACAGCCTACCAAGTAGTCAGAAAGGGAAACCAGGCCCCTAAAAAAATTGATTCTGTCTTAAATCAGCCTGATTACAAGGACGTGAATCGGAATCTAATTCTCTCATTTGATCAAAAATTTGAAAGTAGCCCGACGCGTGCATTACTTGTTGCAAAAGATGGTCAATTAATTTATGAGCGATATGCATCAGGAAAAACATCTAGACGCTCTACGCCCATAGGAAATTCGATTTCTAAGAGTCTTGTTAGTCTTGCGGTAGGCAAGGCGATTTGCGATGGTTCAATTCCTTCCATCAATGCAAAATCCAAAGAAATTCATGAAGGACTGAATGGCACCTCGTGGGGCGAGGCAAGCATTTCAGACCTGCTTAAGATGTCAAGCGGTGCGTTCTACTCCGATCCACAGCGGCCCACTGGATGGAAAAATCAGGAAGACATACAGCTTAATCGGACAATCTACTCTAAACAAATGTTCCAAAGTTTTTTAGAGCTAATGCGAGCAATGGACGGGAAAGAATTTACCCCAGGTTCGCGTTTTAATTACAACAATTATGATACGGTTGCACTTAATCTAGCTGTTGAAAAAGCGGCAAAAAAAGGTTTTGCTAAGTACTTCGAAGAGTCTATTTGGAAAGAAGCTCTTCCAGAAGAATCGGGGGCATGGGTTACGAATCAAAAAGGCGAGGTTGCCGGCTATTTTGGCTTTAGTGCCACATCGAGGGACTGGATACGAATTGGATTATATGTACTTGAATCACTTCAAAAAAATGACTGCTTTGGCCAGTATTTAAAAGAAGCAACGCGCGAACAAATTGTTGCCAATTGGCCCATTAATAATTCGTATGGATATCAGATTTGGACTAAATGTACAGCAGTTCCAGATTCTTTTTGTTTTATTGGTAATCATGGCCAACAATTAATTTTTGACCCGAGAAATAATATTGTCCTATATGCACACGCTTCAAGCAATTCAACAAACTCTTTATGGCGGACGGCTTTTCAATCTATTCCTAGGTAAAAATCTTTTACTAATTGTAGGATAGTTAAGTGTTAATTTTAATGCTGGGATTCAATCAGGGGGAGTCTCGGATTTCTTTAATTAAAACGCTTTGCTCAAGATGCGCCGAGCTTTGCTCGAAAAGATTATTGTGACTTTAAATATTTGAATTTTTTTATCTTGATTGAGCTTGGCGGACTTGGGGTTTCTGTGGGCTTCTGCCCCCCCAAGGCCTAATTTAGTATTGTTGGTCGGGCGAGAAGATGGGGCAGGTGGCTCCATGGTCTTTTGCGCAATGGATTGAAAGTCATCGCTGGAATTTACGTGACAAGATAAAGCGCCTATTACACGACAACAGACCCTATGCTGGCGTCTTGGTTGCGCTTGTGATGGGTGATCAAAATGCGATTGATCAGGTCGATTGGCGCGTCTTTAACGCAACCGGAATCGGACACCTGATCTCGATATCGGGGCTTCATGTCACCATGCTGGCTGGACTCGGCGCGCTACTGGCATCGCGCGTGTGGCGCCGCGGCAGTTTGCCTCTGGTGATGCCCGTGCCGCGGGTTACAGCAGCAGCTGGTTTTCTGACTGCTTTCTTTTATGCCTGGATCGCTGGCTTTCAGATACCAGCCCAGCGGACTATGTATATGGTGGGGGTGGTAGCGATCGCAGTTTGGTCCGGCAGAATACCTCGCGCCTTTGACATCTGGTGGTGGGCCTTACTGGTTGTTTTAGTGTTAGATCCAATGGCAGCCTATACCCCCGGCTTTTGGCTCTCGTTTGGCGCAGTTGCCGCCATTCTGTATGCAATGGGTGATTCCAGCGGCTTAATCGGTATACCTCCTGGAAAAGAACTCGAGGTAAGTACTGTTACGCGAATAATGCAGGCACTGAAAGAAGCCTGCCGTCTACAAGCCGTAGTGACCTTAGCATTAATTCCGTGCACGCTATATTGGTTCTACCAATTCTCGGTAGTGTCACCCCTAGCAAATGCCATAGCGATTCCGCTTGTGAGTTACGTTGTTACGCCGCTTGCCATGATTGGCGTTGTGATGCCGGATGGGTTAGCGAGACCACTCCTGCTGTTGGCGCATACCGCGATGGAGTGGCTCGCACTTCTCTTAACGTTAATGGCAAGCTGGGATTGGGCAGTGGCGTACTCGCATCAGCCTAGTCTGATCCTGTTGGCTTTATCGCTGATGGGTATCATCGTTGCCATTCGCCCAGGACCAATACTAAAAACCATGGGGTCGCGATTATTAGGTTGCGCCTTGTGCGCCTGCTTATTCATTTCACCTAAGACGGATTTAGCCCATGGTGAATTTCAGGCCACGGTACTTGATATTGGGCAGGGTACTGCAGTGCTGGTCGAGACCCAATCAAAACGACTGCTATACGACACGGGGCCGATTCAGGGTAAAAAAGATGATGCGGGAGAGCGGATCATCTTGCCTTTTTTAAGGGGGGAGGGCATTCATCAAATTGATCGCATGGTCATTAGTCACAGTGACAGCGATCACGTGGGCGGCGCCCAAACCCTATTACGTGAAATTACGTTTGACTCGATGCTGGGCTCTTTGCCAGACCATAATCCATTGCTCCGCGCATTGCGTAAGAAAAAAGTCCCCGTACTGCCCTGTCGATATGGTCAATCATGGCGCTGGGATGGAGTGGACTTTGTGGTCTGGCATCCACACGAACAGATGAGTTTTGATGCGGGTCACTATGGCGGTAAACCCAATGAAATGAGTTGCGTCCTCGAGGTGCGCAACCGCAGTACATCTTTCTGGCTAACTGGGGATGCCGAGCGTGATGCAGAGGCCGCATTGGTAGAACGTTTGCGCCATCAAGCAATCTCAAGGCAAGGGCATAAGGTCATCTTCATGGCACCCCACCACGGCAGTAAAACATCCTCTTCTCTGGATTTATTAAACGCGATCAATCCAGATTGGGCTTTTGCACAAAATGGCTACCGCAATCGCTACAACCATCCCCACCCAACGGTGCGTGCCCGTTATCAGGATTTAGGCATTCCATTTCTACAAACCCCGAATACGGGTGCCCAGTTGTGGCGCTTCGGAAAAACACCTGGACAAAAAAATACGCCCACCCTGTTGCGTGAGGATAGGCGTCGTATTTGGCATGACCGCAGCGGTCGGCCATAAACCATAAGCTGACTTAATGCTGTTTGAGTTCTTTATTCCAATTGCGATCCTGAAATACAGAGCGGGGCGCGTCGGGATCAAGGTCCTCGATCGGAATTAATTTCTGCCTAGAGCTCGACTTGCTCGGCTTCTTGGGTTGCTCTACTGGGGCTTCAGGCGTGACCTTTGCGTCAACGGTGTTTTCGGTTGGTGATTTCATAGAAATAAAAAAATGGAATGGGTTCTAAAAGTGCTTCTAAAGTACCTTACAAGATTTAACTTTTAAGGCGGCTGTAGAAAGTGCAGAGGTTTCCCGAGATGGCAATTAGGAGATAGGCAATCATGCCGATCGTAAAGATAGCGTAGTCGCCATTGCGGATAAAAACAACCAAGCCAACCACGATCGTGAGTGCGCTCAATATGCTGATTAGTGTTTTGGCAAACATAAATTCACTCCTTTTTTGATACACAAATTATCGCCCCCAATTCAGCAGTGTCAATAGCGCCTAGCTGAATGCCCCGTGATTGCTGTAAATCAATAGAAAAAGGATACTTTCGTATCCTATTGTTCTATATCACTTAATTTGGTTGCGGGGACAGGATTTGAACCTGTGACCTTCGGGTTATGAGCCCGACGAGCTGCCAGACTGCTCCACCCCGCGTCTGAGCTTTTGATTCTAGCATTTTTAAGCCTTTGCTGTCGAGCTTTATTGCTAAATTGAGCTGTTTCACGGCGAATTTATCTTCCATTTCTCGGTCATTTAGACCCCCCTAAGGAGTAACATATTGCCGTGCAACACCAATTAAGGCAGTTTCATGTCGATTAGTAATCCCGAATACTCAAGCTCAACCCTGCTCAAGCCCGTTGACCTGCATAGCAGCGGTGATGGCGGCGAGCAGAAGAAGGGTTTAGGCGTTCTTATGCTGGCTGCAATCGGTGTGGTGTTTGGTGATATTGGTACTAGTCCCTTGTATGCCCTCAAAGAATGCTTTGATGCCGAGCATGGCATTGCATTTAGTCCTGAAGCCCTCTATGGGGTCATCTCCATGATGATCTGGGCTTTGATTTTGGTAGTGACTTTCAAATACGTCTTGTTCGTGATGCGGGCCGATAACAAGGGTGAAGGCGGTGTTTTGTCATTAATGGCCTTGGCACTGCGTTCGGTTAAAAGTGGCACGAAAGAATATTTTGTATTGATGATCCTGGGTATGCTGGGCGCTTGCATGCTGATTGGTGAATCCGTCATCACGCCAGCGATCTCGGTATTGTCGGCGGTGGAGGGCATCGAGATTGCAACCCCGGCATTAAAGCAATTTATTATTCCGATTGCGGTGGCCATTCTCTTTTGCCTCTTTGTGATTCAAAAATACGGCACGGCAATGGTTGGCAATTTGTTCGGACCCGTTACATTAATTTGGTTTTTGGTGATTGCCGCTCTAGGCATTTGGAATATCAGTAATGCCCCCGAAATTGCCTTGGCATTTAATCCAATGTACGCCATTCAGTTCATTACGGACCACCCCTTAACAGCATATATCGTGATGGGTGCAGTGGTACTCGTGGTTACTGGAGTGGAGGCGCTGTATTTGGACATGGGTCACTTTGGCCGCAACCCCGTTCGCTTTGCATGGCTCTTGATTGTGTTGCCTAGCCTGCTGCTCAATTATTTGGGGCAGGGTGCCTTGGTGCTATCCAACCCTGAGGCCATTCGCAATCCCTTTTACATGATGGTGCCGGAATGGGCTTTGTGGCCGATGGTAGGGCTTGCTACGGCAGCAACCGTGATTGCATCACAAGCCGTGATCTCCGGCACTTTCTCTTTGGTGAGTCAAGCTATCTCCTTGGGCTTTTTGCCCCGCATGAATATTCTTCATACCTCCGATTCGGAGCGCGGGCAGATTTACATCCCGATAGTGAACTGGGCCTTGCTCGTTATGGTGATTGTGACCATTATCGAGTTTGGTGAATCAGTGAACTTGGCTGCAGCCTATGGCCTTTCCGTCACATCGACGATGCTGATTACGACGATCTTGTTGTCCGTTGTGATGCGCCGTGAATGGCATATCAATCCTATTTTGATCGCTTTGCTGATTGTCTTTTTCTTTGCAGTCGACTTGGCTTTCTGGACCGCTACCTTGATTAAGATTAAGGATGGTGGCTGGTATCCACTGTTGATAGCACTAGTCTGCTTTACTTGCCTGATTACCTGGTACAAAGGCCGCAAATTACTCCGTGATAAGTTGATTAGCAATTCCATTCCGATGGAGGCTTTTGTTAGTAGTCTGCTCGCGCATCCACCGCACCGCGTAGAAGGGACTGCTATCTTCTTAACCGCGCACATTGATTACGTGCCGGTAGCCATGCTGCACAACCTGAAGCACAACCGCGTGATGCACGAGCGAATTTTCTTTTTAAAGATGAGTACGTGGGATGTACCCTATGTCAATGATAGCGAGCGCATCACCATGCGCGATCTGGGTGGTCAGGTGTACTTAGTACGGGCGGTATACGGCTTTAAGGAAACGCCAGACATCAATTCGATTCTAACGTTACTGGAAAAACAAGAAAACTTGACATTCGATTTGATGGATACCTCTTTCTTTATCTCGAAAGACACCATCATCCCATCGGCATCCCCCGGAATGGCCCTTTGGCAGGAAAACCTCTTCTCTTGGATGATGCAAAACGCGGCAAAGCCATCGGACTTTTTCAAGATCCCAACCAATCGTTTGGTTGAATTGGGTGCAAAGGTGGAAATTTGATTCGCCCTATTTTTTGCTCGGCCTGGCTTTACGCTGCAATTACCTTGAGCTTAGCCCTTGGGATGGGGGCGGTCCAAGCAACGCCCGCGCAAGAGGCTGAACTAGAAAAGCTCGATTTGATTGAGGCCGAGCTCAATATTCAACGTGAGTGGGCAGATTACCGCTGGAAAAAAGCATCTTCCGAGTGTTACCAAAAATATTTAGTCAATCGCTGTCTGAGCCAAACGCGTGTTCAATACCGTAAAGAGATCGATCCCATTCGAGCGCAAGAGGTTGAACTCAATACGGCACAGCGGGAACTGCGAAAACTGCTCAAAGACGAACGCGATGCTAAGCGTGCAGCAGAAAAAGCCGATCCAAAGAAAGCAGCAGAGCGCGCCGAAAATGTCCGCGCTTTTGAAGAAAAACAACGTGATGCTGCTAGGCGAGCAGAAGACCTTGAGGAGCGACGCAAAGATGCGCCGCGCCGCGCACAAGAAAACAAAGCCGGTACCCAGCTACAGTAAAGAGACTGATTTTGGCTAAAGCAAAAACCATCTATGTATGCCAAGCCTGCGGGGGCAGCACCCCCCGTTGGCAGGGGCAGTGCCCTGCATGCCAGGCTTGGAATACCTTAGAGGAAAGCCTTTCTGAATCAACCTCGAGCAATGCCCGCTTTCAGGGTTTAGCGCAGGCTGTACCTCGTCAGAAGCTATCGGCCATCAAGGCCGAGGACATGCCGAGATTACCAACTGGTGTAGATGAATTTGATCGCGTCCTCGGTGGTGGCTTAGTACCTGGCGGCGTCGTTCTAATCGGCGGTGATCCAGGCATTGGTAAATCGACGCTACTGTTGCAAGCCTTAGCAGAAATGAGTGCTGCTGGCGTCTCCGTTCTCTACAGCAGTGGCGAAGAATCGGCGGCACAAATCGCGCTACGAGCAAAACGCATTGCCTTGACTGCGCCGCAGCTCGAAGTTCTTGCTGAGATTCAGCTGGAAAAGTTATTGACCACGATTGATGCCGCCCGCCCTCAAGTGGTGGTGGTGGACTCGATTCAGACGGTTTACTCCGACGCCTTAACCTCCGCACCAGGTTCCGTTGCGCAGGTACGCGAGTGTGCTGCGCAGCTCACCCGCTACGCTAAATCCACTGGTATTTGCATGCTGATGGTGGGGCATGTCACTAAAGACGGTCATCTCGCAGGGCCACGAGTGCTCGAGCACATTGTCGATACTGTTCTGTACTTTGAGGGCGATACCCACTCTTCGTTTCGTTTGGTGCGCTCAATTAAAAATCGCTTTGGTGCAGTTAACGAGCTTGGTGTATTTGCCATGACCGAAAAAGGCCTGAAGGGCGTCTCCAACCCATCGGCCATCTTTCTATCACAGCACGCCGAGATGGTGCCAGGTGCTTGTGTGCTCGTGACACAAGAAGGCAGTCGACCTCTATTGGTTGAAATTCAGGCCTTGGTGGATACGGCGCACATCCCCAATCCGAGGCGCTTGGCAGTCGGTCTCGAGCAACATCGGCTTGCTATGTTGCTGGCCGTATTGCATCGCCATGCGGGGATTGCTTGCTTTGATCAAGACGTCTTTCTGAATGCCGTTGGTGGCGTGAAGATCTCTGAGCCAGCGGCTGACTTAGCTGTGTTGCTAGCAATTCAATCGTCGATTCGGAATCGCGCTTTACCAAAAGAATTGATTGTCTTTGGTGAGGTGGGTTTGGCTGGAGAAATCCGCCCCTGTCCGCGCGGTCAAGAGCGCCTCAAAGAAGCCGCCAAACTGGGCTTTACCATTGCCATCATTCCGAAAGCTAATTTACCCAAGAGCAAAATCCCAGGCTTACGCGTCATTCCGGTAGAGCGTATCGATGAGGCGATTTCTGCTGCGAACGAACTCAGTTAGCTCTTTTTATTAATGCGCTTTAGCGCAAGTCTTCTGCTTGTATCAGCAGGACCTGTTCGTTTCCTGCGGAGACGTCCATCCAAATCACCGGAATCTGCGGGAAGGCTTTTTGAAAGTGTTCCACTTCATTGCCAATTTCTAGTACGAGCGCACCACGTTCACTGAGGTAGTCCGGCGCAGTCGCAATGATCTTGCGAATCAAGTCCATGCCATCTTCACCGCCAGCCAGAGCGAGGGCTGGTTCAGCGTGGTATTCGGCGGGGAGGGCGCGCATGCTGGCTGCATTGACATAGGGTGGATTGCAGATAATTAAGTCAAAGCGGTTTTCGTCAATCGGATCGGGCAAAGGATTCCAAAGATCCCCATGGAACAATTCAATCTGATTACTTAAACCATGACGATCTAAGTTGCGCGCTGCCACCGCCAATGCAGGTGCACTAATATCGCAAGCACTTACATGAATATCCGGGCAAGCCAGTGCCAGTAAGACTGCGAGCGAGCCATTGCCAGTACATAAATCGAGAGCACGGCCATCGGCAGGCAGCCATGGCTCGAGCACTCCTTCGGTAATGAGTTCAGCAATCCACGAGCGGGGAACAATGCTCTGTTCATTGCAATAGAAGGGGACGCCCATCAGCCATGCTTCTTCCAAGATATACGCCAATGGTTTGCGTGTGTGGATGCGCTCATTCGCGATCGCAAGCGCGGCATCGTAGAGAGGCTGATTAAATGGCGCTTGCAGTTGATCTAAGGTGTCACTAGGACTAATCTGAAGTTGTTTGCTAATAATCCACAAAGCCTCACTCCGCGCATCGATTGCGCCGTGCCCGTAGCTTAGTTTGGCTTGACCCAGGTGATCAGCAAGCCGATCGATCGATTGTTCTACGGTGGCGATGGTAATGCCTTGTGACTGAGGCTCTGGATCCATGGGTTTAGGCGATCAACTGCTCAAGCACACGTTTGTAAATGTTCTTGAGCGGCACAATGTCTTCGGCATTAACGGATTCATTCACCTTATGGCTCGTTGCATTGATGGGTCCAAACTCCACTACTTGAGAACAAATCTTGGCGATAAAGCGGCCATCGCTGGTACCGCCGGTGGTAGAAAGTTCGGTGACAACACCAGTTTCATCGTGAATGGCTTTGCGTAGTGCGCTCGCCAAGGCTTCGTCACCGGTAATGAAGGGACTGCCGCCTAAAACCCATTCAATCGAAAACGTTAGGCCAGACTCAGTCAGAATGGCATCGACCCGCTGACGCAATTGCTCGGGCGTACTCTCCGTTGAAAAGCGGAAATTAAAGTCGATGGTGAGCTCACCTGGGATGACGTTATTGGCGCCAGTGCCCGCATGAATATTTGAGATCTGAAAACTCGTGGGCTGAAAGTAGCGGTTGCCCTGATCCCATTCGGTACTCACCAGCGCCTGAATAGCGGGCGCAGCCAAATGAATGGGGTTTTCACCGAGGTGAGGGTAGGCAATATGTGCTTGTATCCCTTTGACATGCAATTTGCCAGACAGGGAGCCACGTCTACCATTCTTAATCATGTCACCCAATTGATTCACCGAGGTGGGTTCACCAATCACGCAGTAATCGAGTCTCTGGCCTCGTTCCTTGAGGCGCTCGCACATCACCACAGTGCCATCGTTAGCGGGGCCTTCTTCGTCGCTGGTGATTAAAAAAGCAATCGTACCGGCATGTTCTGGGTTGGCGATGATGAACTCTTCGGTGGCAACCACAAAGCCTGCGAGGGAGGTTTTCATGTCGGCTGCGCCGCGGCCATATAAATAATCACCGCGGATGGTGGGGGTAAATGGATCGCTCTCCCACTTTTCCAAAGGGCCAGTAGGAACTACATCAGTATGGCCCGCAAACATTAATACTTTGCCAGCGTCACCTTGCGTGCCTTTTTTGATGGCCCACAGATTGGTTACTTGGAAGTCACTGGGACCACCCACCACGCTCTCCGTATGAAAGCCTAATTCCTTTAAGCGATCAGCGATTAAATCCTGGCAGCCGCCATCGGCTGGCGTAACCGAACGGCAGGCAATCAGGGCTTTGGTTAATTCAATCGCTGCGCTCATGATTAATCGCGCAAGAGCTCGTTAATCGCGGTTTTTGCTCGCGTTTGAGCATCGACTTTCTTCACGATGATGGCAGCGTAGAGGCTGTATTTGCCATCGGCAGAGGGGAGTGAGCCAGGTACCACTACTGAACCGGCGGGCACACGACCATAATGAATTTGACCGGTTTCCCGATCGTAAATCTTGGTGCTTTGGCCAATAAAGACGCCCATCGATAAGACGCTGTTCTCTTCAATCACGACGCCCTCGACTACCTCGGAGCGTGCGCCAATGAAACAGTTGTCTTCAATGATGACGGGGCCAGCCTGAATTGGCTCTAAAACACCGCCAATACCAACGCCGCCGGATAAGTGCACGTTCTTACCAATTTGCGCGCAGGAACCAACGGTTGCCCAGGTGTCGACCATGGTGCCTTCACCTACATACGCACCAATGTTGACGTAGGAGGGCATTAACACCGCATTCTTACCAATAAAAGAGCCGCGGCGCGCGATCGCAGGGGGTACAACCCGAAAGCCGCCTTCAATGAAATCCGCCTCAGTCCAGTTCTCAAACTTGCTGGGCACTTTGTCGTAAAACTGGGTAAAGCCGCCGGCTGGCATGACTTTATTGTCTTCTAATCGGAAGGACAATAAGACTGCCTTTTTAACCCACTGGTTGACTTCCCATTGCCCGACCGAGCGGCGCTCGGCAACGCGAATACGCCCCCGATTGAGGCCGTCAATGACAGCACTAACGGCATTGCGGATTTCGGTGGAAATGTCCCCTGCGGAGAGGTTGGCTCGGTTGTCCCAGGCTTGTTCGATAACGCTTTGTGGTGATTGGCTCATGCTTTTTAGATAACTATCAGATTGTTAAGGGGTTTTAGCCCTAAATGGCGAAACTTCATTATATCGGTGGAGCAAATTCCGGTGTCAGGCTTTGTTAACTTGCTATCATCTTAATCACGGAATTTACCCCTTTTTTCTTGAACCAGTCAGACTTTTTTACCCCGCAAAGCGCCCTGTGCAACTCAAATCAATCAAACTTTCTGGCTTTAAGTCATTCGTCGATCCAACCCATTTTGAGATGCCAGGCCAGCTGATTGGTGTGGTGGGGCCCAATGGGTGCGGTAAATCCAACATTATTGATGCCGTTCGCTGGGTTTTAGGCGAATCGCGGGCCAGCGAGTTGCGTGGCGAGTCGATGCAGGATGTAATTTTTAATGGATCTGGATTACGTAAGCCATCGGGGCGCGCCAGCGTTGAATTACTGTTTGACAATGCCGATGGCCGTGCACACGGTCAGTGGAGTGCGTTTACCGAACTCGCTGTGAAACGGGTACTTACACGCGATGGTAACTCCAGCTATTACGTCAATAACCAAGTCGTTCGTCGCAAAGACATTCAGGATATTTTCCTAGGCACGGGCATGGGGCCACGCGGTTACGCGATCATTGGCCAAGGCACGATTAATCGCATTTTGGAATCCAAGCCAGAAGAGTTGCGGGTATTTTTAGAAGAGGCTGCCGGTGTTTCAAAATACAAAGAGCGCCGCAAAGAGACCGCCTCACGCCTTGAAGACACACAAGAAAATTTAGTGCGCGTACAAGACATCTTGCGCGAGCTGGAAAAGCAACTCGAGCGCTTAGAGAGTCAGGCTACGGTGGCGGAGCGGCACAACCTATTGCAAGTGGAAATGA
>CANGWV010000003.1 GCA_947457875.1 Burkholderiaceae bacterium
CCCGAGATTGGTAGACGTAATTTAGAAACCTTAGTAGCCGCCACCCTAGAGGCCACGTTATTAAAGCCAACTAAACAAGCTACCAGTGCTTTTTTAAATACTGCCGCTCAAATTTCTCAAACGAGTATGGATGCGTATCGACGTCTTGTATACGAAACTCCCGGGTTTGCAGACTATTTCTTTGATGCAACACCGATTCGAGAAATTGCGAAGCTCAATATTGGTTCTCGGCCAGCGAGTCGTAAAGCCACTCAGAAAATCGAAGACTTAAGGGCTATTCCATGGGGATTTAGCTGGGGTCAGTGCCGTTTGACCCTTCCAGGTTGGTTTGGTTTTGGTTCTGCGGTTGACGAGTTCTTAAATCACCCGAAGGCCGCAGACAAGAAAGCCGCACTCGCTCTTTTGCAAAAGATGTATAAGGATTGGCCATTCTTTAGGACCTTGTTATCGAATATGGATATGGCTCTAGCTAAGAGTGATTTAGGATTGGCTTCTCGTTATAGCGAGCTAGTCCCTGATTTGAAGCTGCGCAAGAGAATATTTACTGCTATCGAAGCGGAGTGGAATAAAACAGTAGAGGCCTTAAACTTAGTCACTGGTGAAAAAGTACGCCTAGCCAAGAATCCATCGCTAGCAAGATCGATACGGACCCGCTTTCCTTATATCGACCCACTGCATCATTTACAGATCGAGTTAGTAAGACGCTATCGAGCAGGCAAGCATGATGATAGGGTGCAGAGGGGTATTCATATTGCTATTAATGGAATTGCGGCCGGACTTAGAAATACGGGCTAGATTAAAGCTTCTATGGCGCTAGCTGTAGTCAATAGTAGAATCAATCCACTCCGGTTCACCCACACTCCTTCACACTACTTCCCAATACTCAATATGTCCTCATTAGCCAATATCGTCATTCTGGGCGATTACGAACGTGCCTTGCGTCGTTTCTCCAACTGGGAAAGCCTTGATCAACGCGCCAAGATCACTACTCACCATGATCCTATTGTGAGTGAGGCCCTGTATGAAGCCGTGAAGGATGCCGATGTGATCGTCATCGTGCGCGATCGCGCTCCCTTTAATGCAGCACTGATTGAGCGCCTCCCCAAACTGAAAATGCTGATGTTTACCGGCGAGCGCAACGGCACACTCGATGCAGCTGCTTTACTAGCACGCAATATTCCAATTGCATGCACCTACGGTGGCCCCTCTAAAGAAACAACGGCAGAACTTACCTGGACATTGATACTGGGTGCCGCTAAACGTCTAGTGGAACAACGCGCCTTGCTCGCTGCTGGCGGTTGGCGTGATGCCCACTCTGTATTGCCGATGCTCTCCGGGCAACGCCTAGGTATTATGGGTTTAGGTGCGATAGGCAGTCGGGTTGCACGGGTTGGTCAGGCCTTTGGCATGGAAGTCGTTTGTTGGAGCCCGAAGATGACGCCAGAGCGCGCTGCCGCAGAAAACGCCAAGTCGGTTAGCCTGGATGAACTATTAAGTACGTCAAAAGTCGTGAGTCTGCATTTGGTGGCTGGGCCAGGTACTAAAGGAATTATCGGTGCCGATCAGTTGGCGCTTATGCGTCCCGATTCCATTTTGGTCAATACGTCCCGCTCGGCTTTAATCGCGATGCCGGATTTAGCAAGTGCACTCGCGAAAGGCAGTCCTGGGCAAGCAGCAATTGATGTATTCGATATTGAGCCGCTGCCAAAAGACGATTTACTGCGCAACACGCCCAATCTTTTAGTCACTCCGCATTTGGGTTTTATCGCTGAACCCATTTTTGCAGCATTTGCTAAAGGCATTACTGAAACGCTGGGTGCATGGCTTGATGGGGGGCCGCTGCCACAACCATATAAGCCCTAAGCGATTGTTTTATCGTGACTGGGCGCATTAAGAAAAAACAGATTCAGGCTGAACTTAGTAATTTCATTGCGCTGCAGCCAGAGGACGTGATTTGTCCACTGTGCGATAGGGCAATTCCTAAGCTGCAACGCGATGAACACCACCTGATTCCAAAGTCCCATGGCGGTCGCCATACTGCTGTTCTGCACCGCATTTGCCATAGGCAAATTCATGCAGTTTTTACAGAAACCGAGCTAGCACGCCAATACCACTCGATTGAACTCCTTAAACAGCAGGAGGAGATGGCGAGCTTTATCGCGTGGGTTCGTCTCAAGCCCGATGATTTTTTTGAACGCACGCGCAAAAGCCGACGCTTGAAAACGGCTTAATTCCTATATTCGTGATTTATGATGGAACTCTGTTTAATTAGGGTGTCCAATCGTTTTGTCACTTAATCGGTATTTTCTTCGCGCCTGGATCAACGTCAGCTTTTGCCTCGGTCTGGCATTGAGCTATGCTGCTATTGCTCAGTCCACAGAACCAAACGTAACGGTTGGTTCAAAACGGTTTACCGAGAGTTATGTGCTCGGCGAGATCATCAATCTGACATTGCGCGATTCCGGGGTTCAATCGGTTCACCGCCAAGGTCTTGGCAATACCGCAATCGTCATTAAAGCCCTCACCACTGGGCAAATTGATATTTACCCTGAATACACCGGCACCATTGTGCGCGAGATACTAAAGCGACCCGAGTCTTCCGTTTCGCTTGCGGAGCTTAATGCCATGCTGGCGCCCATGGGTCTTAAAGTGGCGATTCCGCTTGGCTTTAATAATTCCTATGCCTTGGCCATGAAAGCCGATCGCGCCAATGCCTTGGGCATCAAGAAAATCAGCGACATCACTAAGCTGACCCCGGAGCAGCAATCTAAGCTGCGTATTGCCCTGTCCCCTGAATTTAAGACACGGATGGATGGATGGCCTGCTCTAGTGAAAGGCTATAAGCTCACGATCCAGCCTCAACGGGTTTTGGAGCATGGTTTAGCGTATGGCGCTCTCGCCCGTGGCGATGTCGATATTGTCGATGCGTACACGACGGATGCGGCCATTGAGAAACAAAACTTAGTTTTGCTTGAGGATGATCGGCAGGCATTTCCGCGTTACGACGCTGTGCTTTTAATGCGCTCTGACTTTAATGAAAAGCCCCTGCAAAAATTAACGAACCGCCTGAACGAAGCAACCATGGCAAAACTCAATGGGCAAGCCGAAGCAGGTACTAATTTTGAACAAGTGGCTAGAAATTTTTTGAATTCAGCGTCCGATCAAGAAAGTAGTGCATCGACTTCCTCGCGTTTTTTTAAGCTCCTCTTTGCGCCTGATTTTTTTACTGCGCTGCGAGACCATGTTCTGCTAGTGGTCATCTCTTCAACGCTCGCCCTACTTGTTGGTATTCCCTTGGGTGTTCTGGCGCAGCGCCGCCCGCGTTTTGCAGTTTGGATATTGGGTGCGGCCGGAATCTTACAAACCATTCCATCACTGGCCTTACTGACTATCCTAATCGCTGCTTTAGATCAAATCGGTGCCGTCCCCGCCGTTCTTGCCCTATTTCTGTATGGCTTGCTACCGATTGTGAATGCAACCCACATTGGCCTCATGGAAGTGCCTGCCAATTTGAAAGAAGCGGCGCTCGCACTGGGTTGCAGTAATAGGCAATTGCTTTTATCGATCGAGCTTCCATCCGCAAAGTCGGTCATCATGACTGGCCTTGCATCCGCCACCGTTATCGGCGTCGGTACGTGTACCCTAGCTGCGCTGGTTGGCGCTGGTGGCTTTGGTGATCGAATCGTGGCTGGGCTTGCCGTCAATGACCATGCCCTTATGCTTGCGGGAGCCATTCCGGCGGCTATTTTGGCTCTGTTAGCGCAAGCCTTGCTTACGCCCAAACGAAAGTAAATACTGCACTTAGTTTAATTAGATGCTTGCGCGCATCTAATTTACTTCGCGGGCCGATGCATAGCGCAAATCTTATTGCCAACGGGGTCGCGCAACCACGCAATGTAAATGGTGCCGGCAGCGCCCTCGCGGTAACCGGGCTCACCTTCACACTCAAAGCCGCCATTTGCTAAACCAGCCGCATGAAAGGCATTTACATCCTCAATTGATTTGGCGCTAAAGCCAATCGTGCCGCCATTAGCAGGGCTAGCCTCTTTTTCGTCAATTGGCTTTGTAATCGCTAGAACGCCAGTAGGACTGCGATAGAAATACTTATCGTGACTAAACACGCCTGCCCGAATGCCCAATGTGGCAAGGGTAGCGTCATAGAAGCCTTTAGATACTTCTAAATCATCTGCGCCTAACATAATGTGACTAAACATGGTGCTTCCTATTTATGTAAATGAGTAAAGGTATTAGCGATTAGGCTAAATCACTTTCTACCGTAGATTTAATCTGCTCCCACTCATCATCTGTAAACAAACGTGAGCGCGTATGAAAGGCCTTACCCGTATTGCCTTCGAGTGAAAATGTACCGCCACTGCCTTCAATTACATCCAGTATGAGTTGGGTGTGCTTCCAATACTCATACTGGGATTTACCAATATAGAACGGCACTGAACCCACTTCGCCCAACTTAACGTCATAAGGGCCAATCGTCAGGTCGGTAGGCAAGTAGCAGTTAGCCGCGCTGTTATCGCAGCAACCGCCCGATTGATGAAACATAATTTCGCCATGGAGCGTTTGCATCTCTTTAATGAGGGCCAATGCTTCGGGGGTTGCCACTATGCGCTCAACCATCGTGCGTTCCTTTCCATAAAAAAAGGGGTAAATTGCTTCACCCCTTTATAGCAGCATCTAAACCGATCAGAAAAAGCCGAGTTTATTTTCGCTGTAGCTCACCAATAAGTTCTTCGTCTGCTGATAATGCGCCAGCATCATTTTGTGATTCTCACGACCAATGCCAGATTCTTTATAGCCACCAAATGCAGCATGCGCAGGATAGGCATGATAGCAATTGGTCCAGACGCGGCCCGCCTTAATAGCGCGGCCCATGCGGTAAGCCAGATTACCGTTGCGCGTCCATATGCCCGCACCTAAACCATATAAGGTGTCATTGGCTATCGCCAGCGCCTCTGCTTCATCTTTAAAGGTAGTGACCGCCAAGACAGGTCCAAAAATTTCTTCTTGGAAAATGCGCATCTTGTTGTGGCCCTTGAAGATGGTTGGTTGCACGTAATAACCCGCATCGAGATCGCCGCCCAAATGGGCTTGCGCGCCGCCAGCAAGAACCTCTGCACCCTCTTGCTTACCTAAATCCAAATAAGAGAGGATTTTGGTGAGCTGCTCTTTGGAGGCTTGTGCGCCCATCATGCTGTCGGTATCGAGTGGGTTCATGTGCTTAATCGCAGCAACGCGCTTGAGCACCCGCTCCATAAATCGGTCGTAAATGCTTTCATGAATCAAGGCACGGCTGGGGCAAGTACAGACTTCACCTTGGTTAAAGGCAAATAGCACGAGGCCTTCAATGGCTTTATCTAAGTAGGCATCGTCTTTATCCATCACATCGGCAAAGAAGATGTTGGGGGATTTTCCGCCCAGCTCTAAGGTAGCTGGAATTAAGTTGTTCGCTGCTGCCTGCGCAATCACCCGGCCAGTAGAAGTCGAGCCCGTAAAGGCAATCTTCGCAATGCGCTTGCTATTGGCCAGCGGCATACCTGCCTCACGACCGAAGCCATTGACGATATTGAGAACGCCTGGTGGCAGGAGATCTGCAATTAATTCCGCAACAACCAGAATGGAAATGGGGGTGGATTCAGCAGGCTTGAGCACCACGCAATTACCAGCCGCTAGAGCTGGAGCAAGCTTCCATGCCGCCATCAAGATCGGAAAGTTCCACGGAATAATTTGACCAACTACGCCTAATGGCTCGTAGTAATGGTAGGCCACTGTGGTTTCATCAATCTCACTGAGGCCGCCCTCTTGTGCGCGGATAGCGCCAGCAAAATATCGAAAGTGATCCACTGCTAGTGGTATATCCGCGTTTAAGGTTTCGCGAATGGCTTTGCCGTTATCAATGGTCTCTACATAGGCTAAGAGCTCAAGATTTTGTTCAATGCGATCGGCAAGCTTCAAGAGAATATTGCTACGGGTAGTCACATCGGTTTTACCCCAGGCATCTGCAGCAGCGTGCGCCGCATTCAACGCCAATTCGATATCACTGGCATCAGAGCGCGCAGCTTTGGTATATACCTTGCCATTAACCGGCGAAATGACATCAAAGTATTGGCCTTTACTCGGGGCTACCCACTTACCGCCAATAAAATTGTCGTAGTGGGCTTTGTATTGCATCTTGGCGCCAGCTTGGCCTGGGGGTGCATAAATCATGTCTATCTCCTGCTTGTTATGGTTAGAACTACATTAAGGCGACTCAAATTCATGATGGGGTTATTTATGCAAAGTCACCGCCATCAAAGTCACCGCCAAAGTCGCTGTCGTAGTTCGATGCGCTGTTATCGTGGTTTTGAGCCACATGCTGCCCTGAATCTACAGGGGCGTTGGAATGGCCTAGTCCATTGCCGGCATCCGGCGCGCTATTGTTTCCCATCATGCTCTGAATGCCTTGATAGAGCATGGAGCCCGCGACGACACCAACAGCGGTAGTAGCAATTGCTCCGAGCATGCCTGATCCCCACGCGCTTGGTTGTGCTGCGCCAGCTGCTGGTCTTGCTGCAGCCATTGCATTTGCTGGTGCACCTTGAGCAGGTGCTGCCCTGCCCCACGAGTTAATGCCACTCAGAAAGCCGGAGCTCGGTTTATTGGCTTGATTGGCTTGGTCGATTTGCGCTTGCATTTCTGCCATTTGCTTTTGCGCTACTTGCAAAGCCATCTCTAAACCCATGGCGCGCTGGACCAGCAGATAGGATGCGTCGGGCTGTTTTTTTACAGACTCTGCAATCAAGGCGTTGGCATCGCTGTCTTTTGCTCCTGCTTGGGTGCTATTAAGCTGTTGTAAAAACTGCTCCAATTGGACTTTTTCTTGGGGGTTCATATTCAGTGCTCCTGCAGTAGTAGACGAACTTCATCATAGTCTAAATACACCATTTGTAACTTTGGACAATGCTGCCAAACTATTACTGCGGAACTAGGGTTCAGATATGCGTTTTTTTACGCAAAAAGGCAATATCGAAGCGGCTTTAATCCCCAAAATTAGTGGGGGGACTTTCTGGCAAGGCCTCAATCTCGACCACTTCATTGCCAGGCACTCGCGTTAAGGTATTGCGAATAAATTGCTTTTCATAATGGCGATTACGGCGGGACTTCTTGGCTTGTGCGCGCTGACCAAGGCGTTTATCGATGACGATCTCATCCAATTGGCTGAGGTCAGCTAAGTCCTGAATCTGATTCGGCGAATTGCGGCGCGTCATGATTAGACCCCACTTGCCTATTTAATTGAGATGCGTAGTACCTAGTGCTTTTGTGCCGAATTAACGATCTTGTCGGTATAGGCGATGGCCAGTGCAGAAAAAACAAAGGTCATGTGAATGACCGTCTGCCACAGGAGTGTTTTTTCATCATAGGAAGACGCATTAATAAAGGTCTTGAGCAAATGGATGGAAGAAATTCCGATAATCGCGGTTGCCAGCTTTACTTTCAGTACCCCAGCATTGACATGGGATAGCCACTCGGGCTGATCGGGGTGATCTTGCAGATCAAGGCGTGACACAAAGGTCTCCCACCCACCGACGATGACCATCACCAGTAAATTGGAGATCATCACCACATCAATTAAGCCCAACACAATCAGCATCAGCGCCGTTTCAGTCATCGACTTATCGGCCATCATGCTAATGAGGTGCACCAATTCCAACCAGAACTGCCATACGTAAACAGCCTGAGCAACAATCAGACCGATGTAGAGCGGAGCCTGCAACCAGCGGGACATAAAGATCCAACGTGGCAATGGGCGTAATTTTTTGAAGTTTGGGCTAGGGTTTTCTTGGTTCATCCAGCGATTTTAGCGACTTTTGTGACGGAGGGATTACAGCCATCCTGCTTGTTTTCCTCTACAGGCTCAAAATATGAGCCTGAACCCATTTAATCTGCTTTAATTGCTAATAGTTCTATTTCTTAAGGAAATACCATGAGTGACATGGAGCGCCTACACCGCATCAAGTACATGATTCAGGCACGAAAAAGTGTGCCGAAACAGGCCTTTTTGGATGAGCTGGAAATTTCAGAGGCCACCTTTAAGCGGGATCTGGAGTATCTGCGTAGCCGCATGAATGCCTCTATTGTGTATGACCGCTATGCAGGAGGCTATCAGTTTGAGAACCCGCAAGATGCAGAGAAAACCGAATTGCCCGGCTTGTGGTTTACAGAAAAAGAAGCCACTGCCCTTGTACTCATGCAGCACTTACTGTCATCGCTGGATCAAGGCGGTTTAATTGGTCCGCACATTGAGCCGTTAACTGCCATCATCGATGGCATTTTGGGCCAATCCGAAACCACCGCCAAGGAACTACGAAAACGCATCAAGGTGTTGGGCATGGGCAGTCGCAAAAATAGCATCGAGAACTTTGCCGAGATTGGTGCTGCCCTACTCAAACGCAATCGCTTGGATGTAACCTACTACTCCAAAGGCAAAGATGAATTAACCCAGCGGGTGATTTCTCCGCAGCGCCTGATCTTTTACCGTGAGAACTGGTACCTCGATGCCTACTGCCACTTACGCAAAGAATTACGCAGCTTTGCCGTCGATGGCATTCGTAAAGCGGTTCTGACGAATGAAACCGCAGATGAGATTTCTGAAAAGCAAGCGCAAGCGCATTTTGCAGAAAGTTACGGTATCTTCTCCGGTAAAGCCACGCAACGGGCCAAGCTGCGCTTTACACCTAAGCATGCACGCTGGGTTGCCACTGAAAAGTGGCATGGCCAACAAGTGGGTAGCTTTGATAAAGAAGGCTTTTATATCTTGGAATTTGATTACAACCAAGATCCGGAACTCATCATGGATGTTTTGAAGCACGGCTCGGGCGTTGAGGTCTTGGGACCGGCCAGTCTTAAAAGCAAAGTGAAAGCCGAGTTAGATAAAGCCCTGCATTTGTACGTCAGTTAAAAAAGTGGTGCATCAATTTACTTATTAGACCCACTATCTTCTAGCGCTTTATCTTTAGCTTCGCTATCGCTATCCGATTCTTTCATCACCTTCTGAATCACAATCGCCGCGATTGCAAGTAATAGCACTGCAGCGCTCTCGTAAATCAAATCGATTGTGCTAATGCCTTTGCCTTGCAAAATGATAAGACGGCACAGGGCTGTAATAGCAATAAAGATCGGAATGGTAATCGGAATCTTGTTGTATTTATAGAAGGCTGCCACCATACCAAGGACCTCGGCATAAATGAACATCAGCAACAGGTCCGTTAAAGAAATCTTGCCGTTGATGATCACGGTATACATCTCAATACCCACACTAATAACCGTAAAAATGGCGATCAAAATTAAGATCGCCTTTTCGGCAAGGGTAATTAAGTCATAGATCTTCATCGCAGATAATCGCCTTGGTTTACTTTTGTTCCGGTTTATCGTATTCGCTCGCAAAGGCATGGTTCGCATCGCGGTGCCCTGCCTCATCTTCGCGCACTACTAGTACGACATCGCGCAGGGTTGCATTGGCTGGTAGCTTCCAGTAATCAATCGCAATTTGGGGCGCTGGAATATTGGGCGTACGGCCTTCATCAATCTCTTTTAAATACTCCGTATAGGAATACACCGCCTCTTCTTCAAAGTAACCCACAATGCGGTGCGCTGTGCGTGGGAAAAAAACGTAGATAACGAAAAAGACATTCCAAAAAATGGCTTGGGCAAACAGCACTAAATAACGCTCAAATGCATTAGGCTTGGCAATCTCAATAAAGGTCATGAGGTGCATGCGCTCGTTCTCTGCCTCAGCCAATAGGGTACGAATTTTAGGGCCATAGCCATGGCGCATTTGTCGCAGACTCGTGAGGTGCGTCCACATTCCCGCAACCATGCCGGGCACACCCGCTACTGTTTCTAGAACAACCGCACGATGACCATAGCGTTTTTGAAAGAAGGTATCCGCAAAGAAACGCATGCTTTTTGTGAAGGACAAGGCAACCCTGTCGGACATCGTAATAACTTGGTAGTGTTCCATGGGATTGACCAGCCTAAATAGGAAATAAGGTATCCCTCAATCGTATTGGAAACTGGCTATTTCTGTTGATTGATGCCTAAACCCAGCGATTTTCTCCTTTTAAACGTGGTTTAGAGGAGTAGCGGCTGTATAAATGCAAACCAACCGCCGATGAGTAGCAGCCCCAAACTAACAATATAAATACGCAGCGACGTCTTGCGCGTCTTTAGGCAAGCGTTTCTGAGATCTGGATCAATAGGGCATGGCGCAAAGCGATTGCGCCACTGCATTATTCCGCCCACAAGCATTAAAGCGCTGCTGATCAAAAAGACGGCTTCCTTATGCTCGCTAATCCACACAATCTGTGGAAAAACACTAACCAAGGAAGCTAAAGCGGCCCCTGCCCCCAGACTAACTAAGAGGGCAGGCAGCGCGCAGCAGATTAAGGTACTAGAGCTAGCAAAGAGACTAAGCAAGGAACTGAGATACGGCGCCTTTACATCGGGTGAGCCATCCTCACTCATTTTTTGCCTTTCATCTGATCCCTGAACTGAGCAACCGTTTGTGGAATGGTTTCCACATTCACTACGTCGTAGCCTGAGTCAATAATTTCTTGGCGGACTTCTTTTTCATTGAGGGTCTTTCCATCTTTTGGCTCGACCACAACCACCTTATTCTTTAAATCCACCAGCACTGCCTTCGTGCCATCGAGCTTTAGTAAGCTCTTTTCAATGCCTTGCGCACAAAAAGAACACACCATTCCGTTCACGGTGACTTTCATGCTGGCGAGACTAGCCTGACTCAATCCCAATAATGCCGTTACAATTACAAAGTTAATTATTTTCATGGTCTTCATCCTAATAGTTGTACATAAAATTAAAACGGGGTTGGCCCGATAAATTAGCGCCTACCTCGACAAAGTACCGATTGTGTATAACCCGAAGCATCGGCGTGAATTCATACTGATTGGATACAAAGGTCATTCTTCTGGCTTCGATTACGATCCAAGGTTGTGGCTGGTCGTAATCCACCTCATAAAACGATGCCCCAAGCCGTGCAGTGGTGATGTTGCTAGTAGCTCCTTGCGCTGCATATACCCGTGCAGATGCCATCGAGTAAAAACGCGTAGTTTCGTAATCGACCTGCAGTCCCGGGGAGGCCATTGCTTTTGATCCTTCAAAGCCATTGCCCGTTGTCGAACCCAGTCCGCCAATAAACCAAATATTGGCCTGCGCGTTCGGCAAATTCCAACGCGCTACTTTACGGGTATAAACCAGCTCCGCATTTTGCTGCCGCTTCACATAGTCGTCGGTTTGCATGGCACTTGCTGAAAACCCAATCGCATCATTGGCAGTCGTTGCATAGTTAAAGGAGAACTCTTGGTAAGTTTTACTAAAGTCTCCCATGATCATCCAACTGTTTTTAAAGCCCATGGGCGCAGCATGCACCCGGCCTGCAATTGCAAGCACACCAATCAGCACAGCACAGATGAATGCAGTGAACTTCATTTGCGCTTTTCCATGGTGGTGATATCGAGCGTGCCGTCTAATACCCTAAACTGAAAGCGCACTTGATCGCCTGGTTTGTATGGCTCAACATTTAGGCCGCTACTGATACCGAATGGCATGGTCATAGCTTGCATTTTGATACTGGGGATGTATTCGTGTTTCATGACGATGCGATTGCGCGCAGGATCAATGCGGACGATTTCTCCATTGACCCATTCCACAGCCATAACGGCAAAAGACGATAAGACACAAATTAAAGCAATGATGGTTTTTTTCATGTAACGCTCCAAAAAAATAGATGTGCCCAAAAAATGGGCGGACTAATTCTAAGGAGTTACAGAATGGGCGGCTTAATGGATCCGAAAAGGTCGGCGCTAAAGAAAGTTTGGATGTACTGATTCACGCTTTGCGTGAGGTGATCGGCGGTGACTAAAAGACGGTGATCGCCTGCAAGACCAAAAGCCATGCACAAAGAGCACGCATTGCAGTTGCTTTGATTATCAGCAAAAATGCCATCAGGATCTTGCGCTCCAATAGCACTGACCTCTTGATGGCAGGGGTGATTGGATGACGCCTCAGCGTGCACTAAGGGCAATTCAGTCTTGGTGAATTGTTGCATTTTCAAATCCATTGTCAGTGCCGCCATGGCTTGCATGGGCACCAGCAGAATGAACAGAATGTGGATTAACTTCTTCACCATGTTTATATCCTAGCACTTTTAAGCTAGATTGGTTTGGGAGTTACTAAAGAGCTCAAACAGGCCCAATTGGGCTTAGTTTAAAGATCTAGATTGGGGGGTTAGCTATTGCCCAGAAGTGATTTGATTGGAATTAACTTTTCGAGCTCATCTACGTTCGTATAGCCCGTGACCGGCATAAAACTTTTGGGTGAAAAGTTCTTTTCACCGATGAGCATCGCGGGCACCCCCTGAAAGCCGTTTGCCTTAAATTCTTCTTCATCGGCAATCACTTGCTTAGTCACTACCCCATCATCAAACGCTTCGCGCAGGGCATTGGGCTCTACACCAACTTGCTCGGCTAAGGCGATGATCTCATCCTCATTGCTAATGTTAGCGCCTTGACTAAATACAGATTTAAAAATGGCCAATGCCAGTTGCAATGATTTACCGTGCTTATTGGCAAAACAAACGCTCTCCTGCGCTAACCAGGTATAGGTTAGAAAGGTCGGAGCATTTAATACCAATTGTTCCTCTTGCACGATCGGCTCTGCAGCAGCTTGCTGCAGTTTCTTGAGGTAGGACTCCGATGGCGGCATTGTGCCAATCGTGGGAGTCAGTTCAATCGCCCGCCAAATAATCTCAATGCCATCCTGATAGCGCTCCTTTAACTTGGCTAGCGCCACCGTCTGGAGATAAGAGTAAGGGCACTCAAAATCACCCCAAATTTGTATCTGAATCATGGTGTTGTAAATAAATCCTATATAAAAGGAGCAGAAACAAATACAAAAAACGGTTCAATCTTGGTTAAAAAAGAGTCGCCCTAGGGCGACTAACAAGGACTAAACATAAACATGCCAAGTTTGCGCTTTTCTCACACTACACGTATAAGACTACTGCAAACAGGGTTTTGAGCCCCAAAATTCAAAAAGTAGCTCTTTGTAGCCTAAATTAGACACTTTAGTAACTTGATTTAGCTAAATACTTGTTATGAATGTTCTCTTCAATTTCTCTACCCGCTCACCTAGCAAATGCAACCGCCCGTCCCATCGAATGTCACTGAAACCTTAAATCAGTACAGCTCGACTCAGCGCCTTATAAGCTTCCTCTGCCTTTTGCTCGGCGGCGGCCTCGTCGCACAATTGCTTTGTATTGTTGTTGTGCGTATTGCATCTTCCGATATCCAAGCGGGCGGCATGCTAGCCGACATCATTACGCAATACTTGGCTAACTATTTTTTGGGCATTGCTTTTATTATTCTTAGCGTCTCAAACTTACTGATTAAGCGCGGCCTCGTGGAATACAAGCGCTTGCGCCTACCGACCATTATCTTGGCAGCCTCGACTGCAATAGTGGCATTTATGTTGATACCCCGAATGGATTATCTTCGTGAAACTGCCTTGCTTGATGGGTTACCTGTTCTCTTTGCACCCTCAGCTGCTTACTTCACAACGCTGTCTGCACTTTCAATTAGCCTCCTCTTGATTCAGCTTGCGAGTGGCGGAGTATTACTTTGGCGACAACTGAACCATTAGGCAAATTGCAAGTCAGCCAAGCGCGCATACAATCCGCCCTGCTTAATCAGATCAGTATGACTGCCCTGCTCGACCAGCTGTCCGTCTTCCAGGACCAAGATGCAATCGGCGCGCAGTACGGTAGCTAAGCGGTGGGCAATCGTTAGGGATGTTCTTCCTGGTAGCACGCTATCCAATGCTAACTGCACCTCACGCTCGGATTCGGCATCAAGGGCGCTGGTCGCCTCATCGAGCAGCAAGATCGGTGGATTTTTTAATATGGCCCTCGCAATCGAAATCCGTTGCTTTTGTCCGCCCGACAAGCGCACACCACGCTCACCTAAAAAACTAGCGTAGCCTTCTGGCAAAGCAGAGATGAATCCATCGGCATGGGCTGTTTTTGCAGCGGCGATCACCTCTTCATCCGTTGCATCCAATTTGCCGTAGCGAATGTTTTCCATGGCGCTCGAGGCAAAAATAACCGGCTCTTGCGGAACGATACCAATCAGATTCCGTAGCGCACTTAATGGCCACTGAGTAATGTCTTGGCCCAAGACAGCAATTCTCCCAGCCGTAGGTGCATAAAAGCGTAAGAGCATTGCAAACAAGGTACTTTTGCCAGCCCCGGATGGTCCGACTAGCGCATACCGAGCGCCTTGCTGGACTGTAAAAGAAAGGTCCTTGATGGCCATAAAGTCAGGGCGAGACGGATACGCAAATGACACGCTACTGAATACCAGCGCATCGACTTGCGGGGTCGTTGGCGCTGGGGATAGAGATTGGAATGGAATTTGCTCTTGACTTGGAATGAGGTCCTGATAGACCAAATCGGGCGTCGCTTGCATTAACTCAACCAAGCGCTCCATGGCACCAGCAGCCCGTTGTAAATCACCCCAGGTTTCCGAAAGCGCGCCAATCGATCCTGCAATTAATACTGCATAGAGCACAAACTGCGTGAGCTCACCTAAAGTCATCACGCCAGTAGTCACTTGCTGCGCTCCAATCCACAGCACAAATACGATCACACCAAAGGACATCACAATCGCCATGGCAGTGAGCAAGGATCGCATGGTGATGCGCTTTTTTGCCTCGAGGAAAGCCGTTTCTACTGCAGCATTAAAACGTTGCTGTTCATGCGGCTCACGCGTGAATGCTTGCACTGTGGTGATGGCATTCAACACCTCTCCAGCCATGGCACTGGTATCGGCGACTTTATCTTGGCTGGTGCGCGACATTTTTCGTACACGGCGGCCCAGCGCCCACAGCGGCAAGACAATGACTGCAAGCAGCACAATCATGATGCCCGCAAGCCAAGCACTGGTCACCAGCATCATGGTCATGCCACCAATCAACATGACTAGGCTGCGGAGTGCAATCGAGATGCTCGAGCCCACCAAGGTTTGCACTAAGGTGGTATCGCTTGTTAAGCGCGATAGCACTTCCCCGGTTTGCAGGGTTTCAAAATAGCGGGGGCTTTGACGCAAGACGTTTTCAAAGACGCGTTGCCGAATATCGGCAACGACGCGCTCACCCAGCCAGGACATCATATAAAAGCGGCTGGCAGTCATTACTGCCAAGAAGGCAGCGAGTAACAATAGGTAGATGAACTGCAGGTCAATGGCGTCGCTGGTTAGGCCGGTGTCTACTACTCCACGAAAGGCCAGCGGAACTGCCAAGGTTGCTGCTGCTGCCAGCAATAAGAAAAGGCACGCCAAGATCCACTGTGTTCTGTACCGCGCAAGAACGTGGTAATCACGAAGCCAGCGAGTCAGGCTATTGAGTTTATTTGCCATAGAAGGCGAGTGTACGTGAAGCCTGCTAGTGGGGGGGTTATAAGGACACGGGAGTACCGTAGCCGGTTAACTCCAAATAGCCTCTACCCACTACCTTACCCTGCTCTATCAGCTGAACTGCACCTTCGTAATAGTATCCACCCGTGCTCGCCCGTGCATCTACCTCTTGGTCCTGCATCAAGGGCTGCAGTGTCCACTCCCGTTCACCAACGCGCAAGGTGAAGCGTTCTGGGTAGGTGTATAAGGATCGCGGAGAGCGCCATTGCCCCTGCGGAATCCAACTGGCATTGCGATGCTTTTCGATTGGCTTACCCAGCGCATCGCGCCAATCCCACTCGCTAAATAAGGTAGCGCCAGCCGCATCGCGCATCCGAAAAGCCATCAAGCTGCCACCACCCAGCAGATTAATCCCGATCCAGTCCCAACCCACTGCGCCAGGCATCATTAAGCTACTCGACCATTCATGATCAAACCAAGCAAGACCGGTTTTATTGAAACGCTGCTCTGCTACGCGCGCACCCTTGGTGGTACTTTTCAGGGTGATTTGTGCCGACACAGCAAGCTGAGGACGACTATAGTAATAACTCGCAAATTGCACTGCAGGTCCTTTTGACGATACACCTGCAACTCCCCGCAGTACTGGACCTTGGGGCGGCTTGGCTTCTAGCGTAAGGGTAAAGGTATCTGCCGCAATGGCAACCGAATAACTTCCATTGCTCTGGCGTTGTAAGCGCCACCCGGATAAGTGCAGATCGGTATCGAGCATACTAAATGCAGCGCCAGCGGGACCGGCACGACCGGCGAGCTCCGCATGCCGCAGTTTGCCTTCGCTCGGTATTGCCAATGCCGCATGGGCAAATAACAGTTGCTGTGGAGCAAAGCGGCTCGGGTTTTCTGTGGGGTGGCGCGTTCGACTGCGAAAGAAGGTCACCTGAAATCCCATGGCATCCTCGCCCTGACCAAGCCACCCTGTCATGTACCACCATTCGGTTCGGAATTCCGGATGCGCGCCGTAGTCGCGGGGAAAGACCAGCGCTCGCGGCCGCACATCGGGATAACTGGGCGCAGTTGGGGTAGCCAGAGAAGGCAGAGACGGATTCATGCCTAACAAAATGAGACTCTTGAGGTAAAGCCTGCGCGGCGTGTTGTGCATCACCAATCCTCCCGCAAAGCGAGGCCCAAGCGTTTGGGATTTAAGTTACGGTTTGCAGTCCAAACTGCAGCAGCAATTCCCAGTAAAACAATACTCAGGGCCAGGACCGTGAGCGCAATGATCGGAATGCTAGTTTCCATGGTCCAGCCAAATGATTGGGGATTGACCCGATGTATCAATAACTGACTCATGATTAAACCCAATACCGTACCCCATACGGCAGCCAGCCCAAGCAGTAGGCCTGACTCATAGGTCAACCATTGGGTTCGCTCTTGCGTTGACTGGCCCAAGTGCTCCATCAAGGCAAACTCCTTTTGACGCAGCAGTGCTTGTCCTGCAAACCCAGCAGCAACAGAAAAAAGGGCTACTAGTAAAGCGGCCACCTCAAGGGCATAGGTTAAGGCAAAACTTCGATCAAAAATAGTGAGAGATAAAGCACGTAAATTGGCCGAACTCCGAAACTCCATCGCTTTAAATTGGGGAAACTGACTACGCAAGGTTTCTAAAACTACCGAAGGATTACTTCCCGACTTGAGCCAGAGTGCAATGTCGGTGCGGCGCTGGTCTTGAGTTAAGGCCTGGTAGCTTGCAATATCGATCACAATCGCTCCATGCTGACGGCCATAGTCCCGAAAGACACCACCAACCCACACTGAAATTGCCTTGTTGGCTGACGTGCTTAAGGGCAATGCATGCTCTTGCCCTGGTTTCCAGCCATACAGATCTGCCATTGCTTCCGAGACAAAAACCACTGGCAAGGGAGCAGATCCCATTGCCGTCTGCGCAACAAGATCGCCCGTTAATGGCAGTACCTCGGCCGCGCGCGCCAGCGGAACGGGTCGCGCAATTAAAGCGACTTCAGGGCGATCAGCCCGAAACACGATTTTTTGCTGCAGTATAAATTCCACCCGCGTAATTTCAGGAATGGCCGATATGCCATCCACTAAACGGGGATCGTTGATTAATGCCTGATTTAAGTCCGACCGACTAAGGCTTGCATATAAGTCAGCTGGCAAGACTTGATCCAACCACTGCGTTACCGAATCTCGAAAGCTGGCTACCATCACTACCATTGCTACGGTTAAAGCCAATGCCGCCACCACCCCTGCAATCAAACCAGCAGCACTAGCCGGTGCCTGTGCCAAACGCCACACGGTCAGAATCAATGCAGGTGAATGGGATCGGGAGTCTTGTGTTGATATCCAGCGCTTTAACCATAAAAAGCAATAACGCACCAACATCGGCGTCATTGCAATGCCAGCAAACAGTACAAAGGCGATGGATGCATAGGCAGCAATCGGCAACCCATCGATTGCGGGCATCAATGCCAACACCACACTCGCCATTGCAAATACCATGGCCCAGCGACCGCGCACCATCGGCTTCAAAATGCGCTCACCGGCACCGGCACGCAACTGCTGCATCGGCGCTCGAGTCGTGGCGGCCCTAGCCGGGAAGTAACCAGCCAGAATTCCAACGACTACAGATAAAAACCAAAAACCAAACAGTACGCTGGGATCAATGTCCAGTGGCGGTACCGTGCTGGAAAAATAACCAGCGCCCAAGTCACCGCCTAACACGCGCAGCAATACGGCAGCCATTGCAAGGCCGAACCCAATGCCAATTACCCCACCAATCGCACTCACTAGAGCGGCTTGCGTAAGTACCACGGCAAATAACCAAGTGCGACTAGCACCCAGTACGCTTAATAGCGCAAGTTGCGTTTGCTGACGTAAAACGGAAAAGCCAATTGTCGTGAACACCAAAAAAGCGCCCGTAAATAATGCAACCAGGGCCAGTACCGTTAAATTCACCCGATAGGCGCGCGATAAGTTGGACATGCGTCGATCGCGATCGTTGGCGGTGACAAGCACAAGACCGAGATTCGTTTTCGCTAGTGCATCGGCTAGCTGATTAAAACTCTGTCCATCCTCCAGCTGAATATCCAAGCGACTTAAACGTCCAAGGCCATCTAGGCGCCACTGCGCTGCCCCCAAATCCATTACAGCCAAACTTTGGCCTGCAGCGCCCGGAACAAGTCCTGCTATCTGCACCGTTTCTTTTTTTCCCTCAAAAGACAAGATCAAGTCATCGCCAATTGCAAGGTTCAAGGAATTTAATGCCGTCGCAGATAAAAAAATGGCATTGGAATCGAAAAGCTGCAGTCCTTGGCCTTCAGATGTAGATGGTATTAGCGCTGGAGTGACGCGTCCCGCTTGAAAAACATCAAGCCCCAATACGCGAATGGATTGGGTCGTGCGCTCAAATACCGGACTAATCGCCCGAATACCCAGCTCGGCCTGACGTGCAACTACATCATCGTAAAGCGTATCTGGAAAATCGCCCGTCGGCATCACCAGTTGCGCTGAAGCCTGACCATTAATCAGATCAAGTGCACGCCCAAACTCATTCAGTGCGCTGCGATTCACCGTATGAATCGCTACGGCTAAGCCAATACCCAAGGCAACTGTAAATCCGGCAATCAGCCAACGGCCGGGTTGCGCTTTAAATGCTGACACCAACAGCCAATAAAACAGCATCATCCTGTTAATACAAACGTGCGATCGAGTTGTGCGGCTGCTTCCGCAGAATGCGTCACCATCAGCAATGCGGCTCCTCGGGTGCGGCAAGTAGTGCAAAGTAAGTCAAGCGCTTGGTTTGCTGTTTGAGGATCGAGATTGCCAGTAGGCTCATCTGCTAAAACCAACTGGGGCCTGTGAACCAAAGCGCGGGCAAGTGCTACGCGCTGCTGCTCGCCGCCAGACAGCGTTGCCGGAAATGCGTCAATGCATTGGTTTAGGCCAAGCAAATTCAATAAAGAACTCGCCTCCTCCGTTGCCTGCTTCACCGGCATGCCGGCCAATAAGCAAGGCACCATGGTGTTTTGCAAAACCGTGAGGTGTGGCATTAAATGAAAAGCCTGAAACACAAAACCAAAAGCCGTACGCCGCAGCGCGAGCCTTTCTGTTTCGTTCATCAAAGTCAAATCCTGGCCTTGATATAAAACCCGTCCTGAGTCAGGCTCGTCTAGCCCGGCCAAGAGATTGAGAAGGGTCGATTTGCCAACGCCCGATGCACCCTGCAACGCAAGCTGCTCACCGCTGGCAAGGGATAGATTTAGCCCACGAAAAAGCCAGCGCTCGGATGACACCCGCTTGGAGAGATTGTCGGCTTGAAGTACATGGCTTGGGGGCAAAATCATGAACTGACTTTAACACCAAAAAATAGCCTACATATGGGTGCAAAGCGAACCTATTTGGCTCGAAGCGGATCTGTATGGACTGATCTAAATGAGTCACGACTCAAGTCAATGCAACCCCCATCCGCATAAACACCGGCGGGATCGCGATACACCATCATCTTCTGTAATATTGGGTTTTTAATGGCTGGATCGTTAAGAGCCAATTGAACCCGCTCCTTCACCACCACCTCGTTCATCCAGAGAACACCAGCGGGACTCACTTCAACGCATTGACTCCAATAGTAAATCTCCAGGCACTTCTCTTCAAGGGTATAGGGTCGCTGGCGATCCCATAAATTACAGAAGCGTCCTCCGCCCAAATAAATGACCCACGATCCTTCGAATCCTTCAATATCAGAAGAGTGGTCATCGGGGTTCTTAAACCAAATGCGATCACCCGGAATGTAATACCGCATTGGCATGGGATTTTCGCGGGTGCCGCGCTCTTCTAAAAAACGGAATAAAAAATCATCGCCGGTCAAAGCACGTTTACGCCACTGCTCCTCAACTGCATGCAAGTCTGCTTGATTTACTTTGGCCAACTCACGTACAACCGCGTACAGCATTAAATATTCGGAAGCACGCTGACATGAAAAAGCATAGGTGGATCCACTCACATCAGGACATAAAGCGCGTTCCAAGCCCTCTGCTAAAGAAACCCTTTGCCGTAATAAAAAGCCATTCTCCTTGGTGTAGACCCAGTAGGCTTGCGGACGAGTAATTGCGTCCGTATCAAAACTCAACTCCGTGCGAGAGGCTACGTCAACGGCATTACGGCGCATCCGCAGCGCACTTTTAAACTCGCGCGCGGTCTTGAACGGAATGGTCTGAGGACTGAGCGCCATCGCCAAGATGATTTCGGCAACCATTCGGCTCTCACTACCTAGCCCATGTCCAGACAAGTAAGCTTGAATTGGGGTGGTATCAAAATTCGGGCATAAGGCTTGAAGCCGATCGTTTGCGCTAAGGTGCAGCCAAGACAGATCGCTAGCACTGTAAATTTCACAATTAAGCAAGCCATCAATGCCTAATAAGCGCAAGCAGCGCCGCACTTGGCGCTGGCGCCTCTCTAAATCCACCCGATCTACAAGTGAGATGGCAAAGCCAATGGACTGGGCATGGGTCAATGCTTGGGTCTCCACATCACTCGTGTGCATTGGTCTCGTCTCGCATACTTAGAACATTCAGAAGGCGCACCTCCCCACGCCGGGAAGTGGATACCCATTCATTTGCAAGCCTAACCCATTTCAATGCAATTCACTCTCTTGGTGCGTAAGCGTATACCCGAATTAACTTAAATAATTGATTGCATTGGGATTTTTGAGATTAATGCCAAGATTACAGACGCTCGTTGCATTACAATTAGGATAGAAAGCATCGCCACACTAAAGAATCTACTTTGCATGACTAAGCCACACAAGCACATTACCAATCGTGAATTCAAACTCTTGATTAAGCCGCAAGGCCTTGATCGATTGAGCCGAATCACTAAATTGAGTGAGCAAATTCGGCTCTTTTGTGAAAAAAAGAAGGTCGGATTTTTTCATCTCGACAATGCCAATACTGCATTACGCAATATCTATTTTTACGATACGGCTAGCGAGCATTTTCGGCAAAACAATTTGATTCTGCGCGTACGGGAGTCACGCCAAAATATCTGGGTTGATGATTGGTGTGAGGTGACATTAAAGCACCGCTCGCATGAGATTAAAGATGCCATCGGCGTAGATCCCAGCCCCAAAAAAGGCCTTAAGTACCGCTTGCGTTTAAAGGAGGAGATACTGCGTGGCGATAAATTAGGTAGTACGCGAACCCTTTATTCCCATAATGCGATTCTAGATGCGGTGTTGCTCGACAATATCTTTGATCGCAGTTTTGCCGGCATTACCCGGTTTTTTCCGAAACTCGAAATTGAATCCCTCGAAAAAAAGACACCCATCCGCATTGTGGGTGGCAGTACGAACAAAATACTAGAAGCATGCCTGCCATTGGGTAATTTGGTTTTTGGTGATGGCGTCCAAGCCCATTGCGAAATCGCCATCTGGATGCGCAGCGTCGGCGATCCCATTGTGGGCGAGCTGGCCTTCGCCTACCGCGTTACCGATGAAAACCGTGCCCAAGTGAAAGCCCATAAACGCGCCGATGCATTCTTTAGTGCACTGCAGTTTGAGCTTGAAAATTGGCTAGAAATAGGCAGCACTAAAACTGCCTTGGTATACGGCAAACCCGAATAAGATTCGCCGTGCCAAACTCTTCTCCAACGGCAGCTCAAGGCCTCGCCCAGAAACCCGTTCCACTACTGGACTTATTTCTACAGTTTTTAATGGTCGGCGCCGTCAGCTTTGGCGGCGGCATTATTGCCTATGAACGAATTTTGTTGGTTGAGAAACGCAAGTGGCTTACCGCAGATCAGTTTATGGCTTACCTGGCGATTAGCCAAACCATGCCTGGTCTGAATTCCGTCAACTTAGCAATCTTGGCTGGCGATTACTTAAGAGGCATCAGGGGATCAATCATTGCTTTACTCGGGCTGGTATTGCCTGGCTCTACCCTCGTTCTTTTGCTGGGCTTTGTCTATACCGCACTTACCGATCACGCAATTACGGTTTTATTATTAACTGGCATTGCAGCCGGCGCTACTGGCTTACTTGCCGCGGTCACCTATCGGATTGGTGATGAGCACTGGAAAAAACCCATTTCCTTATTACTCATTGCGACGACTTTTATTTTGATGAGCATCGTAAAGCTACCGCTGCTTGAAGTGCTTGCACTTATGGTTCCCATCGGTCTCTTCATTTACCGGCCAAAAGGGAATCGCTAAATGGTTTTAGTTCATCTTGCGCTGACTTTTGCTGTGCTGTCTTTGCTCGCGGTCGGCGGTGGAACTGCTGTTCTGCCTGAGATGCAATCGATCTTATTGCATGAGTTTGGTTTCACACACGATCGCTTTGTGCATATTTACAGTCTGGGTCAATTAGCGCCAGGCCCGAATATGCTGATGGTCTTAGTAATTGGTTTACAAATCGCTGGAATACTTGGCGCTGCCGTGGTTTTTTTATCCTTCTTCATTCCGTCTAGCGTCTTGTGTTTATTTGTAGGTCGCCTCTGGATGAAAATGGGTGAAAGCCCGTGGCGCAGAGCCATTCAAAATGCACTCGAGCCTATCTCGGTTGGCTTAATGCTCTCCGGGGTCTATGCCGTTGGTAAAGCTGCAGCAGATACCCCAATTACCTTTGGCCTTGCTCTTATTGCTTTTACTATCTTAGTCCGCACAAAAGTAAATCCGGTCCTCATTATTGTGTCGGCCGGAATTCTATTTGTGATTCAGGGATTGCTATAACTCACTTTAGGTTCAATATGAAACCATATGCCTGCATTGAACTTAAGGACTTAAAACTCCGCACTAAGATTGGCACATACCAGCCGGGTGATACCGTGCCAGATGAGCACGTACTCAATTTAAGCCTCTGGATTGATACGGACCTAGTTTTAATTGAGCAAGACGGCATGGAATATGTTTTTGATTACGATCCCCTGATACTTGAAATTGATCGCCTCGCCGGAGATTGCCATTACGAAACCCAGGAGCGCTTAATCAGCCGAATTGTTCAGGCTTGTTCTGCGTACACTGAAATCATTGCTTTGGAAATCGGCCTGCGCAAAAGCCCTGTGCACAATGGCTCTGGATCACTTGGAGTCAAACTGCACCTTGATGAAGCTGCCCTGAATCAATTGCGAGCGCTCAAGGAGTAAAGCAAATGACTTACTCTTGCAATGCCAGTTCCTGTAGGTGTGGCGCGTAATCGGGTACGCCGTACTTCAGAAAATTTTCACGGTGGCGACGGTAGTACAGTAAACCTTCCTGGATGCTGGAAACGGAAGCCCCTTGCTCTCGCATCTTGTCCCAGAGATTCCAGTCTTCTTGCGGATTGGCACGATTATCGAAGCGCTTGTGGTAACCAACCCGCTTGCCCAATTGCGTGCGATACATCATCGAGCCATGGTGCAATCCTTGCCGATCCCAATACAAGTCGCCCAGGTGCAACTGGGTTTGACCAGGGACGCGTAAGGTAATCTCGGCTTTGAGCTCACCCGTCACCACAATGTCGTAGGTCACAATATCCGCACCAGCGTTGGCAGTCAGTAACTCAATGGCATCGGAACGCAGCCAGTTATCAGCACCAATGAAAAGGACGTACTCGGTATCAATGCCCATCAGGATGTCCTGAAAGTTCGCTACCGTACCTAAATTATGTGGGCGCAAGATGAATTCGATATCGGGATACAGCAGCGGCAAGTGCGCGCAATCCTTGGCGCCATCATCCACAAACAGAATGCGTTCCGGCATGCAAGTTTGGGATAGAAGGGATTCGATGCAATGTGCTGCGAGGTGCCCGTATTGATACGAGGCGATAACAACTGTAATCATGGGCGCGATTAGAGCACACAAGCGTGACTCTTTCTTGACGGCCTATAAAATGGAGGATGCAGGCCCTATAATAGAAGGATTAGGACATCTGACCATATGAACCCCAATACCCTTAAACCCTATCTCCCGAATGCGCTTGCAATCTTGATTGTGATTGCCTATTACCTGGCTGGGAAGTATTTGGAGCTTGCCAGTACCGCAGCTATTTTCAGGGAAGTGGATTTGTTGACCGGCGACATCATCTTAGTGATCCTTGCCATTACGATTGGCTTGTTTATACCGCAATATTGGGTGGTTTTTCTAACCAGCAGCGGAATTCTGATGGCAACTTGGATCACGCCAGACTTTGCAGCACTTTTCAATGTCACCGATGCCTTTATAACGGCGGCAATACTGGTCATCCTGGGATTTTCATCGATCGCTAATTTTTCGCGGCACTATCGCTCTGCAAAAAACTAGCTTCTAGGCTGCACATGGCGCAGACCGAGAGGGGTACCACCTCAATCCAGCATCAACGGCTTACTTTTTACTAGCCTGCAATACAAGCTCATTCAACTTCGCAAAGTATTTCTTTGACTTGGGTGTCAGCTCTAGAAATTTCTTGCGATTGTCATCGTAAGAGCTATACACAATCAACTCTTTATCGACCAAGCTAGTAAGTCTGCGACTTAATGTAGCGGGAGAGCCAATGCTATTAGCAAAAATAACATCGGAGATCAAAAAGGGTTTGCCAGACAGGGATGCCTCAGCGATTGAATTCAGTAATTTGCGCTCAAGGTCATCTAATTTTGGGAAGGAAGGACCTTGCTCCATGGTCTCCATGAGCTTATTAAAACGAAAATAGGCGTTTTGGATGGTTGTCTTCAAATGCGTGTCTCTTATCTGTTCTAGTAGCAATATCAATAGGATAGCAATAAATCACATGGTATATTAGCATAATTCTTTTTCCTAATAATTATTAATAATATCCATGAGCAACCGGTCTAAAGACCTCATTCTAGTAGGCTTTATTGCCAGCTTTTGGTTAGCCCTGGAGTCAATAAATCAAGGCTACTTTGGCCTGAATACCGACGAACTCATCTATTTTGTCTATTGGCTATCTGGATTACGCCTAGTTGCAATCATCACCTTTGGTTGGGTGGGATTTTGGGGCATCCTCATTGGGTATTTCATAGGTGAAATTCTTCTTCGCGGCTATAGCCTGATTGATGCCGCATCCCTCAGCATTTTATCGTCCCTTGCGCCCATGATTGCCTATCGTTACTGGCTCAGTGCATATAAAAAACAGGATGATTTTGATGATGTTCATTTCATGCAGCTTTGCTATCTAGTTTTTTTACATTCGTATCTGACTGCCCTATTTCGCAATGTCTACTTTTATATAGCAGACAAGCCTTATGGCATAGATCAGTTAACTATGGCATTTGCTGCCAACGTCATCGGCTCTTTTATCTTCTTATATTTACTGATGTTCTTAAATCGTTTTGTTAAGAAGCTACGAAAACAGTATTCCCCATAAAAGGCTTTTGATGACAATTCTCGTTTTTATGATTGGTATTTTATTGCCCGTTGGCTTGGGCGTACTGGCCTGGAAAAAATATGACCTGTACTTTCCTACTAAAGAGGATTCCGCAACGGAGTTAAGCCAATACCTCAAAAAATTACTGACCGTATTTGTTGTGGTTTTTCTGTCGATGTACGGCATTTTTATATTTATCTGATGCACTTATCTTAGGAGGGGATGTAATGAGTAATAAAGCAATTGCAATTACAGTGCTAATTTTATTGGTGGCCACTGGATATCTATTGGCTGTAAGCGACGAACCCATTGATATGGGTGGCGAAAAGCATGGGGCTGAGGCAACCCAAGCACATGATCAATCTAAAGCCAAAGAAACAAAAGAATCAAAGCCGGCCGAGCAGAAATAATAGCCCAATAAAAAACCCCGCTTCATCAGCGGGGTTTTTCTTTCAGTTGCGAAACAAATTAATCACGCGCATAGATATCTACATCTTTGGTTTCTTTAACAAACAGCATACCAATGATGAATGTCATACCGGCAATGATGATTGGGTACCACAGACCATAATAAATATTACCGTTCTGTGCAACCAGCGCAAACGCAATGGTTGGCATTAATCCGCCAAACCAGCCATTACCGATGTGATACGGCAATGACATTGATGTGTAGCGAATGCGTGTTGGGAACATCTCAACCAGCATTGCAGCAATCGGCGCGTATACCATCGTGACGTAGATCACTAGCAATACCAAGAGCGCTAATACCATAGGATAATTAATGGCACTCGAATCTGCTTTTGCTGGATAACCGGCATCATTCAGGGCGGTCCGAATAGCCTTCTTAAAGGCTGCATCTTTTGCCTTCAGCTCATCCCCACTTAATCCTTTGGAGCTGTAACCTTCAATTTCGACCTCGCCAATCTTCACGATGGCAGTTGATCCTGGAACTCCATCGATCGTGGTGTAGCTTGCGGAGTTACTTGCCATAACCTGCTTGGCAATATCGCATGAGCTGGTAAATTTAGCCGTACCAGTAGGGTTAAATTGGAAGGAACACTCACTTTTATCCACCGTTACGCTGGCTGGTGATTTAGCCATAGCATTTTCAAGGGCTGGGTTCGCAAAGTGCGTTAAGCCATTAAAAATTGATACCGGTGTATTTGGAATGTACGTAATGATTGCCAACAAGAGGCCCGCCATAATGATGGGCTTGCGGCCGATCTTGTCGGACAAGTTGCCAAAGAAGATAAAGAATGGCGTACCAATCACTAAAGAAGCAGCAATCAATAGGTTGGCTGTTTTTGGATCTACCTTCAGTACCTGCGTTAGGTAGAACAAGGCGTAGAACTGACCGGTGTACCAAACAACCGCTTGTCCTGCCACTAGACCAAACAAAGCCAAGATAACGATCTTTAAGTTCTTCCACTCAGCGAAGGATTCGGTTAGTGGGGCCTTGGAAAGCTTGTTTTCTTCCTTCATTTTCTTGAAGGCTGGCGATTCGTTCATAGAAAGGCGAATGTAAACGGAAACACCCAGCAAAACGATGGACAGAATGAATGGCACCCTCCAACCCCATACTTCAAAATTAGGGCCAGTCAATTCACGGGTGAACAAGATAACCAATAAGGACAGGAATAAACCCAATGTTGCTGTGGTTTGAATCCAGGCCGTATAGGCGCCACGCTTACCTTGCGGAGCATGCTCAGCAACATAAGTAGCCGCGCCACCATACTCTCCACCCAAAGCCAAGCCTTGGAGCATGCGCAATCCAATCAAAATGACTGGTGCGGCAACACCAATGGTTGCATAGGTAGGCAATATGCCAACTAAAAAGGTAGCGCCACCCATCAACACGATGGTGACTAAGAATGTGTATTTTCGGCCAATTAAGTCACCTAGGCGGCCAAACACCAAAGCGCCAAAGGGGCGAACAATAAAACCAGCTGCAAATGCCAATAAGGCAAAAATAAACGCCGATCCTTCGTCCAGTCCAGAAAAGAACTGTTTGGCAATAATGGCCGCTAATGAGCCATACAGGTAAAAGTCATACCACTCAAATACAGTACCCAATGACGAAGCGAAGATAACTTTTCGCTCTTCCTTGGTCATTGCTGGGGCTTTTGCAGTAGCCATATATCAAACTCCACTTTGGTTAAGGTGGATCGATTTTATACGAAATTATGCATAATTATTATTAATAATCTTGGGGTTTTCCCTCTATTCTTATGATCATATTCGTGGAAAATGAGTAGGTCACATGATTGCACATGCCGACACCGCTTTCACAGCATTACAGTTGTCTCCTGAAGTTTGAAAGACCGCCTCGGCGGTCTTTTTTTTTGGGTGTAGATATGGGCTCCTTGCCCCAATCTTCGAGCCTAAACTAGTACTGCTAAGCGCTTAACCTGTTAATTCACTTATAACTGCATTTATGAAGTGGATGGCTCATGGGTTACGGCTGTAATTACCTTAAAATGACTTCATTAGCCTTAACACCAACCTGCATTCATACTAAAAACCACATCAGGCAATAACCCATGCCAAACACCATCATTTTTGATACCGAAGCAACCGATAAAAATAATCCCATCATTATTGAGGCGGCGTGGCTTGAGCTCAGCTCCTTGAGCCCATTTACAACCTGCAATCCATGGGTGCAGCGCTATAACCCAGGCAAGCCGATTAGCCTTGGCGCGTTAGCTACCCACCACATTTTGGATGAGGAGCTCATCGATTGCCCACCGAGCGCTTCCTTTGTATTGCCGGCAGATACCCAGTACATGATTGGTCATAACGTTGACTTTGATTGGCAGGCCATTGGCAATCCGGATATCAAGCGCATCTGTACTTTAGCGCTGGCCCGATCAATTTGGCCTGAGCTCGATAGCCACAATCAAAGCGCCCTGCTCTATTTTCTGGATCGCAAGAACGCAAAGGACATGCTGAAAAATGCCCATAGCGCACTAGCCGATGTCGGTATCTGCGCTGTGATCTTGCAGCACATTTGCCAAGCCCGCTCCATTGGTAGCATTGAGGAGCTCTGGCTCGCTTCAGAAAGCGCACGATCGCCCAGCGTTATGCCCTTTGGCAAACATAAAGGCATGGCAATGGCGGATGTACCTGCCGACTACAAACGCTGGTTACTTGGCCAAGGCGATATTGATCCCTACTTACGCAAAGCATTAGAAGCGCGCTAAGCAGTTGCCTCACACCATCTGCAGTAACTCTCCAGTCGCTGAAACTAAATAGGCTTCAATGGGCTTATCGCTTCGAAGGCGTTGCAGACCAGTCGCGTACTGCTGCAATTGCTTTTGATAGAGCGCCGTTTTGCTATCACCCTCTTTGGGCAAGGTCAGCTTGTAATCCAGAATCACCAAGCGATCCGCAAACTCAACTAAACGATCAAAGCGAGTGTGAGTGGTTTTATGATTTTGTTCATCCCGTACTGATTCGCTCTCATCGGCCGTTATGAGTACATCAATTTCATTCCAAGCCTGAATCCACTTACCATCAAGTAAATAGTGCTTCAAGGCATCAGTTTTCAAGACCGTTTTAGCTCGCGATAGGGCTAGCGTAGCCCTTGCCTCATCAATGCCAAACCAATTCATGGTGTGTTCAAGGCTGGGTAAATCCGAGATTGTGCTACCACTTTGTAATGTGCAGTGTTCCAAGAGCGCATGAAAGTACACCCCATCTTCCAAAATACGGGGATCAATCTCAGGCTCTGCTGGATCTTCTACTGCATTGGTATTTGCAATGCCACGTTCAATCTTCGCCAGTTGCAATGCATGACTGGTTTTCGCTACATCCCAATCAAGCGCAAAATCGTCGATCGTAAATGGCGTGCGCGCTTCGTTTTGGCCTTCGCTTTGGCCCTCGCTTTGGCTTTGGGAGCTAAGCCTTGCATCATCTTGGGTCGTAGCTAATTCCTCTGCAACATAGTCAGGCAGCTCAGCCGATTGGATACGGTGATACCACGAGTTGAGGTCAAGGCCATCCTCTTTGGTTGAGGATTTCGATACACCGCTGATCCATAGACCTTGCTTGGCACGGGTCATGGCCACGTAGAGGGCATTCCAGTTTTCATTGACGCTAATCCGCTGCTCTTCTTCCTGAATCTGCGTACGGGGACCAGTGATAGTGTCTTTGGTGAAAGCAGATAAATGAATCGGAGCAGTTTCATTGGGAGGCCAATCGAGCAAGATACCGCGGTGTTGATTCATGCCGGTAGTGTGATTGGTATCCAGCAAAATCACAAATGGCGCTTCCAATCCTTTAGCACCATGTACCGTCATCATGCGTACGCGTTTATTGCGATCGGCATCGGAGAGGTTACTAGCATCTTCAATCTCAATGGATTCTGGGGTCTCGCCATCCAAATCCATCTCCCCTTCGTCTGGGGTTTCATCATCATCGCCTTGGCGCATGGCCTTCATCTCCGCAATGAAGCGACCTAAGCTTGGATAGCGCCCACCGTCGTGATTAAGGGCGAGCTCCAAAAAGGCATCGATGTTCGCTAAAACCTGCGGCCGGAGTAAATCATCGGATGCAATCGCGTAGCGCATGCGCACGTCATTTTCAGCATAAATTTGATCGAGCAAGTCATGTACTGGTAAGTGCTCCCCCAAAATACGCCAGTGCTCCAGGTATCGCCCTGCCTTCAGCAATGCTGGATCCGGGCTGGCCTGCAAGGCGTCCCACCACGATCGGTAGCTTCCATTTGCCAGCGAAATCGCCAGCGACTGCATTTGGTCTTCGCTGGCTCCAAAAAGAGGACTACGCAAAACCTGCGCTAATGGCAAATCATGGCGCGGCGTAACGAGTACGGTGAGGAGTGCGATCAGATCATCGATCTCCAGGGTATTTAATAAGCCGCCAAGCCGTGAACTTTCAAACGCAAGTCCGGCTTCACGCATGGCTCGCTCATATTGCGGTAAATACCTGCGGCGTTTCACTAAGAGCAAGAAATCGCTCGGCCGCGGATCACGCCAAACCAGATCACCATCCACCGACTCCAGCACACGACGCGTTTGCATCACCTCCCGAATAATCTGGGCAATGCGCTGGCCCTCACAATAGCGCTGCAGGATACTGCCGGTCTCACTGGCATCCGGCAATGGTCCTGCAAAGGCGTTACCCGATCGCTCGAGTGCCTCGTATTCAACTAGGGGAATCAACGGTAATAAATACGCCTCACCTAGATTGGCTGCATTTGCTATTGGGTCCAGCGGGCTTGGTGCTGTCCATGCTGTGGTTTGCAGCGTGTACGGATAGCTTTCTGGCAGAAGCGCGCTGGTAAAAGTACGATTCACGGCATCATTGATGTTTGGGGCATTGCGCCGAGTCACATCAAGCTCAATCACGTCGGCGCCAAGCTCCCCCACTAAAAACCCTTTGGCAGTCTTAAATAAGCGTGGATCAGCACGCCGAAAACGGTAAATCGATTGCTTTGGATCGCCCACAATAAAAATACTCGGCTTGTTTGCATCGGCACCATACCCTTCTAACCACGACCGTAGAATTTGCCATTGCAAGGGGTTGGTATCCTGAAACTCATCGATCAAGATGTGCTGGTAACGTGAATCGAGGCGGGCCTGAAGGTAAGCCGCGTGACTCGAATCCGCCATCAGCTGACTCACCCCAATTTCCAGGTCATCAAAGTCGCGCACGCGCATTGCCTCTTTGCTGGCCTGTACATGGGCGAGCATCGCTGCGCTCATGGCGAACCAGGCGGTATTGAGATTTACGGCAGACGCTTCACGATCACGCTGCACATTCGCCAAAAATGCATCGGACCAGGCCTCTTTACAGGCAATATAGCTAGACTCACTAATGCCCTGATCGGCTTTGCTTAGCCATTTTTTTAGATCGGCTGATACTTTGGCATTGGCAGTGCGCGCCGTTTTATCTTTCGTTAAGAAAATGGCTTCAAGTGCTGCAGCTAATTCGCCGAGTTGTGTAATATCCAATCCAGCTTTTTTGGCTTCGATTGCTTTTTCAATCACTGCAACGTAATTCTGTTCGGTTTTCGTACTGTTGGCAAAGCAACGCATCAGGAGCTCTAAATCAGTCAGGGCATTCGGGGCATTCCACATCCGAAATACCGCATCGGGCGCACTCACCTGCGTCAGCTTCTGGCGCAGCTCCTGAATGGGAGTGGTGCCCCGCTCAGTACAGCGCGCCTCAAAGAAAGTCCATGCGCCCCGTTGCTTAAATGCACTATAGCTACCCGTTAAGAACTGCAGGGTTTCATGAGCGCCGAGTTGCTGAAGTAAAGTTTCGTAATGGGGCTTTAGCTCCTCAGGCACTTGACTCCACCAATCGGCTAAACACTCTTCCTGCAGGCGCTTGCTATCTTCACGCAAACTAAATCCTGGCTGAATGCCAATCGATACCGGGGCAGCGCCCAAGAGCTTGCCAAACCAGCCGTGGAAGGTATCAATCACAATCGCTTGTGGGCTAGCTAGGACGGTTTCATATAAGGCGCGGGCTTGGGGCACAGCAGCTTGCGCCTCAGCATCACTCAGGCCACGCTCACGCAGAGCAGCAAGCAAGGTCGCCTCATCGCATCGGGCAAATTGCTCTAAGAGACCATACAAACGCTCGCGCATCTCTTGCGCTGCTTTGCGCGTAAACGTTAATGCTAGGATTTGATTAGGCTTAGCCCCGGCCAATAGAATGCGCACCAGCCGTGCTACCAATAACCAGGTCTTGCCACTACCAGCACAGGCAGAAACCATCACGGAGCGTCTTGGATCGCAGGCGCGTTGCTGATTGGATTGGATTGGGCTCACCACATGCCCTTTCGGCAAATACCACGCGACTCACAATAGCGACACACACTATCGGGTGCAAATGCATTGAGGGTGTTACGCGCCCACAATAGCTCCACATCTTCGGTCATTTGTGCCATGGATTGCTTGGCCGTATTGGCTAGATCGGCAACGGCAACAGACCGCTCTGCACTGCCGTAGCCATTTTTTATTTCGGTTTTCAGGGCAACCCACTCTGCATCCGTCACTGACCGCCCTTGCATCGGTAATTTCGAATCGGCATCCGTTACCGCGCGTGCATAGATTAATAACTGGGGATCATCCAAAACGCTAGCGGCGCGATCGCGCACTTTTTTAAGCGTCTGGTGCTTATAGTCCAGCACTGCTGCGGTTGGTGAATCGATGTTCGTATCGATGCGATCAACATACCCTTCGATGCGCATCATGCGCAGCTCACCATCCTCGGTTGTGAAGGGCAAATCAAAGCCGACCTGGATTTCGCCATCGAGGTAATGCCAGCCTTCAGCCTCGCGCTGTAGCTGCCACTCAATAAAGCTCGGAATTTGCTTCTGCCAATCGCGCAGCACCCCGAGCACACGCTCGTCACTGGCAATGAATCTGGCAAAAATGCGTTCGGATGTCTGGTTTAAATGCTGCAGCATCCACGCACGTCGTGCAGGACTGCCGTAGGCAATCGTTGCCAAATTGGTTTCTTCTTGGGTTTTGAGTGCGCGAAAAAATTGATGCAATACCGTATGAATGGTTTGCCCAGCCAAGGATGCATCGATGCCCTCATCAAAGCCATGTTGCTTGCGTAAGCCCAGCAAGCTACGGACATAGTAACGATAGGGGCAATCACGCAAGGTGCGATAGGCACTGGGGCTCATCGATAACGGCAAAGGCAATTCCGTATTGGGCGTTGCACTAGCACCGTCCATGCGCTCGCTGGTGCCTGCGCGCTTTACGCTTCCGGGCGATGTATCTTGGCCTTCTAGCTTCCAGTCTGGCAAAACCATTTGCAAACGCTGAATCCATGCTGCGGCACGAACGGGCTCGCCATTGCTACTCTTGCTTTGCCAAAGCAGATCCACTGCGGGGCAACTCACTAAGAGCTGTGAGAGATCGCGCGCTTGTTGTTTGAATTCATTATCAATTGTCGATACGTGCAGCAATCGATTGAGTGCCTCCGAGAAAAACAAAGGCGGCTCTGAAAATGCGGGTAACTGATTTTCATCACAGCCAACCACAATCACAGCATCGAATTCCCTAAGGCGCGTAGAACTTAAGGGCAAGATACTGAGATTAGCCTCTGCCTGCTTGCTACCCTCTTGATACGAAGCCTCTTCAATTGCCGAGCTTAAAAGGCTGATCCATTCACTGAGTCGCAGTTGAATTGGCTTGGTCTTATTCGGCTGCAAGGGCATCTCCAAGGTCAGCAGCACATCCAGTAATTGCTTGCCGGCAGAGTCTGCAGCGAAGGTCGTTGCCATACCAAAGGCAGTGATGTCGCCTTGCAGCTGCTGGTATGCCTGACTGACATCCACGTTTTTACTGCGCCACTGAACGGCGCGGCCACGCACGATCTGAAGCAGCTCCAATAGCAATGGATTGGCGGGCGCTTGACGAAACACATTACCGTAACGCACCCCTTCCATTGCAATGTAAAAGGATTCCCATCCGCAATAGGCTTGGCTGGCAATCAGGCGATCTTCCAGTTCGGCAATCAAGCCGTTACAGACCTGAGGATCTTTTCCTAAGATGGCTGGGATGTTGACAAACGGGTTTTGCAAAAACTCCAAGAGATCAGCAGCGCTAGGACCTTCTTTGGGGGCACGGATCAACGAGAGCCAACTGTGCAGCGCTGCTGCAGCGCGCGTCGTCGATAACTTCCAGCCCGTCTCATCCCGAATCGCAAGCGCTGGACCAAAGCGCGCCAACAGCGCGCGCGTCCGGCGGGCTGCTAAACGGTCTTGGGCAACGAGTGCGATGTTTTTCTTGCCGGCGATGATGTGCTCTTCAACGCTTTTGGCGGCCATCCATGCCAACTCTTCAAATCGATTGGCAGAAAGCAAGCGCCACTGATTCTGGTACGCGGCTTTAGCATTGTGAATTGCATCTTGCTTTGCTTGGCTTGCTTGGCTTGCTTCAGAATCTCCTACCGATAATGCTTCCGGCCACAAACCCACATCGCTCCAGTCCAGACTAATATTGATGACTGGTGCATGGGCTGCGTAGGCATCCATAAAGCGCTGCATTACCAATCGCTCACTGGCCAGTCCATCCGCGGTTTGCACCCACACAAACGGCCTTGCATGCTGTGCCTGTTTTGCAGCGCGCAGGTGTGCCGCGAGCGCAAGGTGCTTACGAACAACCGGATTACCCGCATCACTGAGGTAACGCCAAAAGAGTAGCAATACCTCTGCCTCTCGGTCGACCACCTTGCGGGCTAGTACCGGATAAGCCTCTTCAATAGCCTCTTCAAGTAACTTCTCTAGTGAGCGTAGCCACTTATCACTGGATTCCGCGCCCTCTTGGGGGTCGAGTGCAAGTTCTGACTGGGACAGCACGGCGCTCGATAAGGTATCGCAGGCGGCAATAATCGCTTGCGCTAAACCCCACGCCCCAGCCTCACTCTCTGCCTTAAACCAGGCACGCAGTTTGGGGTGCGCTTGCAGTGCGGCATACACAACCAACCAACGCTCGAGGGGGGTTTGGGCTTTTGGAAATGCCCAGCTTTGCGGGGCAGACCCCAGCCAATCGCTCAGACTCATTACCTCGGGCAAAAAGGCAATCTGGGGGTTGATTTCTGCGGGGCGATGGCGCTCCAAACTGCTGCGCAAGGCCATTAACGGTCCGGCCGTACTCAAGACAACTAAAGGCCGCTGACCGGTTTGCATGGCCACATTCCATATGCCGCCAGAGAGTGTTTCTAATGCATTCTGGTCGGGACTAACGGACCACACCAGCGACTGCCCATACCCTGGCGTATCACGCAAAGGGATGCTGGGAAAGGCTGTGGGGGTTTTCATGGGGAATCGGAGTTATGCGGTAATCTGTTGTCTTGGGCAGGAAAGCTGGCTTATTGCTAATATAAGCTTCGACATACTAATAAATAAGGAATTTTTCATGGGTGCCGGCATTAAATACGTAAGTGACGCTTCATTCGAGCAAGATGTTCTGAAATCCGATAAGCCTGTTTTGCTTGATTTTTGGGCGGAGTGGTGCGGTCCTTGCAAAATGATTGGTCCTATTTTGGAGGAGTTGTCGACCGAGTACGGCGATAAGATCCAAATCGCCAAAATGAATGTGGATGAGAACCAAGGCGTTCCAGCCCAGTTTAATATTCGTGGCATTCCGACGCTAATCCTGTTCAAGGGCGGTGCGGTCGCAGCCCAAAAAGTAGGCGCGCTCTCCAAGTCCCAATTGGCCGCCTTCATCGACGGCAATATTTAAGTATCCCGCAAGACAGGCTCACTATTCGAGCCTGTCTTGGTTTCAGGCTCTTTTGGGCAATTCCCGTTTTATTGACCCCCAGTCTTGCCAAATGCCGTTTTTGGTGTAATATCCCCTAAACGCACTATTCAGTGCTTCCCATCTTCTGGCTCTACATCCCCTCTTCTTTGTTTTCTGATTTATTACCCTGATTGATTCCAAGCTGATTTTTCGGCGCGCCCATCTCATTTAGATCTCCACTAAAAGCAACTTACCCTTTCCCTTTCGGCCCGCTGCCTTTGATGCAGTAACGCCCTCCCCACTTACCCACTTAGATTACTTAACACAATGCAATTAACTGAATTAAAAGTACTCCACGTATCCGCCCTGCTCGAGATGGCTGCTAGCCTCGAAATTGAGAATACCCAGCGGATGCGCAAACAAGAATTGATGTTTGCGATTTTGAAAAAGCGGGCCAAGTCCGGTGAATCGGTATTCGGCGACGGCGTACTGGAAGTATTGCCCGACGGTTTTGGCTTTTTACGTTCCCCCGAAGCCTCTTACATGGCTTCGCCCGATGACATTTACATCTCGCCAGCCCAAATTCGTCGCTTTAATCTGCACACTGGCGATAGCGTTGAGGGCGAAGTTCGGACACCAAAGGATGGTGAGCGTTACTTTGCACTGGTCAAGGTTGACAAGATTAATGGCTTAGCGCCAGAGGCCCTGAAGAATCGCATCATGTTCGAGAACTTGACGCCCCTTCACCCCAATCGCACCATTCATTTAGAGCGTGACATTAAGGCCGAAGAGAATTTAACGGGTCGCATCATCGATATGATTTCGCCGATTGGCTTTGGTCAGCGGGGCTTAATTGTGTCCTCACCCAAGTCAGGTAAGACGGTGATGATGCAGCACATTGCCCATGCCATCTCGACCAATTTCCCCGATGCCATTCTGATTGTGTTGCTCGTGGATGAGCGCCCTGAAGAGGTTACCGAGATGCAGCGCTCCGTTCGCGGTGAAGTCGTTGCCTCCACCTTTGATGAGCCAGCAGTTCGCCACGTTCAAGTCGCCGAGATGGTGATTGAAAAAGCCAAGCGCTTGGTGGAAATGAAAAAGGACGTCATTATTTTGCTCGACTCCATTACTCGCCTTGCTCGCGCCTACAACACCGTCGTGCCATCGTCTGGCAAAGTATTGTCGGGTGGTGTCGATGCCAATGCCTTGCAGCGTCCGAAGCGCTTCTTCGGCGCGGCCCGAAATATTGAAGAAGGTGGCTCCTTAACGATTTTGGCTACTGCCTTGATTGAAACAGGCAGCCGCATGGATGACCTGATTTACGAAGAATTTAAGGGCACCGGCAATATGGAAGTGCACCTCGAGCGCCGCTTAGCCGAGCGCCGGGTCTATCCAGCAATTAACCTCAATAAGTCTGGTACCCGCCGTGAGGAATTACTGGTCAAACCAGAAAATCTCCAAAAAATCTGGGTTTTACGCAAGTTATTGGCCGATATGGATGACATTGAGGCGATGAACTTCATCGTCGATAAGCTCAAATCGACCAAAAATAATGGGGAATTCTTCGATCTGATGCGCCGCGGAGGCTAAGTAGCCAAGGTTAGATTAGTGACAAATCTAGCCTTTCTTATTGATTTCATGGCATAATTTCGCTTTTGCGACACCTTAGGTGTGGCTTTTTTTATTCACCGTTGCATTTACTTTTACCTGGGCAAGTATTTCACTTCTCTCACTGGAACTGAAACGGCTACCTGCAATAAGGACACTTATGAAACCTGGCATTCACCCCGATTACCGCGAAGTTGTTTTCCTTGATGTATCGAACAACTTCAGCTTTAAGACCCGCTCCACCATCAACACCAAAGAGACCGTGAAATGGGAAGACGGCAAAGAGTATCCCCTTTCTAAGATTGAGACCTCCTCCGAGTCCCATCCCTTCTACACCGGTACCCAGAAGATTATGGATACTGCTGGTCGGGTTGAGAAATTCCGTCAGAAGTTCGGCAGCAAAGC
>CANGWV010000004.1 GCA_947457875.1 Burkholderiaceae bacterium
CTCGCTAACCCATGGCTCAATGGTTGGCGAGTTTTCTTGCCCCAGCATTGATCCGTCCTTAGCTGGAGCATGAATGAATACCGCATCTGATTTCAACTTAAATGATTTTGTAGCAAAACATTGCGCAATTGCTGATATAACCTTGGCAGATTTTGGCCGCAAAGAAATTGCCATTGCCGAAACCGAAATGCCAGGACTGGTTGCGATTCGCGATGAATTCGCCGCAACGCAGCCACTGCGCGGAGCACGTATTACCGGCTCACTGCACATGACCATTCAAACCGCAGTACTAATTGAGACCCTCGAAGCATTGGGTGCCAAAGTACAGTGGGCATCCTGTAATATTTTCTCAACGCAAGATCATGCCGCCGCAGCGATTGCCGCCAACGGCACTCCCGTATTTGCAATTAAAGGTGAGACCTTAGAGCAGTATTGGGATTACACCCACCGTATTTTTGAGTGGGCAGATGGTGGCTTCACCAACATGATTTTGGATGATGGCGGCGATGCAACATTGCTATTGCATTTGGGCACAAAAGCAGAAAAAGACCAAGCAGTCTTGAGTAATCCTAGCAGCGAAGAAGAAACCATTTTGTTCTCGACCATTAAGAGCAAGCTAGCGATTGATCCAACCTGGTACTCGACTCGCTTAGCCAAGGTGGAAGGCGTTACGGAAGAGACAACAACCGGTGTGCATCGCCTGTACCAAATGTTTGCTAAAGGTGAATTGGCTTTCCCTGCAATTAACGTGAATGATTCGGTTACCAAGAGTAAGTTTGATAACTTGTATGGCTGCCGCGAGTCATTGGTTGATGCGATTAAGCGCGCTACCGATGTCATGATTGCTGGAAAAGTTGCCGTGGTTGCTGGTTATGGTGACGTCGGCAAGGGCTCGGCACAAGCCCTGCGCGCTCTGTCTGCTCAGGTGTGGGTAACGGAAGTCGATCCGATCTGCGCATTGCAGGCAGCAATGGAAGGCTACCGTGTTGTCACAATGGACTACGCAGCAGACAAAGCCGATATTTTTGTATCGGCAACCGGTAATTATCATGTGATTACCCATGACCACATGGCCCGCATGAAAGACCAGGCGATTGTTTGCAACATCGGTCACTTTGATAATGAAATTGACATTGCAGGCGTTGAAAAATACCGCTGGGAAGAAATTAAGCCCCAAGTCGATCACGTCATTTTCCCTGCCATGAACGGTTTGCCTGAAAAGCGCATCATCATTTTGGCTAAAGGCCGTTTGGTTAATTTGGGTTGTGGTACGGGTCATCCATCCTATGTGATGAGCTCCTCGTTTGCGAACCAAGTGATTGCGCAAATTGAGCTGTGGGGCGCAGTAGGTACGAAGAAGTACCCAGTCGGCGTTTATACCTTGCCAAAACACTTAGATGAAAAAGTCGCGCGCTTGCAGTTGAAGAAATTGAATGCGCAACTCACTGAACTGAGCGATCAACAGGCTAGCTATATTGGCGTGACAAAGCAGGGCCCGTACAAGCCAGAGCACTACCGTTATTAATCGCAGCTGTACTAGATAGGTCAAATGCAATGGAATTGAGCGTCGAATTTTTTCCGCCTAAAACACCCGAGGGAGAAAATAAACTCCGTTTGGTGCGTGAGCGCTTTAGTGAATCACTGAAGCCGGCGTTCTACTCCGTTACATTTGGTGCTGGCGGATCAACCCAGTCTGGTACCTTGCAGGTGGTTAGCGAGATTCATGCGGCAGGGGAGTCTGTGGCGCCTCATTTGTCCTGCGTTGGCAGTTCGCGCGACAGTGTGCGCGTGATGCTGCATCAGTATCGTGACTTAGGAATTCGCCGCATCGTTGCATTGCGTGGCGATTTGCCATCAGGTATGGGGCAGTATGGTGAGTTCTCGCATGCCAATCAATTGGTCGAGTTCATTCGGGCAGAGACGGGTGATTGGTTTCATATTGATGTAGCAGCTTATCCAGAGACCCATCCACAGGCAAAGTCGCCTGCTTCGGACTTGCAGTTCTTTGTGGAGAAAATGAAAGCGGGTGCAAATTCAGCCGTAACGCAATACTTCTTTAATTCGGATGCGTACTTTCGGTTTGTAGAAGACGCGTATGACCTGGGCGTTACCCAGCCGATTATTGCGGGAATTATGCCAATTACCAATTGCAGTCAGTTGTTACGCTTTTCAGATGCATGCGGCGCTGAAGTGCCGCGCTGGATGCGCTTGCGCTTGCAGTCCTTTGGCGACGATACGGCATCCATTAAATCCTTTGGAGAGGATGTCGTAACCGACTTGTGTGACCAGCTCCTGGTTACAGGCGCACCCGGTTTGCATTTTTACTCGCTGAACCAAGCCGACGCAGTATTGGCGATTGCTGAGAACCTAAACCTAGGCTCAAACTAATCGCCTTTAAAGCGCAATCCAGATTCGGTCAGCATGGCATCGAGTGGCTCATCATGCGCCTCCGCTTGCCACTCTCTTGAGCTTAATTGCTGCCAGTCATACCCAACCCCAATACAGGCTATGCCTGGCTTGGTGGTCCGTAAGCGGGCTAGTGTTCGGTCAAAATAGCCGCCGCCATAGCCCAGTCGCCAATACTGCATTTGCAGGCAGTCTCTATGGGTATTAGCCGCCCAAGACCACCCCACGCAGGGAATCAAAATACAGTCGGGCTCAATTGGCTGAATGTTAGGTTCCTTTGGATTGGGTTCATAAATCCCATGTCGCTGGCTGACTAGCGTGTCTCCATCCTGCCAGGCATAAAAATCAAGCTGCTTATCTGCACGCATCACGGGTAAGGCCAACTGCCTGCCATGCTTTGCTTTGGCCCAGTCAATTAAGCATTGGCGTAAATCAATTTCCTGCTGAATTGGCCAGTAAAGCGCAATTGATCCCAGTGACTGCAGCTCTGCTGTGAGCGCATGGTTTAACGCAGCTAACACTGCTTGGTCTGCAGAAGTGGCGCTAGGGTCTTGCGCACACACAGTGCGCTCACGTAACAGTCGATTTCGTAGGGTTTTTAAATCAGCATTTGGCATACGAAATAGTATCAAGCAAGCGTGCTGTAAATGAAAAAACAAATAAAAGTTAGACTATAGGGATGACACCATTTATACGTACGGATCAACTTTTTACAGTACTGCCCCTCATACGCCCTATCAGGTGGATGCTAACAGCCATTTTGATCTGTTGCGCACTCTTTATTGCTCAGGGGAATGTGCTGGCAAAAAAACCTGCTAAACCAGCCAATACCCCACTGGAGTTGACCGAGGCAGACAGAACATTCATTGAGTTGCGGGATGCTGCCCGTAAAAATGATGCTGTGCGTGCCCAGCAGCTTGCTGCCAGTTTGCCCAACTACATCATGGGCGATTACGTCGAGTACTTCAAGATCAAGCCTCAGCTATTTGATGCAGGCGGTATGGCGCGTGCCGAGACAACGGCAGACAGCCAGGTGATGGCATTTTTAAATAAGTATGAGGGCACTGCCTTGGCAGACCGGATGCGCAATGACTGGTTGCTGGTACTGGGAAAGCGCAAAGACTGGCGTTCGTTTGATGCGGAGTACCCTAAATTTGTATTAGACGATGACACCTCAGTGAAATGCTACGCCCTGCAATCGCGTTTGGCTCAGGGCGAGATAGCTGCCAAGACGGCTCGCGATGCGCACCTCGTTATGTTGGACCCCAAGTTTTATGGCCAGGGTTGTCAAGAGTTGGTTCCGCTTTTGCTCAATGCAGGAGCCATTACACCCGCTGAAGCCAAGGCTTATGGGCGCAGCGCTGCTGAAATGGGGCTGGAGACCGTGGGCCGCAGAATGGCTGGAGAGGATCCGATTGGCGAGGTAGTGAAAGCAGCAAGGGCCGATCCAGTAAAAGCCTATCGGGATTTTTCGCAAAGCGCTACCCGATACAGCAAAGAAAACCAAGCAGCAGGGTGGGGCGTCATCGGCCAGTTTTTGGCCAAGCGTCAAGACCTCAGGGCGGATGATGTCTTTCGGATGCAACACGACCTAGGTTTTAGTGAATTGCTGTCGACCGAGAGTCAGGAGTGGAAAGTGCGCGCGGCTCTGCGCGCACAGGATTGGCTCTTGGTGCGGGATGCGATTGAGACCATGAATCCTGCAGTTCGATCCAAAGATCCTGCATGGACCTATTGGTATGGACGGGCGCTAGAAGCCACGGGTCAAAGCGCCAAAGGAAAAGAGCAGTATGAGCTCATTCATGAGCAGTTTAATTTTTATGGGCAATTGGCACGTGAAGAGCTTGGTAAGAAAACCCAAATCCCAGTTCGGGTTCGGGTAACGGATCAAGAGATCAAGCCCATGGCTGAGCGTAAAGGCTTTATTCGTGGCGAGCGTTTTTATGTCATGAATTTGCGCTTTGAGGGCAACCGCGAATGGAATTGGGAGTTGCGTGGCATGAGTGACAAGGAGCTCTTGGCCGCTGCTGAGTACGCCAAACGCATCCAGCTCTACGATCGGACCGTTAACACGGCTGATCGAACCAAGGCGGAGCATGATTTCACCTTGCGCTTTCCAACGCCCTACCGTGATGAACTCACTCCCATCGCTAGGCAAATTGATCTCAATTTATCGTGGGCTTATGGCTTAATTCGGCAGGAGTCACGCTTCATTATGAATGCCACCTCTTCCGTGGGCGCATCTGGCTTGATGCAAGTCATGCCCAATACAGCGAAGTACGTTGCCAAGAAAATCGGTATGACTTCGTATACGCCGGAGAAGTTAAAAGACACCAATACCAACTTAACCTTGGGAAGCAATTACCTCAATATGGTACTGGCAGATTTAGATGGATCGTGGGTGTTAGCATCGGCCGCCTACAATGCTGGCCCATCCCGCTCGAAGTTATGGCGCGAACGTTTAAATGCGCCAGTGGAGGGCGCTATTTTTGCAGAGACAATACCCTTTCATGAAACAAGAGTCTACGTTAAAAATGTATTGTCCAATGCCAGCTATTACTCGGGCGTGATGACGGGTCAAACCATTTCTTTAAAACAGCGCCTTGGCACCATTGCTCCCAAGGCTGCAATTCAAAGTGAGTTGCCATGAAATACGATGTACTAGTAATTGGCGGTAATGGGTTTGTGGGCAGCGTGCTGGTACGCAGACTGCAACGTGAGGGCTATTCGGTGTTGTTGCCAACGCGCCATTTGGCGGCAGCACGTGATTTTCGTTTGCTGCCCAGCGTTCACCTGGTTCCAGCCGACGTTAATGATCAGGCCACCTTAAATGACTTATGTAGTCAGGTTAAGCCAGGCGGCACCGTCATCAATTTAGTCGGTGTTTTGCACGATCGTCCTGCCAAACCCTATGGCAAGATATTTGAGCGTGCCCACGTTTTGCTACCAACCCACTGCATCGCTGCCATGAAAGCCAATGGTATCAAGCGCTATTTGCACATGAGCGCATTGGGCGCTGACTCGCAGGGGCCATCGATGTACCAACGCAGCAAGGGCGATGGCGAGGCAGCAGTACGGGCCAGTGGATTGGATTGGACTATTTTTAGGCCTTCCGTCATTTTTGGACAAGACGATCAATTCATCAATCTGTTTGCCAACCTAGCAAAAGTATTTCCAGTCATTCCTTTGGCTAATTCGCAGGCACTGTTTCAGCCGGTAAGCGTTAATGATGTGGCCGCCGCCTTTGTTGCCGCGATCACGATGAAGCAAACCATCCACCAAACCTATTCCTTGGTCGGTCCTGAAGTGCTCAGCATGGCAGAGCTGGTTCGTTTTGCGGCCTTAAAAGCACAAACCACGACGCGTGTTATTCCAATGCCAGCGATCGTAGGTTACTTGCAAGCATTGATGTTCGAGTTCTTGCCCGTACCTACCTTGATGTCGCGCGACAATATTGCATCGATGCAGTTACCCAATGTATTGCCACCGACGGCAGCAGATGATCTGATCACGACCTTCGGCATATCGCGCCAATCCATTCGGAGTCTGTTGGCTTGAACGTATACGCCGTTGGCGGAGCAATACGGGATGCTGTAATGGGTATCCCGGTGAACGACATTGATTACGTTGTAGTTGGAAGTAGTGCAGAGGAAATGATTGCGCTGGGCTACCAGCCGGTTGGTAAAGACTTTCCAGTCTTTTTACATTCTCAGACTCATGCCGAATATGCCTTGGCTCGGACCGAGCGAAAAACGGGCGTCGGTTATCAGGGATTTCATTTTTATGCCGATCCTTCGGTCACCTTAGACCAAGATTTACAACGGCGCGACCTCACGATCAATGCCATGGCTCAGCGCATTGATGACAATGGTGCACGAGTAGGCCCCATCATCGATCCCTATGGCGGGCAAAACGACATAGAGGCCAAGGTATTTCGCCATGTTTCTGCTGCATTTGCAGAAGACCCCTTGCGTTTATTGCGCATTGCCAGGTTTGCTGCGCGCTTTCCAACATTTACGATTGCGCCTGAAACACAAGAGGCGCTAAAGGCCATTGTGCAGTCGGGTGAGTTATCGGCACTATCGCCGGAGCGCGTATGGCAAGAACTGGGTCGAGGCATGGGTTCAGTAGATCCGCTGCGCATGCTTGAAGTACTTTTAGAGACTGGCGCTGCAGACCAATTCTTACCGCAGCAGTTGATTGCAGTGTGCAGGAATCAGGGGCTAAAAAAACAGCTGGCTACTAACCTCGACTTGTTGGCAGCGAAAAAAATAGCAGACGTCGATTTAGTTTGTGCAGTGTTGTTGGCCGATCTGTGTGAAGAGGCGATTCGGCAATGGTCTGAAACAATCCGCATGCCGCACGGCACCCGGGATTTTGCAGAACTGTTTTCTGCGTTAAAAAAACGCGTGACACAGCAGGGCTATAGTGCGGTTGATATTCTGGCTTGGTTTAACCGAGCTGATGTGTGGCGCAAGCCCGAGCGCGCTGAGAAATTAATTGCGCTGGCCGGTGTTTTAGGTTTCCATATAAAGCCGATCAGCGCTGGCCTAGGAGCAGCGCTGGCCATCGATAGTCAGGCTGTTATTCAAAGTCTTTCGGCAGCAGAGCAACAGCAGGGTGAGTGCATTCGCTCTGCAATCGATGCTGCACGATTACAGGCTGTGGAAGCGGTTACGGCCACCTAACCCTTGAAGCATGTCTAGCGAGAGTCCAGGCAGATTCTTTTTGAAGGCAAAGACTTTAAACAACTCCCCCATCTCTGCCTCCGATAGTAATTTTTGCAAGGCATTGGATACTGGTAAAAAAGCAGTCGCATTGGCTGGATCCATTTTTTCCAAAACCAAATCACCAATACCAGCTTCCAATAAGAAGTTACCTTGGTTGTTGAAATAGATTTCATCTGCCCCGGCAGCAAGGGCTGCACTCGAAATGGAAGACCACTCCACATGGCTCGTTAGATCGCACAGGCCCGGCAGATAGAGTGGATCTGTAATGGTATGGTGGCGGTGGTGAGCCATCAGTGTTCCTTGCTCACGCTGTGGGTGAAAAAACTCGCTCGCCGGAAATCCATAATCCAGCGTCAAAAAAAGACCGCTCGTTAGCGACTGAGTGACGGCGGTAATCCACGCCATACTGTGCGGATTGATTTCGGTGGTGTAGCCTTCAGTGAAGGAGTGGGTCAGGAGATAGTCTGGTAATAACTGCCGATCGACTACTACCCCGACCTCTAAAGCAAGGGCGCCATTCTTAACAACTACCCCTTGTAAATACCACTGTCCATTTTGGTAAACAATGCGATCGCACGGTATTGCATCGAGCACTTCATTTGCAATGATGACGCCCTCAAATTCACTTGGTAGGGCGTTGAGCCACTCGATTGTGGTTGAGTATTGCAGATCATTTTTCGTTTCTTCTAACAAGGTGCGCTGACGCTGCGCTAGATCGGGGGCGATTTCGAGAATGCCGTAGTGGTCCAAAGGAAAATTGAGTTCCTTTAAGCGATGCAGGATGGATGCCGCTAACTTTCCTGTTCCAGCGCCAAACTCCAGAATGCGGGTTGGTTTGCCTCGTGACCGAAATCCCTCTAAGACGGGCAGGATGGCATTGGTCAGTGCCATACCAAAAAAAGGACTAATCTCCGGGGCGGTAGTGAAGTCGCCGCCGCTTCCTAATTTATGCGCGCCGGCACTGTAATAGCCACTGCCCGGCTGGTACAAAGCCATCTCCATGTAGCTCGAAAAAGGCAAGAAACCCCCGTGCGATGCCACTTCCATGGCAATTTCTGCGCTTAAGCCTGCGCTATGCGCCTTTTCGGTGTCGGTCAAGGTAAGATCCATAACTCGCTAGTCTAAGAGAAAAACGTGAATTCAAGCTCCTCCACCCCACCCAAGGCCAAAAAATGCGTTTTGGTCACTGGCGCTGCAAAGCGTGTGGGGCAGGCTATTGCTATCCATTTTGCACAGCAAGGCTGGGATGTTGCCGTGCATTTTGGGCAATCTAAAACAGAGGCCGATGAAACGGTTGCTGCGATTCAGAAGTTAGGCGCAAAGGCAATCGCGTTTCAGGCTGATTTAGCCAGCGAGCCAGAAATTACTGCCCTGTTTAAAGCTGTCACAGCCAATTTGGGCAGTTTGGATTGCATCGTCAATAGTGCTTCCCAGTTTGAGTATGACCGGGCTAGCGCAGAGCCGCAGCTCATTAACACGGCTTTTTTTCAGAAGATGATGCAGGTGAATGTTCTGGCGCCAGTCCTCTTGGCACAGCTGCTCTACCGTCAGCAAAAATCCAGGGCAGCAGATTCCTCGCCCAATGGCGATATTCCGGCAGTGATACAGCTGCTCGATCAGAAGCTCATTAATCTCAATCCCGATTTTTTTTCATACACCCTCTCGAAGGGCGCGTTGGAATATGCGAGCCAAATGATGGCGATGGATTTCGCCCCCTATCTGCGTGTGGTTGGATTGGCGCCTGGCATTTCACTTCCGTCCGGGCCGCAATCCGAGGATGGCTTTAAGGTGGCCCATACAATGACGCCATTGAAGCGCTCATCTACTCCAATCGATATTGCAAAGGCGGCAGTTTTTATTGCAGAGTCGAATGCGATTACGGGTACTACGATTTACGTCGATGGAGGGCAGCATTTAATGCCATCCTCACGTGATGTTATGTTTAAAACTGAATAGGCTTTACAGAATGCTAGATGCGATGCAGCACCCCTCTTTACTCGATTGCCGCCGTTTGTTTTTGCGGGATTACGAGATTTACATCAATATCGGCGTACATGACTTTGAGAAAAAAGCAGAGCAGCGCGTGATTCTGAATATTGATCTGTACATTCCGCTTGCGCTCAACACTCCAACAAAAGATACCTTGGACGAGGTACTCGATTACGACTTCATGCGCGAGACCATTCGGACAAGGGCCCAGAAGGGCCACATCCATTTACAAGAAACCCTCTGCGACGATATTGTTGCGGCAATGTTGGCTCACCCCAATGTGAGGGCAGCCCGCGTTTCCACCGCTAAGCCAGACGTCTATTCGGACTGCCATTCGGTGGGTGTTGAGGTGTTTCGTATCAAAGATTCGGTTACGGTAGGGTAAGCCCGTGAACGATCCTCGTAAAGCAGCGTTTGAAGAAAACAAACTCGAGAAAAAACTGTCTCGCTTAGTTGGCCAAGCGATTGGTGACTTTGGCATGATCGAGGATGGTGACAAAGTGATGGTATGCGTATCGGGCGGTAAAGACAGCTACGCCATGCTCGATATTTTGCTCAAGCTGCGCGAGCGAGCGCCGATCCAGTTTGAAATCGTTGCGGTCAACTTAGATCAGAAGCAACCCAATTTTCCAGCAGAAATACTACCGAACTATTTAACCAGCTTAGGCGTGCCATTTCACATTGAAGAGCAAGATACCTACAGTATTGTCAAGCGCGTGATACCAGAGGGCAAGACTACCTGCGGTTTATGCTCGCGTTTACGGCGCGGTATTTTGTACCGGGTTGCCGATGAGTTGGGCGCGACGAAGATTGCCCTTGGTCATCACCGCGACGATATTTTAGAAACCCTATTGCTCAATCTGTTTTATGCCGGCAAATTGAAGGGCATGCCACCCAAGCTGCGATCGGATGATGGTAAGCACATTGTGATTCGGCCACTTGCCTATGTTCCGGAAAAACTACTCGTGCGGTATGCTGAAGACATGCAGTTCCCCATCATTCCATGTGATTTATGTGGAAGTCAGCCCAATCTTCAGCGCGGTGCGATGAAGCAAATGCTCCGCGATTGGGAAAAGAAACACCCAGGCCGGGTAGAAAATCTCTTTCGGGCGATGCACCACATCGTGCCATCGCACCTAATGGACCGCGAGGCATTTGATTTCACCAATTTAGAGATCGATGGCGGTATTGGCGGAGCCCTTGGTAATTTAGGTGCCAGATCCCCAGGCGATCGGGGAATCGACGAGGCCGAACTCGATGAGTTAGCCTGCGGTACCGTGATTCGCGGTGTTTATAATTAACAGCATGAATATTGTCATACTGGCTGCAGGACAGGGAAGGCGGATGAAATCGGCTTTGCCGAAGGTCTTGCAAACCCTTGCCGGTAGACCATTGCTGGAGCATGTTCTGGCTACCGCCAATCAACTCGTCGGCAAATCCAAAACAAAACCCATCGTTGTGATTGGCCATGGCGCAAATAACATCACTGCTTACATAGAACAGATTAAAAAAGAGCGTCCAGGATTTGCTGATGCAGTGACGGTGATGCAGAAAGAGCAAAAAGGCACCGGTCATGCGCTGTTGCAAGCACTGCCTAAGCTTGATCTAGATACGCCCACTTTAGTGCTGTATGGCGATGTTCCCTTAATTTCGAAAAAAACCCTGATGCGTTTAGTCACATTAGCCGATGGTAAGCGCGGAAGTGACTCCGCTCTTGCCTTGCTGACGCAGCAAATGGATAATCCAACAGGGTATGGTCGCATCCTGCGTGACACCGAAGGCGCTGTCAGAGGTATTGTTGAAGAAAAGGATGCGGATCGCCAACAAAAAAGTATTACTGAAATTAATACCGGCATCATGGTCTTGCCAAGTGGCCGTCTCAAGAAATGGCTTAAATCATTAAAGGCGAGCAATGCGCAAGGCGAGTATTACTTAACGGATGTGATTGCAATGGCTGCGCGAGACAATGTTCCCATTCGCACAGCCCAAGCCGATTTTGAATGGGAAACTGTTGGCGTGAATAGCCGCGATCAATTGGCGGCGCTAGAGTGCACGCATCAGCATGTCATTGCGATGCAATTAATGGAGGCGGGCGTAACCTTGCTCGATCCGGCACGGATTGATGTACGCGGCAGCCTAAGCTGCGGTTCGGATGTGGTCATCGATGTCGGATGTATTTTTGAGGGTAATGTCACGCTGGACTCCGGCACACGAGTGGGGCCGTATTGCATCGTACGCAATAGCGCAATTGGCAAAGAGGTTGCAATCCACGCATTTAGTCATTTAGATGGAGCCGTGGTCGGGTCCAATTCGATTATTGGACCCTATGCCCGCTTACGTCCTGGGGCTGATTTGGCGAATGACGTGCATATTGGTAATTTTGTCGAGGTTAAGAACAGCCGGATTGATTCCAATAGCAAGGCAAACCATTTGGCCTATGTTGGTGATTCCCTGGTGGGCGCGCGCGTCAATATTGGCGCTGGCACTATTACCTGCAATTACGATGGCGTCAATAAACACCAAACAATTATTGAAGATGATGTCTTTATTGGCTCCGATACACAACTTGTTGCCCCTGTTCGAGTTGGGCGCGGAGCGACCTTGGGTGCGGGTACAACTTTAACCAAAGATGCGCCTGCTAATCAGTTAACGGTATCGCGCGCAAAGCAGTTATCGATCCAGTGGCAGCGTCCTGTTAAGCAAGAAAAGAAAACAGTCAGTAAAAAAGCGGCCGCTAAAAAAGCAACTCCTAAAAAAGCGACTGCCAAAAAAACGGCAAAGGCTAAAAAATAATGTGCGGCATTGTTGGGGCGGCATCACGTAAAAATATCGTTCCTATCCTGATTGAGGGCTTACGACGCCTTGAGTACCGTGGCTACGACTCCTGCGGATTTGCTGTGATTGATGCGGCAAATGCAAAGCACCCCATCGAGCGCGCTCGGACGACTGCACGCGTTGCTGAATTAGCCGAACAAGGCAATCAGTTTCAGGGCGCTTTGGGTATAGCCCATACACGCTGGGCAACCCACGGCAAGCCAGATACCCATAACGCCCATCCCCACATATCCAATCAGTTAATTGCAGTAGTGCATAACGGCATTATTGAAAACTACGATGTATTGCGCACGGAACTGATAGCTGCAGGCTATGTATTTGAGTCAGAGACCGATACGGAAGTCATTGCCCATTTAATCCACCAAACCTATGTTGCACAATCCAGCCGAAACATTGCGCTTGCTGTACGTACGGTATTGCCACGCTTGCATGGCGCCTATGCGATTGGGGTGATTGCGCAAGATTGTCCTGATACCTTAATTGGGGCGCGTGTTGGCTCTCCACTGGTTATTGCTTTTGGTGAAAATGAACACTTTATTGCGTCCGATGCCTTGGCACTCGCAGGGCATGCAAAGACCATGCTGTATTTAGAAGAAGGTGATGTTGCTGTTTTAAAAGCCGATGAGGTCAGCATTACCGATGGCAATGGTCAGATGGTTCAGCGCATACAAAAACCAATGCCAGCCCAAGCGGACTCCGTTGACTTAGGACCATATCAGCATTACATGCAAAAAGAAATCTTTGAGCAACCTACAGCCATTGCAAATACGCTTGCCAATGTTACGCATTTTGGGCCTGATCTTTTTAATGCAGATCCACACGCCTGGCAGGAGTTTGATCAGATTCTGATTTTGGCATGCGGCACCAGTTATTACTCGGCTTGCGTTGCTAAGTATTGGCTTGAATCGATTGCTGGTATGCCGACGCAAGTGGAAATTGCCAGCGAATACCGCTATCGCACTTCAGTGCCCAATCCCAAGACACTGATCGTCGTGGTATCGCAGTCGGGCGAGACGGCGGATACTTTAGCTTCCCTGCGCCATGCTAAAGAACTCGGCCATACGATGACCTTGGCGATTTGTAATGTGGCCAGCAGTGCCATGATTCGTGAAACAAATTGGCGCTTTCTAACGAAGGCAGGCACTGAAATTGGGGTTGCTTCAACCAAGGCATTTACTACCCAATTGCTGGCGCTCTACTTATTGGCTATGTCGATTGCCAAACGCCAGGGTCGCATTAGTGATGTTGAAGAGAAAGGTGCACTAAAGGCATTGCGGCACTTGCCCAAGGCCTTGATTGCCGTATTGGCTCTAGAGCCACAAATCATCGCCTGGAGCACTGCGTTTGCGCAGTGTGAAAATGCATTGTTCTTGGGCCGAGGCCTGCACTACCCCATTGCCCTTGAAGGTGCTTTAAAGCTCAAAGAGATTTCCTATATTCATGCAGAAGCCTATCCAGCAGGCGAGTTAAAGCATGGTCCGTTGGCATTGGTTACTGAAAAAATACCAGTAGTGACAGTGGCGCCAAACGATGCCCTACTTGAAAAACTCAAATCCAATATGCAAGAAGTGAAAGCCCGCGGCGGTCGCTTATATGTATTTGCAGATCAAGATACTGAAATCGTCAGCAGTGATGGCATTACCGTGATTCGCTTGCCTGAGCACTATGGCGATTTATCACCCATTTTGCATGTGGTGCCGCTGCAGTTACTGGCGTATCACACGGCCTGTGCTCGCGAAACGGATGTGGATAAACCACGAAACTTAGCGAAAAGTGTGACAGTCGAATAAGTCCTCATGCTTCATGCAGTTGGATTGCCTCTAAGTCACTTACATTACAGGTGTAATACCCTCGTAGAGACCTAGAGCACTGAATAAAGCCACCTATCTGTGTTCAAATAAGGGTTGCCATGAGCGAATCAATGTTTAGCCCATCACCCTGTTTGCAAAGCCGCACGCAATTCGTTCAGCGTGCATTCGTCGTGCTCTTTGCAGCCAGCCTCGTTGCTTGTGCGGCTGGACCAGATTTTAAGCAGCCGGATGCTCCAAAAGTAGCCCGCTTTACTGAAAAGCCGATCGCCACTACCTTGGCGACTTCGCCCAATGTTGCTGGAGGAACAGAGCAGCAGATTATTCCAGATACGGATATTCCGGCGGAGTGGTGGACCTTATTTAAATCACCTGAGCTTGATAAGTTAATCAAAACAGCCTTGGAGCAAAATCCGAACTTAGCTGCTGCTGATGCGGCGCTGCGGGTTGCTCAAGAAAACGTCAACGCACAAATTGGTGGCCAGTATTTCCCGAGCGTTGGTTTAGGAGCCAATACCAGTCGCCAACAGCAATCACTGGCTACGTTTGGATTGCCTGGTCAAAATATTTATAACGTGTACAACACCTCCATTAATGTGGGTTACCGTTTGGATGTATTCGGTGCTGCGAGGCGAACCGTGGAGAGTGCCCGTGCACGAGCAGAGATTAGTCAATTTCAGCTTGAAGGCGCATACCTTGCCCTGACCGCCAATATTGTGACATCGGCTGTGCGTGAAGCAGCGCTACGCGCCCAATACGCTGCCACATCCGAGATTCTAAAAGCCCAGCAAAATTTTGCCGACGTAACCGAGCGCCAGCTTGCGATTGGGACTGTATCGCGGGTAGACCTGACATCACAGCAAACCTTGGTGGCTAACTCCCAGGTTGATTTATTGGCCTATGAACGGAACCTTGCTTTTGCGCGAAATCAACTTGCCGTCTACACCGGGGCATTTCCGAGCAATGCACAGATCGCTCAATTCGAGTTAGCCAATTTGCACTTACCCGATAAGCTCCCATTATCTTTGCCGTCGAACTTAGTGCGGCAACGCCCCGATATTCGGGCAGCCGAGGCCCTGCTTAAATCAACCAATGCCTTAGTGGGCGTTGCTACCGCCAATCTGTTGCCACAAATTAATTTAAGTGCCAGCGTAGGTTCGGTTGCACTCTCTTCCGGAGCGCTATTTGGGCCGACAGCAGCAATATGGAGCGTTGCTGGCGGAGTATTTCAGCCTTTATTTCAGGGCGGACAACTCCTAGCGCAACGGCGTGGTGCTATTGCGGGTTACGAACAGGCGGTGTTTCAGTATCAAGCCACCGTTCTGACTGCCTTCCAAGAGGTAGCCGATGCCTTGCGTGCCCTGGAGACCGGCGCCCAGTCATTAAAGGCCGCCGCCGATGCCGAACGCTTCTCTAAAGAAACCTTAGATTTAGTACAAGAACAATACAAATTGGGAACCAGTAGCTACTTAGCCGTGCTCTATTACCAAAATCTATACCAGCAAGCCAAGGTTAAGTTTGTACAGGCACAGGCGGTACGCTTTGCAGATACGGCGGCACTATTCGCTGCCCTGGGCGGAGGCTGGTGGAACCGAGATGGTCCAGCGTATCAATCGAATGTTGCAAGGAATACGCAATGAAATCATTGCAGGAATTTATTCAAACACTGAAGTCCAAAGTACATGAGTGGAAACTAATGGAATACGTCAGCAAGGCATGGAATGCAATAAGTCAGTTATTCAGTCGCATTGGCAATACGCTCCGCCCACGTGCACGATTTAAGAACACAAAAACCTACGCCAAGCTCATGGCGATGACGCCACTGCGTCGCCGCATGACCGTGATGTTGATTTCGGTTTTCATCTTGCTTGGACTGTTAGTTGGTTTTAATACCCTTAAAACTGCACTGATTACCTACTTTATCTCCAGTATGGGTCTACCGCCTGCAACCGTATCGACGATGGTGGTGGAGGAGGATGAGTGGCAGCCGACTTTAAGTAGTGTGGGTAATATTCGCGCATTTCGCGGGGTTGATTTAAGTGCGGAGACTGGCGGCGCAGTATTAGATGTATTCGTTAAATCTGGTATGGATGTGAAGAAGGGCGATTTATTAATTCAGCTCAATGATGCAGCGGATATTGCTCAGCTGAATTCCTTTAAAGCAATGGCTGATTTAGCCAAGGTGATTAATGAGCGCGATAAACAGCAGCTAGCCATTCAGGCCATTAGTAAAAATGTCTTCGATACCAGCGCCGCGGATGCTAAGTCAAAAGCAGCTCAGGTTGAGCAGCAGGCTGCCCTCGTTGCAAAGAAAAGCCTCAAAGCACCCTTTAGTGGACGTGTCGGCATCATTGCAATTAATCCAGGTCAATATGTCAACGCGGGCGATAGGATGCTTACCATTCAAACCCTCGATCCGATTTTCGTGGATTTCACTTTGCCACAAAGTACTGCAGGCATGATACAGGTGGGTCAAGCGATTGAAATGAAGACCGATGCATTTAAAGATGCCGGCTTCAAAGGCAAGATTACGGCCGTGAGCCCAAAGGTTGAACTCAACACACGCAATATGCAAATTGAAGCAATGGTCAGCAATCCCGATAAAAAGGTATTACCGGGGATGTTTGCAAACGTCACCATCAACTTGGGTGATCGCGTTAAATACCTGACACTGCCACAAACGGCCATTACCTATAATCCTTATGGCAGCACCGTTTTCATCGCTCGCAAAACCGATCGCATGGATAAGCAAGGAAAGCCACTGATTGAGGCTGAACAGGTATTTGTCACAACCGGCCTCACCCGCGGGGATCAAGTTGCCATTGTCAAGGGCCTTGAGCCGGGTGTGATGGTTGTTACCAGTGGGCAGCTCAAGTTAAAAAATGGCACGCCATTGATTATTAATAATCAGGTTCAGCCTGGTTTTAATCCCAACCCAAAGCCTCAAGAACAATAAATCGAGCGAACTGACTAATTTATGAAGTGGACTGATTTATTTATACGAAGACCCGTCTTGGCGCTGGTTGTGAGTGCGCTCATTCTGGTGTTTGGACTGAAGTCCGCCAGTACCTTACCAGTCAATCAGTACCCGCAAACCCAAAATGCCATTGTGACTATCACAACGGCGTATTTTGGCGCAGATCCTGAAACGATTGCCGGCTTTATTACGCAGCCTTTAGAGGCGGCGATTGCACAAGCCCAGGGAATTGATTACCTCTCATCGACCAGCATTAGCGGCATCTCCACCATTATTGCAACCTTGCAACTCAATTACGATGCCAATAAAGCGCTGACCCAAATTAATACGCAAATCAGTTCAGTGCGTAATCAATTACCACCACAGGCGCAGCAGCCCATCTTAACCGTTCAGGTCGGCCAATCCACTGCAGCAATGTATCTGGGTTTTTATAGTGACGTTATACCCAATAACAGTACAACGGATTACCTTTTGCGCGTAGTAAAGCCAAAGCTTGACTCGGTAGCCGGCGTTCAAAATGCCGAGATCTTAGGCGGCCGCAAGTTTGCGCTGCGCGCTTGGCTGGATCGCGATCGGATGGCTGGTGTCGGCGTGGGGGCGGATGATGTTTATAACGCGCTCGCAGCCAATAATTATCTTTCTGCTGTTGGTAGCACCAAAGGTGAAATGGTGGCCGTGGATTTAGTAGCAGGGACTGATCTGCATACCTTGGATGAATTCCGTAAATTAGTAGTGAAGCGCAATGGCGCGGACATTGTCTACTTAGATCAAGTGGCCACAGTCAGCCTAGGGTCGGATGACTACAACACCAACGTTGCATTCAGCGGTAAGCAGTCGGTATTTATTGGTATCAAAGTGGCCCCAGATGCGAATTTACTTGATGTTGCAGAACGCGTACGTGCAGTCTTGCCGGATATTCAGAAGCAATTGCCAACTGGCTTAGTCGGCAACATTGTTTATGACTCTACTAAATTTATTACAACCTCAATCGATGAGGTGGTAGCTACCTTGCTTGAGGCGCTCCTCATTGTGACGGTGGTTATCTTCTTGTTCTTGGGGAGCTTTCGCGCAGTAGCAGTGCCGGTCATTGCAATGCCACTGTCCCTCATCGGTACGTTCTTCTTAATGCAGGTCTTAGGTTATTCGATTAATTTACTCACCCTTCTTGCCTTAGTGTTGGCGATTGGCCTAGTAGTGGATGACGCCATCATCGTGGTAGAAAACGTCGATCGCCACATGAAAGAGGGTAAGTCACCGCTCGAAGCATCCTTAATTGCAGCGCGAGAACTCGGCAATCCAATTCTGGCAATGACGGTAGTGCTGATTGCTGTTTATATTCCTATTGGCTTTCAGGGCGGCCTTACCGGTGCGCTATTTACCGAGTTTGCGTTTACCTTGGCCAGTGCGGTAGCGGTTTCTGGCGTGGTGGCCTTGACGCTGTCGCCCATGATGTGCTCCCGTATTTTTACCGAAGGGCAAGAGAACACTCCCTTTGTCAAAAAGATCGATGCGATTTTTGATCGAGTGCACCACCGCTATCAAACTCTCCTACGGGACCTCTTGAGTACCTGGCAAGTCATTATTGTGATGGGTGTATTTTTGCTAGGCGGTGTTGCGTATCTCTATGCAACTGCCCATTCTGAGTTGGCGCCTGTGGAAGATCAAGGGATTGTATTGATGCAGGCCTCCGGCCCGCCCAATGCCACGGTCAATCAAATGCAGACCTATGCCGATCAGATTCAAAAAATCGCCGCCGCCGAGCCTGAGTATTTGCAGATGTTCCAAATTACGAGTGCGACTAGTAGCTTTGGTGGCGTACTGATGAAGGATTGGAATGAGCGCAGTCGCAGTGCTTCTACTTTTCAGGAAGATATGCAGAATAAGTGGAATAGTATCGCCGGCGTGCGGGTTGCTGCTTTCCAATTTCCTGCCTTGCCCGGTGCCCAAGGCTTGCCAGTACAAGTGGTTATAAACACCACGGAGTCTTATGAAAACCTCAATGATGTATCGCAAGCTGTACTCGATAAAGCGCGCAAGAGCGGTATGTTTTTCTTCGTCGATACCGACTTAAAAATTGATAAACCACAAAATGTCTTAGAGATTGACCGCGAAAAAGTAGCGGCATTGGGTATGACCCAGCGCGATGTGGGTAATGCACTTTCAGCCGCTCTGGGCGGTGGTTTTGTAAATTACTTTTCGGTTGCGGGTAGGTCGTATCGCGTGATTCCGCAGGTTAAACAAGTCGATCGACTCAATCCAGATCAAATACTGGATTACTACATTCGTACACCGAGCGGTGAGATGATTCAGGCGCGGACCATTGCCAGCATTAAGCAGCGGGTGGTTCCGCAATCGATTAACCACTTTCAGCAGCTCAACTCGGCCACGATTATTGGCGTCAGTACGCCATTCGTATCCCAAGAAGAGGTCCTCAAGTTCATAGCGCAGTCATTAAAAGAAGTAGCACCGAATGGCTACTCCATCGATTACGCTGGACCATCACGGCAGTTTATGAATGAGTCCGGTGGATTTTTAGTCACCATGTTCTTTGCCATTTTGATTGTCTTTTTAGTATTGGCTGCTCAGTTTGAAAGTTTCCGTGACCCGATCGTGATTTTGGTCTCGGTGCCGCTGGCTTTATTTGGCGCGCTGATTTTTATTAATCTCGGCTTTACCACGCTCAATGTCTATACTCAGGTTGGTCTGGTGACGCTGATGGGGCTGATTAGTAAGCACGGTATTTTGATCGTAGAGTTCGCCAATGAATTGCAGGCGGCAGGGCGCAGCAAGCTTGATGCGATTGTCGAGGCCAGTAGCGTTCGTTTGCGCCCCATTCTCATGACCACGGCAGCGATGGTATTGGGTGTCGTCCCATTAGTGATTGCGTCCGGCGCTGGTGCTGCAGGGCGTCAATCTATGGGGATCGTGATTTTTACTGGCCTGTCGATCGGTACTTTATTTACTCTGTTCGTGGTGCCGGCGATGTACCTCTTTATTGGCGCCGATCACCAAGCCAAGAAGTTTAAGCAAGCGTAAGGGTATATCCCTTACTTGCTCATGCTACCGTGAGGTACGCTGTTTCGCTTTCTAATCGCTTCATCCACGCTTCAATTGCCGGATACGATGTACGCTGACCCACTCGCTCAGGAAACTTTTCGGAGAGCATGATCCAGCGATTGACGCAGAGGCCTAAGGCAATATCAGCCAAGCTAAAGCGATTGCCAGCACAATACAAATGGGATTCTAGGGCTTGATTGAGGATCCTCAATTGGCCGCTAGCCGCCTCATAGTTTTTGCGAATCAAATCATAGTTGCGTTCATTTTCAGGAATGCGTGTCAGGCCTAAAAATGCCGGACGTACGGCTGGCCAAAACGTAGTGAGTTGCCAATCCATCCATTTGTCTGCAGAGGCTTGACTATTGATATCGGCTGGAAAGCGGCTTTTCTGATCGTATTTCCGAGCGAGGTAACGCAGAATGGAGTTGGATTCCCACAGGGCGAATGATTCATCTTGTAGCGTCGGCACTAAGCCGTTGGGATTTAATGCCAAGAATTCCGGAGTGTTGACAACACCAAATTGCAGGCCAGCATCGATGCGCTCATAGTCTATGCCTTCTTTAAGGCCAAGCTCATGTAGGCACCACAGAATTTTTTGGACATTGATTGAGCTCGCTCTACCCCAAAGACGCATCATACAAAATCCTTTATTTGATTGGGGTGCCCTTAGGCGGGCTGAGCACCCATAAATTGACTGCGAGAAAAAATCAGTGGATCGCGATCTTCGTGGTAATGCATGTTCATGACGCGCGCAACAATAATGCGGTGGTCCCCGCCCGGATGAACGGCGATGGTTTCGCACTCAAAGTAAGCGACGCAATCGGGCAGCGTGGCTAGACCAGAAGGCCCGGTAACAACATCGACACCAGCGAATTGATCGCCAGTGCTTTTGGCAAAGCGCATGGCAATGTCTTCCTGAAATCGCCCTAAAACATGAATCAACTGTTTTTTTCCCATTGAAAATGCGTCTAGAAATACGGAGCGCTCAGACAGGCTCCAAAGCACCAGGGGCGGATCTAAGGAGACCGTATTAAATGAACTAATCGTGACACCAACAGCGTGATTGTTGTTTCCAATGCCGGTGATAACCGTTACACCCGTAGCAAAACTAGAAAATGCCTTACGTAACTCGGTGGGCGAAGCTGAACTCATGAAGGACTTTATCTTTAAACTTATTTATTTGCAGTAATGCTGGTACCCGGAATGGGGGTCAATACTTCATTTTCTTCAGCGCGAACGCATTTGAAACGGTATTCATTCGACGCTTTTGAGATGAAGCTAGCGCCCACGTAAAAGTCGGACTGACACGCTTTCATAGCAAAATTCATCACGTCTTGCGGCGCGGCAGAAGACTGGATTAGGCGCATATTCCCCATCGACATCTTGATGTCAGTAGACGAGCAACCGGTCATAACTAAGGTAATCAGCCCAAGAGAGAGTAGAATTTTTTTCATGGAACACTCCATAATTCGTAATGCTTGTTAGGATAAACGGTTTACGGCCTGCGGGTGAAAATTAGCGGTTAGGCTCTGTATTGAAAGGAAAACGATGTTTAAGGCAATTGTTATAAATAAAGACGACAAAGGCTACCGAGCGGAGCTAGGCCAGCTTGAAGAATCAGCACTTCCAGACGGGGATGTGCGTGTCCGGGTGCACTATTCCACGCTTAATTACAAAGATGGCTTGGCAATTACAGGCAAAGGCCCCGTAGTTCGAAGCTTTCCAATGGTTCCTGGGATCGATTTTGCCGGCGAAGTGCTGGAAAGCACATCGCCTGAGTTTAAAGTGGGCGACTCCGTTTTGCTCAATGGCTGGGGTGTAGGTGAGGGGCATTGGGGTGGTTTGGCCCAGCAGGCAAGGGTAAAGGCAGAGTGGTTGATTCCATTGCCAAAGGGCTTTACTTCCAAACAGGCTTTGGCCATTGGAACCGCTGGATATACCGCCATGCTCTGTGTCATGGCGCTGCAAAAGCATGGCGTAAAGCCGGCCGATGGTGAGGTGCTAGTAACGGGCGCTGCGGGCGGTGTTGGCAGCTTTGCAATTGCCCTGCTGAGTAAGCTCGGTTTTACCGTGGTTGCCAGTAGTGGCCGCCCTCAAGAGGCTGAGTACTTACGGTCTTTGGGTGCAGCTGAAGTCATTGATCGGAGTACCTTATCGGAGCCCGGTAAGCCATTGGCGCGCGAGCGCTGGGCTGCTGTGGTGGATAGCGTAGGCAGTCATACCTTGGCCAACGCTTGCGCAGCAACGAAGAGTGAAGGCGCGGTAGCGGCTTGCGGCCTTGCTCAAGGCATGGATTTTCCAGGCACCGTAGCGCCCTTCATCTTGCGTGGCGTTACCCTCTATGGCATCAATAGCGTGACCGTACCGAAAGCCAAGCGCATTGCGGCGTATGAACAGCTGAGTGCCTTGGTGGATCTTAAGACCTTGGATGCCATTTCCCACGAAATTAGTTTGGGCGAAGCAATTCAGTATGCCGATGCCTTAATGAAAGGCAATGTGCGTGGTCGTGTGATTGTGGATGTGAATCGTTAAGATAATTGGGTAGAGGGTGCGCTATCTGAATTGGGTGATTTTCGCAGTGGCAGTTGTTGATTAATTGCGCGTTGCTGGTCGTCGGATAAAGTCGACCAGCATGCGATTTCGTCAATCGTGCGAGAGCAGCCAAAACAGAAACCCGTTATGGGATCCATTTCACACCAATTGACGCAAGGCGACTCAACCACTGGATTATCCTTGTATAAAACCGACTTCTAAATGAAAACGCCACCTACTACTAGCGCAGTTGATCTTAATTCAATTCAATACCCTTGGGGCGATCAATTGCCGGAGAAAGCCGTTCCATTTGAACTGCTACCGGGAGTGCGTTGGATCAGAATGCCTCTTCCCTTCGCTTTGGATCATATCAATCTCTGGTTAATTCGGGATGAGTTTAATGGTAGGGCAGGCTGGACCATTATTGATTGTGGCATTGCGAACGACGAGACCCGGGCCATTTGGGAAGAAATTGAGCGAACCCAGTTAGATGGGTTGCCTGTGTTGCGGGTCATTGTGACCCACATGCACCCCGATCACGTTGGCCTGGCGCAGTGGCTTTGTGATCGCTGGCAAGTGCCTTTGTGGATGTCGATGTCGGATTACCTCACGGCGCAGTGGCTTAGCCATGATCACGGTGGAGCTGCCATTGGCGCCACTCCTGGCAGTGGCGGCGCTGCAGATCATTTTCAGCGGCATGGCCTTTCCAGTAGCGAAGATCTAGAAAAGCTCCGTGGCCGAGCAGACTACTACAAGCGCATGGTGCCTGGTGTGCCAAAGCGCTACCGCCGTATCATGGAGGGCGAGCAGATTGAGATGGGCGGGCATCGATGGCAGGTCATCATGGGCTATGGCCACGCCCCCGAACATGCCAGTCTCTATTGCGCAGAATTAGGTTGTTTTATTTCAGGGGATATGGTGCTGCCGCGTATCTCGACCAATGTGAGCGTCTATGATGCTGAGCCTGACGCAGATCCGCTCGGTCTGTATTTGGATTCATTATTGAAGTACACAGCGCTGCCAAAAGATACCGTGGTGCTGCCCTCGCATGGCAAACCCTTCAGGGGCTTACATTACCGCATCAAGCAGTTACAAGACCACCACGTCGACCGCTTGGCTGAAACGATGGGCGCGTGTCAGGTGCCCCACCATGCCCGCGATATTGTTCCAGTGCTATTTAAGCGTAGGCTAGATACCCACCAAATGAGTTTTGCAATGGGCGAGGCGATTGCCCACCTTAATCACCTGTGGCGTCAAGGAAAGTTGCGCCGCGAGCTTTCTTCCGACGGGGTGTGGATGTTTTGCGCGGTTTAGCTGCGCTGGGTTTTTTGCTGGAGTCAGCGCTTTCGTCGGGCTTGGGCGTCATGGCCTCCCCAAAGGACTTCAGCGCCAATAGGGTCGCGTGCTGGACCTCGAGGCCCTGAATCGTCGTTTTGAGGATGTTGTGGTTCATTGAAAGCCAGTTTTCAACGCTTTTTAAGTCCTTAATCCGTTTTTCAAGCTCATCAATGTCAACCCCTGGAAAGCCAGCAAATCCAGCAGGGCCTTTTGATGGATCGGCAGCAAACGGAAACTGCCCTGCATTTTGCCCATTAGCAACCCCCTGCCCCCACATGGTCTTGAGCATTTCCATGCTTTGATTGAATTCAGGAATGGTTCCAAACATACAGCCTCCAAGCCAGCTTGATGCCGATAAAGTCATTAGAATAGTGGGTTATTAAGATTAACCCCTCTATTTAAACAATGCAATCAAACGGTTCCAATTTGGTGTTTACCCGGGGCGGCGAATTACCAGCGCTGCTAAACGACCGCATCCTCGTCTTGGACGGCGCCATGGGAACCATGATTCAACAATACAAGCTAAGTGAGGCGGATTACCGTGGTCTGCCCGGAAATACCCGCTTTGCAGATCATCCCGGCGACCTGAAGGGGAACAATGAGCTTTTGGTCCTAACGCAGCCCCACATCATCCAAAAAATTCATGAAGACTATTTGGATGCGGGCGCGGACATCATAGAAACCAATACCTTTGGCGCGACTTCGGTAGCGCAAGAGGACTATAAAATGCCGGGTTTAGCTCGCGAGATGAATGAAGCAGCCGCACGCTTAGCGCACGATGCCTGTGCCAAGTTCAGCACACCTGCAAAGCCACGCTTTGTGGCTGGCGCAATTGGACCAACGCCAAAGACGGCTAGCATCTCTCCAGATGTCAATGATCCGGGCGCGCGCAACATTAGCTTTGATGCCTTGCGTGATACATACCGTGAGCAAATCGAAGGCTTGTATGCCGGCGGCGTCGATCTTTTTTTAGTCGAAACCATTTTTGATACCTTAAATGCCAAAGCAGCAATGTTTGCCCTCGATGAATTTTTTGAGGACACCGGTGTGAAGTTGCCGGTTATGGTTTCTGGGACTGTGACCGATGCATCGGGACGCATTTTGTCTGGGCAAACCGTAGAGGCGTTTTGGAATAGCTTGCGTCACATCAAGCCACTCACGTTTGGTTTGAATTGCGCGCTCGGAGCAGCGTTAATGCGACCCTACATTGCAGAGCTAGCACGCATCTGCAATACCGCAGTGTCGTGTTACCCCAATGCAGGCCTGCCCAACCCCATGAGCGATACCGGCTTTGATGAGACTCCAGAGATTACTTCTGCGCTGGTCGATGGCTTTGCTAAAGACGGATTAGTCAATTTGGTGGGCGGCTGCTGTGGAACTACCCCGGATCATATTCGTGCGATTGCCAATGCAGTTGCAAAGCGTAAGCCACGGGTCTTTTACCGTGAGCCTCAAGCAGAGGAAGCAGAATGAGCAAGCGCGTGATTGCTCCAATGCGTTTGTCTGGCCTCGAGTCGTATAACGTCAGCCCAGTAGTCGGTTTCGTCAATATTGGCGAGCGGACGAACGTCACGGGATCAAAAGCCTTTTCGCGCATGATCTTGAATAATCAATTTGATGAGGCTCTAGCAGTAGCGCGGCAGCAGGTTGAAAGTGGCGCGCAGATTATTGACATCAATATGGATGAGGCCATGCTGGATTCAGAGGCGGCCATGGTGCGCTTTCTGAATCTGATTGCATCCGAGCCAGATATTGCTCGTGTGCCCATCATGATCGACTCGTCGAAATGGAGCATCATCGAGGCGGGCTTGAAGTGCGTCCAAGGCAAGCCAATCGTGAATTCGATTTCGTTAAAAGAAGGCGAAGACGCATTTCGGCATCAAGCTAAGCTAATTCGTCGCTATGGAGCTGCTACGGTGGTCATGGCCTTTGACGAAAAAGGGCAGGCCGATACCTACCAACGTAAAACAGAAATTTGCCAACGCTCATATCAAATTTTGGTTGAGGAAATTGGATTTCCGCCAGAAGATATTATTTTTGATCCCAATATTTTTGCGATTGCTACCGGGATTGAAGAGCACGATAACTACGCAGTTGATTTTATAAATGCAACGCGCTGGATTAAAGAAAATTTACCGGGCGCGAAAGTCAGCGGCGGGGTATCCAATGTGAGCTTTTCATTCCGCGGCAATGATCGTGTTCGCGAAGCCATTCATACGGTATTTTTGTACCACGCGATTCAGGCAGGCATGGACATGGGGATTGTCAACGCCGGCCAACTTGGGGTCTATGCCGACTTAGACCCAGAGTTGCGTGAGCGGGTTGAAGACATTGTGCTCAACCGCTTTAAAGAAAAAGAGGGCCAAACACCAACCGAGCATTTATTGGCAATCGCAGATCAATTTAAGGGCGATGGCATCAAGCAAGTCGAGAATCTCGTATGGCGTGAAGCGCCGGTGCGGGATCGCTTAACGCATGCTTTGGTGCATGGCATTACCAACTTTATTTTGGACGATACCGAAGAGTTGCGGGCCGACATAATGGGGTCCGGAGGTCGGCCGATTGAAGTAATTGAAGGCCCCCTCATGGATGGCATGAACGTGGTCGGCGATTTGTTTGGTGAAGGCAAAATGTTTTTGCCGCAAGTCGTAAAAAGTGCGCGCGTGATGAAGCAGGCCGTAGCGCACCTTATTCCCTATATTGAGGAAGAAAAGCGCTTGCACGTTGCTGCAGGCGGGGAAGCCAAAGCCAAGGGCAAGATTGTGATGGCAACCGTTAAGGGTGACGTGCACGACATTGGTAAAAACATTGTGACCGTTGTTCTTCAATGCAATAACTTTGAAGTGGTCAATATGGGCGTGATGGTGCCCTGCGCTGAGATTCTGAAAGTAGCCAAAGAAGAAAAGGCCGATATCGTCGGGCTGTCTGGTTTGATTACCCCGTCGCTCGAAGAAATGACCTATGTTGCCCAAGAAATGCAGCGTGATCCGTATTTCCGTGACCAGCAATTACCACTGATGATTGGTGGGGCGACCACATCGCGTGTTCATACTGCAGTCAAAATTGCACCGCACTATGACGGTCCGGTGGTGTATGTTCCGGATGCGTCACGCTCCGTCTCGGTTGCATCGAGCTTACTGTCGGATGAGAGTGCCACTAAGTTTATTCAAGACTTACGCGATGACTATGAGCGCATACGTTTACAACATGCGAATCGCAAAGTAGCGCCAACCATTTCACTGGAAGCGGCACGCCAAAATCGAGAGAAAATCGATTGGAGCGCTTATACGCCAGAGAAGCCGAAATTCATTGGTCGTCGCGTCTTCAAAAACTTTGCCCTCAGTGAAATTGCAAAGTTCATTGACTGGACCCCATTTTTTCAAACTTGGGATTTAGCGGGCAAGTTCCCGGCCATTCTAGAAGATGAGGTAGTAGGCGTAGAGGCCAAGAAAGTATTTGCTGACGCTCAGGCGCTATTGGAGAAGATCGTCAAAGGACAGTGGCTTCAAGCGGATGGCGTAGTCGCGTTTTACCCTGCCAACGCCCTAGGTGATGACATTGTGTTGTATAGCGATGAAGCGCGCGAGCATCCGGCATTTGTTTGGCATAACTTGCGCCAGCAGTCAGAGCGACCAGTGGTAGATGGAGTAAAGCGCCCCAATCGCTGCTTAGCAGACTACGTTGCGCCGCGCGATTCTGGAGTTGCAGATTATGTCGGCTGTTTTGCTGTCACCACCGGACATGGCGTTGAAAAGAAAGTCGCTGAATTTCAGGCAAAAAACGATGACTACAATGCCATCATGCTCAAGGCATTGGCAGATCGGCTGGCGGAGGCCTTTGCTGAACTCATGCACCACCGTGTTCGTACTGATCTGTGGGGTTATGCCAGTGATGAGGCTTTAACGAATGAGGCAATGATTGATGAGCAATATCGCGGCATTCGGCCGGCGCCTGGTTATCCAGCTTGTCCAGCGCATGAAGTTAAGCGCGATATGCTGCGTATCGTTGGTGCAGAAGACATTGGCATGACCCTAACCGAGTCATTTGCAATGGATCCAGCATCCAGTGTGAGCGGATTTTATTTAGCACACCCCAATGCGCAGTATTTCAACGTGGGTAAAGTCTCGGCGGATCAAGTTGAGGATCTAGCGAAGCGCCGCAATGAATCGATTGAAACGGTGCGCCGGTCCCTATCCAGCTCTTTAGAGTAAAGCTAGGTTTTACACGCCCCACACTACCGGTTCATTCGCAGCGCAAGCCTGTTTCATAAGCTCCAGGAAGGGGAAAGCGCGCTGCCCTAGGCGATCAGCTCTGGGCTTGTCCTGATCGGAGTCTGCCGGTTTATCTGGCGTGCTACTTTTGGAGGCCGCATCGGCCGCAATGGCAGATTCAAGGCGGGCAATAAACTCCGGTAAACGCTCTGTTACCAAAATGCCGCGTTTCTCTAGGGGATGTTCTAGGATGTCAAAAATACGCTGGCTCAAATCGGCGAGCATGATGACATCAGGACCTGCTTTGGAGTGAAATTGATAAATCATGATTTAGCTTACCATCTTTATAGAATCGTCTATTCATAATCGGTCGCTACGCCTGATAAACTCACCCTTCTATGCTGTTAAATCACAAAAACCAATTAATTGCATCCTTACGCGCTGCCTTGAAGGCCGTCGCAGGTGCTCGCGGTATAGCGGTAGATGAGCCGATTGAGCCGCGGCTAGAGCGACCCAAATCGGTGGACCATGGCGATGTCGCTTGCAACATTGCATTGCAAATCGCTAAAGCCTGGAAGATGAATCCCCGTGAGCTAGCCCAAGCCATCGTGGATTTCTTGGGGACGGACCCCAGTTATGCAAGGTTGATTGAGTCGAGCGAGATTGCGGGCCCTGGATTCATTAATTTCCGCTTAAGCAATGCAGCTAAAACCGAAGTAGTAAGGGCGGTACTGGATCAGAAAAAAGGATTCGGTAAACGCGCGCGAAATGAATCATCGCGGGCAATGGTGGAGTTTGTTTCTGCTAATCCAACTGGCCCATTGCACGTTGGCCATGGCAGGCAGGCAGCACTCGGTGATGCCATCGCCAACTTAATGGATACCCAAGGAATTGCAGTGCACCGGGAGTTTTATTACAACGATGCTGGGGTGCAGATTACGAATTTAGCGGCCTCCGTACATGCCCGCTTGAGCGGACTAAAGCCTGGCGATGCGAGTTGGCCAGAGCAGGCTTACAACGGTGATTACATTGCGGAAATTGCACAGGCATATAAGACCTCCCCTGAATGCAAGGGCATTGATGATTTAGCAGCGATTCAGCAGTTTGCGGTTGCTTACCTACGCAATGAGCAGGATATTGACTTGCGTACCTTTGGTGTTCAGTTTGATTGCTACTACCTCGAATCATCTTTGTATACCGACGGCAGTGTGGCTCAGATCGTTGCCGACCTGGGCTCCGTAGGCAAAACATATGAGGCCGATGGTGCGCTGTGGCTCAGGACAATGGAGGATGGCGATGATAAAGATCGCGTCATGCGCAAGTCCAACGGCACATACACCTATTTTGTGCCTGACGTTGCCTACCATGCAAGCAAGTGGCAGCGAGGCTTTATCAAAGTAATCAATGTACAGGGTAGCGATCACCACGGCACTATTGCCCGCGTGCGCTCTGGCTTACAGGGCGTTGCACAAAAACGCGGCTGGACTATTCCAGCAGATTACCCTGACTATGTTTTGCACAAGATGGTAACGGTGATGCGGCATGGGCAGGAGGTGAAGATTTCAAAACGGGCCGGCTCCTATGTGACAGTTCGCGACTTAGTGGAGTGGTCTGGCGGCGTTACTGAGTCGATGACTGTACAAGAGCGCGAATTAGCCTTGCAGCGGGGGCGCGATGCGGTGCGCTTTTTCTTGATTTCCCGCAAAGCCGATACGGAATTTGTTTTTGATGTTGATTTAGCGCTACAACAGAGTGATGAAAATCCCGTGTTCTATGTGCAATACGCACATGCACGCATTTGCTCAATCTTGCTGCAATGGAGCGGTACTGAAGCAGACTTGCTAAATGCCAATCTTTCTCTTTTAGATAGTAAGGCTTCTGATCATTTGCTCCGCCGCCTTGCGGAGTATCCGGAGATGCTCACGACTGCGGCTACCGAGTTATCCCCGCACGCAGTAGCGTTTTATCTGCGCGATTTAGCGGGTGATTTCCATACTTTTTATAATGCAGACCGGGTTTTGGTGGACGATGCAAATCTAAAATTAGCTAGGTTGGCTTTATTATCGGCAACCCGACAAGTGATTGAAAATGGATTAGCTTTATTGGGTGTATCCGCGCCCAGAAAAATGTAAGATAAGGGGAATGATGAAAAAAGCCAATCGATCCTCCGCACTTCCAATGCAGCGTATTGCCCAAAGCGATAGGGAATTTGGTGGCACCATCTTGGGATTAGTGATTGGTTTGGTGATCGGCCTTAGCCTTGCCTTGGCAGTAGCCTACTATATTTATAAAACGCCGCCGCAAGAGCGACCTGGAGTGAAAGCCCCTAATCTTCCTTTATCCATTAAACCAGCCGCGCCAGCAGAAGTGGTGGTTAATGAAGAAGAAAAACCGGCAACTCAAATTGATTTAAATAAACCACTGCAGGGCAAATCTCCAGCCATCCCCAGCGGCAGCGCTGACCCGATCGCCGACATTGCGACCGGCAAAGCAGCGGCGGACGCTGCGGCCAGCGCAAAGACAGATGTTGTCTTTTTTGTTCAAACTGGCGCCTTTGCAAGCCAATCCGAAGCCGACGCACAAAAAGCCAGCTTAGCCATGCAGGGCATGCAATCTCAAATTAGCGAAGGACTGATTGATGGAAAATCAGTCTGGCGGGTTCGTATTGGTCCTTTTGCCAATGTCGATGACAGTGGTATTGTGCGTAGCAAGTTAACCGGTATGGGTATTAAGCCGGCTGTCATTAAGGTCAACAAGCAATGAAATCATTTTCTCGATTAATAAAACTCGCGCTGGGCACTCTATTTGCCTTGAGCTGTTTCATGCCAGTTACACATGCCCAAGGGCCCGCAAAGATAGAGCCTGGATTTGATTACCGTATCCTGCCGGTGGCGCAACCGCTCGATACCAAAGGCAAGGTAGAGGTCATCGAATTCTTTTGGTATGGATGCCCGCATTGCTTTGATTTTGATCCCGAAATCATGGCATGGGAAAAGCGCCAAGCAAAAGACGTGGTATTTCGACAAGTGCCGATTGCCTTTCGCGAGGAGTTAATGCCGCATAGCCAGCTGTTTTATGCCCTCGAAGCCTTAGGCAAAAGCAATCTCAATTCCAAGGTGATGTTTGCTATGCATCGGGAAAACAAACGCCTGCTCAATGAGAATGACATTGCGGATTGGGTTGCTAGTCAGGGCGTCGATCGCAATGCTTTTTTGGCTGCATACCGTTCGTTTGCTGTTGTTTCAAAAGCAAGGGCCGCGCGGCAGCTGGGTGATGCTTACCGCATTGATGGGGTTCCCACCGTAGCGATTCAAGGAAAGTACATTACTTCACCATCGATTGCCGGTACTCGTGCAAAAGCCATCGCAGTGATGGATCACTTGGTCGACAAAGTCAGAAAAGAGAATTACAAATAAACGACGGAGTAATGCGTTCGGCGTTAAATTTTGACAAAACGCCGTAAGATCCAAAAGTAAACTGGATAAGGCAGTAGGCGTAAAAACTTTAAGAATCCAGAAAACCGTTTTGGAAAATGGATATCAAACTCGCCCTCACGTATGCCATCTAGAATATGTTTGGCTGCTTCTTCAGAGCTAATTAATGCGGGCATTTCAAAATCATTTTGTGCGGTAGCCTCGGTCTTTACAAAGCCCGGAGAAATCATGTGCACCCCAATGCCTTTCGGCTGCAAGTCATAAAAAAGGGTTTCGCAAAAATTAATCATGGCCGCTTTGCTTGGACCATAGGCTAAGGCCTTGGGCAAACCGCTGTAACCAGCCACGCTGCCAACAATCGCGATATGACCGCTATGCCGCTCGAGCATATTAGGCAAAACTGCAGCAACGGCGCGCATCGGACCCAATACATTGGCATTGATGGTTTTTTCTGCCGACTCCATTTCGAAGTTATCGGCACGCAGCGGTATGTATATTCCAGAAACAAACAACAAAAGATCGAGCTGGCCCCATTCCTGCATGAGTTTTTGGTAGGTCTCTTGAACTGCCTTAGGTTCAGTCACATCCAAGGGCAATATCAGACTTTGATTGGGCTTGGCATGCTGCGCAACTGCTTGAAGATTTTGCAGGCGACGCCCAGACAGTGCAACCGAGGCGCCCGCTGCCAACAGAGCAATTGCACAGGCCTCGCCAATTCCGCTAGTTGCGCCAATGACCCAGACCCGTTTGCCTGCAAAACCCTGCATTCCAATCTGTTTCATGGCCGTAAGCTATCTCCGCTACTGTGATCGTGAGTGAGGGTGAATTGCACCACATCAATATTGCGCTCTGAAAAGCCTGCAGCGCAATACATAAGATAGAAATTCCAGAGTCGAATAAAAGCCTCATCAAAGCCAAGTTGGTGTACTTCATCTAGTTGACGATTAAAGGACTCGTACCAAATGCATAGTGTCTTTGCATAATCAGCACCAAATGCAAATTCATCATCAACGCGCAAACCCGCCCGGGCCGCATATTCTTTAAAAACCGACTTGGACGGCAACATGCCACCTGGGAAAACGTATTGCTGAATAAAGTCCGTACTACTTCGGTAGCGCTCAAATAATTCTTCTGCAATCACAATGGTTTGGATGCACGCTTTTCCACCAGGCTTGAGGGATGATGCAATCGTCTTGAAATACTGTTCCCAATGGTTTTCACCAACGGCTTCAAACATCTCGATCGAGGCAATGCCATCGAATTGTTCTTTGCAATCGCGGTAGTCCTGAAATCGAATTTCAGAAACAAGGCCTTTTTTTGCAAGGCGCTCCTCGGCAAATTTCTGTTGTTCTCGGGATAAGGTGAGTCCGGTCACATAACAGCCTGCTAGCGCCGCTTCTTCAATGAAGCCACCCCAGCCACAACCAATCTCAAGTATTCGTTTTTCGGGGGTGGCATTGATAGAAGACAAAATACGACGGTACTTATTTGACTGCGCTTCTGCTAATGTAAGCTGAAGATCGCCACTAAACCATGCGCTGGAATAGGTCATACTGGGATCAAGCCACAAAGAATAAAAGGGATTGCCTAAATCATAGTGCGCATGAATGTTTTTGCGGCTACCGGATTTCGAATTGTTGCGCATCCGATGTTTGAGGCGGTAGAACAGGGAGCCAAACCAACTGCCATAGATTGCTTTTTCGAGGAGAGTCCGATTGCGGATCGCTATCTCTAATATGGCCTTTAAGTTGGACGTGTTCCATTGCCCGCGAATATAGCTTTCCGCAAAACCAATGTCCCCATGCTTCAGAACGTCTTTAAAAACATCCCAATCGAGGACATGCAAGTCAGCATGCAAGTCGTCGCCAGAGCTGCCAAAGTATTCTGTTCTGCCGTCCGGCAAGGTGAGGGCTAAATGACCGGATTTAACATTGCTTAGCAAAGCGAGAAAGGTTCTTGCCGCCAGCGGAACAGATTGGGTTGACTGTCGATCAGCAGAGCGTGAAAAACTGAGTCGTGATAGCAGGGATTGTCCAGGTCGATTCATCTACTAACTTCAAAGTCGGGCGGTTTAGGTTTGGAGTGAAATGGGACGCCTTTGGCCCAAAGCTTCAGTGCTTGCCAATGAATCCGTCCGATCACTCCAATGCTCATGAGAGGATATCGCACTATCGTGAAATACAGGGTCGTACGCGTCAGCGGACGTGCTTCACCGCTAATGCTGGTGTGAATCAAGGGCCCTCCATCCTCATGCAACTCAATGCGGTTGACGGTGTTCCGTCCGGACTGGCTTTCTTGGGGAAAAAGGAAGCGAAAGCGGTATTCGCCGCTGACATCGCAAAAGGGCGAGACATGAAAGACCTTGTTAGTTGTAAGGGTTTCTCCAGAGCGCAGTGGCTCCCCGGAGTCTTTACTTAACAAGTAGCAATGGCGCTCCCCAAACGTATTGTTTACCTCCGCAATGACTGCGCGTACCTGTCCGTTTGGTTTGGTACAAATCCAAAAACTTACGGGATTAAAAACATACGCCAAGACCCGTGGAAAGGTTTGTAGCCAGATTTCGCCATCGGGATGGGTAATGCCATACGAGGCTAAGAGTTGTTCGGCCCAGGCTAGGCTATCTACATCACCGCGGCCGTGGTCTTTATCAAAAAATGAAAAGAAGCGAAATTGATTGTCACCCAGGCCATGCTGACGGAGTAAATCTGGATTGCGTTTACGCTCTCGCATGGGAATGCTGATCGTAAATACTGAATACGCAAATGCATTCTTTGCTGGACGGAAGCGGCGGTGTTGTACAACGCCAAAATTCAGTTTCGGCGTTAAGTCAGCTGGCAACATTGACCTCTGCTGCAGAAGTATGGAGGTCGATGGACTGTTTACTGCGTTCTAGAATCGCTTCAGCAACCGTCTCTCCAGAGCGCAAACCATCCTCATGAAATCCGTACCCAGTCCATGCGCCACAATACCAAACGGATGACTTACCCTGGATCAGGGGTAAGCCTGCTTGTGCATCAGTGGCACGCATATCAAATACAGGGTGTGCATACCGAATCTCCTGAAATACCTTATTGGGGTCTGGCTCACGCAGTGGATTCAGGGTGACGATGATGGGAATGTCTTTGAGTACTGAAGGAAGGGGCTGAAGGAGGTTAATCAGATAACTCACACTTACCGTATCTTCAGTCGCGTCGGCATTCTTGGCTTGCGCGGTGTAATTCCAGGCAGCCCAGCAGCGCTTACGCTCTGGCAAAAAAGAGGCATCGGTATGCAAGATGGCCCGATTGGCCTGATACGGAATTGCGCTCAGGATGGATTGGGTCCCAGAATCAATGCCACGAAGCAGCTGCAGGCTTTGATCGCTATGGCAAGCCATCACAAGCTCATCAAACTGCGCAGCACCACTGGCGCTAATAACCTCAATTGCATGCTGTTTGCTTTCAGTAGGGACATTAATTGATATCACTGCTTCGCGCACCCAGTGCACGCCGCACTGATCAAGGCTGCTTACCAAGCGTTTTACATATTCCCGTGAGCCGCCTTGTACCGTAAGCCACTGCGGTCGATCTTGTATTTTTAAGAGGCCATGGTTATGGCAAAAGCGTGCCATGGTTTGAATCGGAAACTCCAGCATTTGATCGACAGAGCATGACCAAATTGCGCCAATCATCGGTAAAAAATACCAATCCCGAAAGGGCTTACCAAAGGCATGGCGATCCAGAAAATCGGCAATGCTTTCTTCTGGGGTTGCTGCTTTACTTGGGTGCGTATCGCTTGACTCCTGACGTAAAGCCAGTGCGGTGGCAAGTTTATTAAAGCGCATGATGTCGCGTGCCATCTTCCAAAAAGAAGGGCGGAGTAAATTGCGCCGTTGACCAAAAAAAGAATTGAGATCATTTCCAGCCCACTCTAGTAGCGGAGTCGATTCGAGCTTAACGGAAAATGACATCTCCGAAGGAAAAATGGGCACGTTCAACTCTTCAAATAAGCGTACTAGGCGTGGATAGGTACGGCGATTGAAGACTAAGAACCCAGTATCTACAGCTTGCTGAACTGGCCCGCTCGGCGTGTCAATGGTGATATCAACCGTATTACTATGACCGCCGATGTGCTTGCCTGACTCATAAATAGTGATGTCAAAATCGGGATGCTGACGCAGGCGGTACGCACAGCCGAGGCCAGAGATGCCAGCGCCAATAATTGCAATGCGTTTTTTGGCCATTACTGCTTTCCTTGCAGTAACTTCTCAATTTGGGACGTTATGGTTCTGCCGCCGGGATTAGAGAGGCTGCCATACGCCTCAACCACATTGCCATTGCGATCGATCAAGTACTTGTAAAAATTCCACTTGGGAGTGGTGCCCGTTTTTTCAATCAGGGTCTTGAATAAGGGATTCGGATTTTTGCCAGAGACACTCGATTTCGTAAACATCGGAAACTTGACGTCATACGTATTTTTACAAAAATCAGCAATTTGCTTATTCGTGCCAGGCTCTTGCTGACCAAAGTCGTTCGATGGAAAGCCTAAAACAACAAAGCCTCTTTGTTGATACTTGGAATAAATCTTTTCAAGGTCGTCGTATTGCCCAGTAAAGCCGCAGTAACTCGCAGTGTTCACCACCAAAATCACCTTACCTTGGTACTGGCATAAATTTTGGGGCGCCTCGTCTTGCAAACGCAAAAACGTATGGGAAAGGAGTGGGCTACAGGTGGGAGCTGCAGTCTGAGCAAATGCTGGGCTACTCAAAGAGAGTCCCAGCCAACAGGCCGCTAAAAGGAAGAAATGCCGCATAAATTCATCAAGCAAAAAAGGAACAGGACTCCAGTCTAAGTCATTCCAGTTAAGATGTTTTATGAGCAAAAAAACCCCAACGGACAAAAGCGCAAAGGGCAGTCAAGCCACCCGTAATCTCATCTTGATTTTGGGTGATCAGCTGAACCTGGATAGCCCAGTTCTGCAAAACGCCGATTGGCAGCAGGATGCGGTATTGATGATTGAGTCTGCTGGCGAGGCTACCTGGGTTTGGAGCCACAAGGTGCGAATTGCCCTATTTTTATCCGCAATGCGTCATTTTGCTGCCGCCTTAAGCAAGTCGGGCGCGCGCGTCCACTATCGCTCCATGGAGGACAATCCTGCCGCCACGCTGGGGGACGCTCTAAAAGAAGCCATCGAGTGCTACAAGCCAACAGCAGTCCATTGCGTTGAGCCTGGCGAGTGGCGCGTGTGGGGCGACATTACTACAGCGTGCACCGCGATGGATACCCCTCTGCAGATTACAAGCGATACGCATTTTTTATGCGATTTAGAGGAATTCAAGGTGTGGGCGGGGGTAAAGAAAGAATTGCGCATGGAGTTCTTTTACCGCCAGATGCGCAAAAAGCACGGCGTTCTGCTGGACAAGGCGGGCGAGCCCGAGGGTGGTCAATGGAATTACGATGCGGCAAACCGATCCAGCTATCCCAAAAAGGGACCGGGCTTAATCGACCCCCCCGAGTTTTTTGAGCCGGATGCCATCACAAAAGAAGTGCTTGCCTTCGTGGGGGAGCGTTTCAAAGAGCACCCTGGCAGCCTTCAGCATTTTTTATGGCCAGTCACGCGTCAGGAAGCTTTGTTGGCATTGGACCGTTTCATTGATGCTAGGCTCGTGCATTTTGGTCAATACGAGGATGCAATGTGGACCGATACCCCGTTTGGGTGGCATTCACTCCTATCCTCGAGCCTGAATTTAAAGTTACTGAATCCACGCGAGGTCATTGCGCGAGTAGAGGCCGCATGGCGCGCGGGCGATGCCAGTCTCGAGGCGGCAGAAGGCTTGATTCGGCAAATTCTGGGTTGGCGCGAATTTATTCGCGGGGTCTATTGGCTCGATATGCCCAAGATGGGAACTGCCAATTACTTTGGCTATAAACGGGAGCTGCCTGCATGGTATTGGACCGGTAAAACAAAAATGGCATGCATGGCCGATGTCCTTGGGCAAACACTCGAATACGGCTATGCCCATCACATCCAGCGATTGATGGTGATGGGAAACTTTTCCCTCTTAGCAGGCCTCTCGCCTCAGGCGGTAAGCAGCTGGTTTTTGGCGGTCTATGTGGATGCCGTAGAGTGGGCTGAATTACCCAACGTCGCTGGTATGGCTCTATTTGCCAATGGCGGGCGCTTCACCAGTAAGCCGTATATTTCCAGTGGCGCCTACATTAAGCGCATGAGTAATTACTGTAGCCATTGCCCGTATA
>CANGWV010000005.1 GCA_947457875.1 Burkholderiaceae bacterium
CAACAGCCTAAAGTGCTCGAGATCTAAGGAAACCACATGGCTATTAATTACGGAAATTGGAACTACGGTACAGGTCGTCGCAAGAGCTCTGTTGCCCGTGTCTTTATTAAATCAGGCAAAGGTGAAATTACGGTCAACGGTAAGCCGATCGACATTTATTTCGCCCGCGAGACATCCCGCATGATTGCGCGTCAGCCTTTGGCCCTTACAGCCCACCTCACCACCTTTGATATCAAGGTGAACGTGAGCGGTGGCGGTGAAACTGGCCAAGCCGGCGCAGTACGTCACGGCGTGACTCGTGCATTAATCGACTATGACAACGCATTGAAGCCTACCCTGTCCAAAGCAGGCTTGGTCACACGCGATGCTCGTGAAGTTGAGCGTAAGAAGGTTGGTCTGCACGGCGCGCGTCGTCGTAAGCAGTTCAGCAAGCGCTAATTTCTTTCGGTCACACTGTTTTGCTGAAAGGGTCGCGCAAGCGGCCCTTTTTGTTTCTACAATTAGGGTGTGAATACGGATAAAGTAGTAGCGCTGCACGATAATTTGGTGTGAGCGTATTTGGGAGAATGGGATGATTAAAGTAGGCATTGTTGGCGGCACGGGATACACTGGCGTAGAGCTATTGCGTTTACTCGCACAGCATCCGCAAGTCACCATTCAGGCAATCACTTCGCGTACCGAAGCCGGTATGCCGGTAGCCGACCTATTTCCATCTTTACGCGGCCGAATTGACTTGAAATTTTCCACACCAGACGAAGCCAAATTGGATCAGTGTGACGCTGTGTTTTTTGCAACACCGCACGGAGTCGCAATGGCGCAAGCCGAAGCCTTGCTCGCTGCGGGTGTGAAGGTACTGGATTTGGCGGCAGACTTTCGTTTAAAAGACACTGCTGAATTTACGCAGTGGTACGGCATGCCACATGCATGCCCTGCGATTTTGGCAGAAGCGGTTTATGGTCTTCCTGAAATCAATCGTGAGGCAATCAAAAAGGCGCGCGTAGTCGGTTTGGCCGGTTGCTATCCCACCTCTGTGCAGTTGGGTTTTGCCCCACTCTTGTCGCCGAAGTCGACTGGCGGTAAGCACTGGATTGATGGACTGCATTTGATTTCTGACTCCAAGTCAGGCACTTCTGGCGCCGGCCGTAAAGCGGAGGTAGGCACTTTGCTGGCGGAGGCCAGCGATAATTTCAAGGCCTATGCGGTTAAGGGTCATCGCCATAGCCCTGAGATTGCCCAAGGCTTAAAAGCCATTGCGCAATCCGATCAAATCGGCCTGACCTTTGTTCCGCACCTCACGCCCATGATTCGGGGCATTCATTCAACCTTGTATGCGCGCATTACCGAGGACGGCAAGGATGTCGACTTTCAAGCGGTTTTTGAGCAATTCTATAAAGATGAGCCATTCGTGGATGTAATGCCTGCCGGTAGCCATCCTGAAACTCGCTCGGTACGGGGTAGCAATGGCCTGCGAATCGCGATCCATCGCCCCGGAAATGGCGATACCTTGGTGATTCTGGTGGTGGAGGACAATCTCGTCAAAGGAGCCTCAGGCCAAGGTGTACAGTGCCTTAATTTGATGTTTGGGCTGCCTGAGACCATGGGCTTGACCCAAATTGCCCTCTCGCCTTAAAGTGGTATTAGTGCGTTTTACATGCCCTTACGCTGGAGCGGGCATTTAGAGCCTAAAATAGAGAAACACTTTTTGAACTAGGAGTCATTTATGACACAAGTTGCTACAACCCAATCCAACGATCTTGCTGAGCCACCGATTCCATTGGTCTTTACCGATAGCGCGGCAGCAAAAGTAGCGGACCTGATTGCCGAAGAAGGTAACCCTGAATTAAAGCTGCGCGTATTTGTACAAGGCGGCGGCTGCTCTGGTTTTCAGTACGGCTTCACGTTTGATGATGCTGTGAATGAAGACGACACTGCTTTTGATAAGAATGGCGTAACCCTATTGGTGGATTCAATGAGCTTTCAGTACCTCGTTGGTGCCGAGATCGATTACAAAGAAGACATCAACGGTTCGCAGTTTGTTATTAAGAATCCCAATGCCACAACAACCTGTGGTTGCGGATCGTCTTTCTCCGCATAAGCTATTAGCTCAAGCAGGGTAGCAAGCGCCTAAGATTCGAGGCCCACTTGCTCCTGTAACGGCCGGCAGATTTGCTGGCCGTTTTGTTTTGTGCGCCCACGCTAGCCATGCAAAGGCCAGAGCCTCAACCAGCTGTGGATCGACTCCATTTACTTCACTACTGCGGATTTCAAGAGTATGTTTGAATAGCGTTTTTGTATGCTCGCGCAACCCATTGAGCAATGCCGTGTTGCGAACCCCGCCACCACACACAATCAGAACTTCGGTTTGCGGTGCATACGTACGAATGGATTGCAGCGCCGTAGTCACGGTGAGGCGCAATAGCGTTGCTTGTACATCTTCCGCCTTAAACGCATTACTGCCAATTTGCTTTTCTAGCCACTGCAGATGAAAGTCATCGCGGCCCGTGCTTTTGGGCGGCACTTTAGCAAAAAAAGGATCTGCCAACATTCGATCGAGTAGGAAATTGTTCACCGCCCCTTGCGCAGCCCAGGCACCGTCCTGGTCAAAGGCTTTACCTTGGTATTTTGTAATCCAGGCATCCATCAGCATGTTGCCGGGGCCGCAATCAAAACCAGTAACGGCGCCATTTTTCGGAAGGATTGTGAGGTTGGCGATACCGCCGAGGTTCAGTACAGCCGTGTTTTTATCGCTTGCAAATTGCTGCGCATGAAATGCGGGCACCAAAGGGGCGCCATGGCCGCCTGCAGCGAGATCACGGCTCCGAAAGTCCGCAATCACATCAATGCCAGTGAGTTCGGCCAGCAATGCGGGGTTTAGAGTTTGGTGGGTATACGCAAGTGCGTTATTGGGACCTGCTTGGTGCCGAATGGTTTGTCCATGTGCCCCAATCGCAGTGATGTCGGAGGGGTGCCGTTTGCACTTTGAAAGCAGTTGCTGGACCACCTCCGCATAGGCCATCGCCAAGGCATTTGCAGCTAGATGTTCACGGTGAATTTCATTGTCGCCCGGAGTTTGGAGGGCCAATAAGGCTTCACGGAGCGGGGGTGTAAAGGGGATGCTCACAGCCCCGCAGAGTTGCGTCTCGCCGTCAGGACCAAGCTCGGCAAGTACTGCATCAATCCCGTCAAGGCTGGTACCAGACATCATGCCGATATAAAGGGAGTGGGACTTATCCATGCGGTAGGCAAGCTCTATTCTGAGGAATGCGACAATACTATTATCGTAACTGAAACCCTAATTTAACCGAACTCGATAATTGAATCAGTATGGCGGCTACCCCAGAATCGAAATACCCACTGACACCCGACGTTTTTGCTGCCCTAGAGGTAACAAAACGCGGTTGTGACGAGCTTTTAGTAGAGGTTGATTGGCTTGCCAAGCTCGCCCGTAGCCAGGCTACAAAAACACCACTGCGAATTAAGTTGGGTCTTGACCCAACGGCGCCAGATATTCATTTGGGGCATACGGTGGTTTTGAACAAGCTGCGGCAACTGCAAGACTTGGGCCATACCGTGATTTTCTTGATTGGCGATTTCACGAGCATGATCGGCGATCCTTCAGGCCGAAACGCAACCCGCCCACCGCTCACGCCAGAAGCAATTGCTGAAAATGCGCAAACCTATTACAAGCAAGCTAGCCTGGTGCTTGACCCAACTAAAACCGAAGTGCGTTACAACAGCGAGTGGTGCGATCCGCTGGGCGCACGCGGCATGATTCAATTGGCGGCACGCTATACCGTCGCGCGCATGCTCGAGCGTGATGACTTTACGAAGCGTTATCGCTCGGGTGTGCCAATTTCAGTGCACGAATTTCTGTATCCACTCATGCAAGGCTATGACTCCGTTGCCTTAAAGAGTGATTTGGAGCTGGGCGGTACCGATCAGAAATTCAATCTACTCGTAGGGCGTGAGCTGCAACGGGAGTACGGTCAAGAGCCACAGTGTATTTTGACTATGCCATTGCTGGTTGGTCTCGACGGCGTTGAGAAAATGAGCAAATCGAAGGCCAATTACGTTGGCATCAGTGAAGAGCCAAACGAGATGTTTGGCAAGCTCATGAGCATTTCCGATGAATTGATGTGGAGCTACTTCACATTACTCTCGTTTAGGCCTCTTGCTGAAATTGATTTAATGAAGCAAGAAGTGGCGGCCGGCCGCAATCCGCGTGACTGCAAAGTGCTCCTTGCCCAAGAAATCGTGGCACGCTTTCATACACAGGCAGCAGCTGAAAAAGCCTTGGAAGAATTTAATCACCGCGCCAAAGGCGGTATCCCGGACGATGTTCCCGAGATCGCCTTATCGGGCGCACCACTCGGTATTACTGCATTAATCAAGATGACTGGTTTAGCGCCATCGAATGCAGAAGCCAATCGCAATATTGAGCAGGGTGGGGTGCGAATTGATGGAGCGGTGATTAGCGATAAAGGCTTGCAAGTCGCTGCAGGATCCTTTGTATTGCAGGTAGGTAAGCGTCGTTTTGTGAAGGTGACGCTGAGCTAAATTCGACTATGTCAGTAGGTCGAGGTTGTTGCTTGGCGGCGTTAAGCCAAAGTGTTCGTAGGCCAAGCGCGTAGCAATGCGGCCACGCGAGGTGCGCTGCAAATAGCCCTGCTGAATCAAATAGGGCTCGAGCACATCTTCAATCGTATCGCGCTCTTCACCAATGGCTGCGGCGAGGTTATCAATACCAACTGGGCCACCATCAAACTTATGCAGAATTGCTTCCAGTAATTTACGGTCCATCACATCAAACCCACTCGGATCGACATCCAGCATCGCCAAAGCGGCATCGGCCATGGCTTTGGTGATAACACCAGTGCCTTTCACTTCAGCAAAGTCACGCACCCGCCGCAACAGGCGATTGGCAATTCGTGGGGTACCACGGGCGCGCCGGGCGATTTCAGTAGCACCGCTCGGATCAATCTTGGCTTTGAGTAAGTTGGCGGAACGCTCCACAATCAGGGTGAGCTCATCGCTTGTATAAAACTCCAGGCGTGCCACAATACCAAAACGGTCGCGCAATGGATTAGTGAGCATGCCTGCGCGTGTCGTGGCGCCAATCAAGGTAAAGGGCTTGAGATCCAGCTTGACACTACGCGCGGCAGGACCTTCGCCGATCATGATGTCCAGCGCATAGTCTTCTAGAGCAGGGTACAAAATCTCTTCTACTACGGGTGATAAGCGATGAATCTCATCAATAAAAAGAACGTCGTTTGCTTCTAAATTAGTGAGTAGTGCTGCCAGGTCACCAGGGCGATCCAGCACAGGGCCGCTAGTTTGGCGCAAGTTCACACCAAGTTCACGGGCGATGATGTGCGCCAGTGTTGTCTTGCCTAGACCAGGTGGTCCAAAAAGTAAAACGTGATCGAGCGCTTCATTGCGCGCACGCGTGGCACTAATAAAGATCTCCAGCTGCGAACGGGCTTTGCTTTGGCCAACGTACTCGTCAAGCTGGCGTGGTCGTAATGCGCGCTCAAAGACGGCTTCCGCATTACCAGCCGAGCCACTCACCAGGCGATCGCCTTGTGCTGGAAGGTCGTCCGGTAATGCACTTAAATCGTCGGTGTGTATGGCCATGGTGAGAGTGTATTCGCTTCGTGCAATTTACACTTTAGATAAATACTTTAAGCCCTGGCGAATGCCTTCAGAAACCGAGGTATCGGGACTAATTTGCTTAATTGCCAAAAGTGCTTCTTTCTCGGAGTAACCCAAGGAAAGCAATGCTTGCAGCACTTCGCTACTGGGCTGCGCGCTTGCTGCTGCGCCCACGCCTTGACCTAAATCTGGCCCTAGCTTTCCTTTGAGCTCCAGCAAAAGGCGCTCGGCAGTTTTTTTACCAATTCCAGGAACTTGGGTGAAGCGACCAGGCTCTTGCAGCGCAATGGCTTGTGCCAGCTCATTCACACTCATGCCAGATAAAACGGCAAGCGCCGTACGCGAGCCAACGCCGCTAATTTTGATCAGTGCCCGAAAGGCCTCGCGCTCCGATTCCGTGGCGAAACCAAAGAGTTGCTGCGCATCTTCACGTACCTGAAAATGCGTCAGTAAGGTAATGGTGTGGTTAATGCCTGGCAACTGATACAGGGTGCTCATGGGCACATCGATTTCATAACCAACACCATGGCAATCCACCACTAAGCGCGGTGGATGTACAGCAATTAAAGTGCCTTGAATGCGTCCAATCATGGGGTGATCTTACTCTTTGCTGGAGGGCTTGGGTTTGAGGGCTGCCGGTAAGCGATAGTGGTGCGCAGCGCAGATGGCGATACCCAATGCATCGGATGCATCGGTACCAGGAGCGCGGCTTAAGCGCAGTAAGCGCTTCACCATTTCTTGCACTTGCGGCTTCGTAGCCCGTCCTGTACCAACGACTGACTGCTTGACGCGCAGGGCACTGTATTCGGCTACGCTGAGCTTGGCAGACACGAGGGCGGCGATGACCGACCCCCTGGCTTGGCCGAGCATTAAGGTGGAGCGTGGATTCACGTTTAAAAAGACCTCTTCAATCGCAGCCGATTCCGGATGATAAGTGTCTAAGACTTCTTTAACGCCGTTATACAAGATGCCTAGGCGTTCAGGGAGGCCTCTCTTAGGATCGCCGCTTTCAATTGTTCCGGAGGCGACGTAGGTCATTTTCTGGCCATCCACATCAATGATGCCAAAGCCCGTCGTGCGAAGTCCAGGGTCAATTCCGATCCAGCGCATGGGTTTTGATCAATGCCCGTTTGGTTCTAGTGGCGGAAATGGCGGGTGCCGGTAAAGACCATCGCAATACCATGCTCATTGGCGGCGGCGATAATTTCCTCATCGCGCATGCTGCCACCAGGCTGAATCGCGCAGCTTGCACCTGCAGCAACCACGACATCCAGGCCATCCCGAAACGGAAAGAAGGCATCGCTGGCAACCGCCGATGATGCGAGGCTAAGGCCTGCATTCTCGGCCTTAATGCTGGCCATGCGGGCGGAGTCAACCCGGCTCATTTGACCGGCACCAATACCCAAGGTCATGCCATTGGCACAATACACAATGGCATTGGATTTAACAAACTTAGCAACCCGCCAAGCGAACATCATGTCGGTGAGCTCGGTTGGGGTCGGCTGGCGTTTTGAGACCACGCGCAGCTCCGATTGCGCGACATTTTTAAAGTCCGGCGACTGCACCAATAAACCACCACCCACACGCTTCATATCGAATGCATTAAATTCAATACCGAGTGGAATCTCGAGTAAGCGCACATTTTGCTTGCTCGCAAACAGGGCTTTTGCTTCGGCAGTAAAGTGGGGCGCAATTAACACTTCCACAAATTGCTTGGAGATCGCTTCGGCCATTACTCCATCGCAGGGCACATTAAATGCAATGATGCCGCCAAATGCAGAACTCGGATCGGTTTTAAAGGCTTTTTGATAGGCCTCAAGGCCGCTTGCACCGATAGCTACGCCACATGGATTGGCGTGTTTAATGATGACGCAGGCCGCAGCAACAGTAGAGTCCGCAGAAAAGCTCTTCACGCATTCCCATGCGGCATCCGCATCGGCAATGTTGTTGTAAGACAGTTCTTTACCCTGAAGCTGATGGTAGTTGGCGAGGGCGCCTGTAACGCTGGCTGTGTCACGATAAAACGCAGCCGATTGATGCGGGTTCTCACCGTAGCGCATCTCTTGCACTTTAGTAAATGCTAGGTGTAAGGTCTCTGGGTAGGGTGAGCGACCGGCGTGATCTAAATTACCGCCCAGCGAGGACAGGTAGTTTGCAATGGCACCGTCATACTGCGCAGTATGCGCAAACACCTTTTTAGCCAGGCGCAAATTGCTTTCATACGACACCGTATTCTGATGCGCCTTCATTTCAGTCAAAATGGCTTCATAGTCGTCTGGTGAAATCAACACCGTCACATCCTGATGGTTTTTTGCTGCTGCACGTAGCATGGCTGGTCCGCCAATATCTATATTCTCAACCGCTTCGTCAAACGAGCAATCGGCTTTCGCTACGGTTTGATTGAATGGATACAGGTTAATGACCAGCATATCAATCGGCGCAATACCGTGTGCTGCAATGGCATCCATATGTTCTTTAGAGTCGCGACGTGCGAGTAAGCCGCCATGAACCATTGGGTGCAGGGTCTTCACTCGGCCATCGAGCATTTCTGGGAATTGGGTGAGCGACGATACCTCCGTAACGGGTAAGCCATTTTCTGCGAGGAGCTTGGCTGTCCCGCCGGTAGAAATTAATTTGACTCCCAAGGCATGCAGCGATTGGGCAAAAGGAATAATGCCCTTTTTGTCGGATACGGATAAGAGTGCGGTGCGAATCATAGTCGTGTCAGTATGCAAAGGTTTGGTATCGGGGTGCCGCTTTATATCAGCTGATGTTCGGTTAATTTTTTATGGAGCGTATTGCGGTTAATGCCGAGGTATTGCGCAGCCAGCGATTGATTTTGCTTAGCGTGCTGCATTACTACTTCGAGCATGGGCTTTTCCACCACACTCAAAACCATGTGGTACACATCATCGGGGGGGTTGCCATTGAGATCGGCAAAATAACGCTGTAATTGGGTATGAACGCATTCGCTAATGGGGTGTTTATTGGGCATCGTGTAACTCAGTCTATTTAAGCGGCTTCTAAAAACAACAGGCGATCCGAATGGGATTTCATCTCATCAAAAAAATCATTCACCATTTGCAATTGGGTTTTGCAATCATCGGCAGTATTCATGCGCTGGCGAAAGGCATGCGAGTTGCGTAGGCCTTTGCAATACCAACCAATGTGCTTGCGGGCGGTTCGTAATCCAATGTATTCGCCATAAAAGGCATAGTGGTCAATTAAGTGATCGTTCATGATGGCCTGAATTTCAGCCACCTCAGGAACATCTAATTTTTTGCCGGTATTGAGGTAGTAATCAATTTCTCGAAATATCCAAGGGCGGCCTTGCGCAGCGCGGCCAATCATGATGGCATCGGCACCGGTCTCCTCTAAAACAAACGCTGCCTTTTCGGGTGAATGGATATCGCCATTGGCCACCACCGGAATGCGAACGGCTGATTTGACCGCAGTGATGGTCTCGTACTCAGCCTCGCCGTGATACAGATCAGCGCGAGTCCGGCCATGCACCGTGAGCATGCTGATGCCTGATTGTTCTGCAAGGCTCGCAATCGCCAAGGCATTTTTATGTTCCCGATCCCAGCCGGTGCGGATTTTTAATGTCACGGGTACCGCATCTGGCCCGGTTCCAACGGCATTCATCACGGCCTCGAGAATCTGCTGTACTAAGGGCTCATCGCGCAATAAGGCAGAGCCTGCCGCTACATTACATACTTTCTTGGCAGGACAGCCCATATTGATGTCAATGATTTGCGCGCCATGGTCCACATTGATCCTGGCAGCGGCAGCCATCATCGCTGGATCGGCGCCGGCAATTTGCACGGCAATGGGTTTGAACTCGCCTTGGTGATTGGCGCGGCGCTGCGTTTTTTCACTCTTCCACAGCAGGGCATTGGATGCGACCATTTCAGAGACGGCATAACCTGCCCCCAGTTTTTTGCAGAGCTGCCGAAATGGACGGTCGGTCACGCCAGCCATGGGGGCCACGAAGAGTCGATTGGCTAATTGGTGCGGGCCGATTTTCATAAATACCGTAGCGTCAATGGAAACATCAATGGGGGTATGCGTGCGAATACTGCAATAAATAAGCACCCAATTGTAGCGTAGGCGGGACTTAATCTGCCTATTTTTTAGGCAGGGTGTGTTGAATTAGTGACGCTAAAAGAACTTGCTTTGGGGGCTTTGTTTAGCGGCGACCAAACATCATCTGGCGCGCTAAACCGGTTTTGAGGGGTGGCAACCACTGTAGCAGTGATAGCGCGGCCCCACGGGCCGCGATTACAGGGGTAAGTGGAGAGGTAAATACGCGCGCTAAAAAATCGGTGATGCCAATCGTTGCTTTGCGATCGGCTTGCCTGCTGAGACTGTATTCATGTAAGGCATTGTCAATCGCGTTACGTGATTTAGTGGAGCGCGATTGTTTTGAAAACAAACCGCTGAGTTGTTCTGCTAAGAGATAAGCATCACGCAAGCCCAGATTTAAACCTTGGCCAGCGACGGGGTGCAGGGCTTGCGCTGCATTGCCAATCCATACTTCATTGCCTTGTACGATGTCTTTGCGGTAGTTCAGGCCCAGCGGATAGAGTCGCCGATCACGAATCGATTTAAATTGGCCTACGCGCGAACCAAAGGTCGATTGAATCTCATGCAAAAAATCCGCATCTGAAATGCCATTCAGTCTTTCTGCGGTGGCGGGTGAGCTGCACCACACCATATTAAGCACATGACTGCCGTGATGGCTCGGCAGTAAGGCCAATGGGCCTTCACTCGTAAAGCGCTCCCAGGCATGGTGAGGCTGGGCATGTTCAACTTCAACCAGGCCAACAAGGGCCGCCTGCTGGTAGTCGCGACCCGACTCGACCCAGTCTTGCTGGGTAAAGAGGCCGCCTTCCGCATGCACAATGCAGCGGGCAACAGAATGATCCTGAACACTATCGAGACCGGTGTGTTGCCAAACGAAGTGCGGTGTATTTTTTTGCAATTGACGCAAGGATTCTCTGAGGGCAAGGTGAATGCCGCGGTAGCGCACAATATGCCCCAGCGCTTCTTGATCCAATTCATCGCGGGTCATCAGCGCGCGACCAAATCGACCGACATGCGATACATGCACCGAATGGATGGCGCAGGAATCACTGGGCCATGCCTGAATCGTATCCAGTAATAACTTACTGCCGTGAGACAAGGCAATGCCTCGAGTGTCGCTGGCAACAATATCGCTATCGTTTTGTGGATTGCGATCAATCAATTGGAGTGAGAGCTCTGGAAATTTTTGCAAGCACCATGCGGCGCAAGCTAAGCCTACTGGGCCGCCGCCAATGATTTGCACATCCACAGATGCATTTGATGAAGACATGATTAGCCGCGCATCACCGCTTCGATCTCATCGGCCTTGACCGGGACGCCACGGGAAATCAAGTCACATCCATTTTTAGTGACTAGGGCATCGTCTTCAATCCGAATGCCGATGTTCCAAAATGCCTCTGGTACATCGTCTGCTGGGCGGACATACAAGCCGGGCTCGATGGTTAGCATCATGTTTTCGCAAAGAATGCGCCATGGCTTTTCAGTAGCATTGCTTGCGCCTGCTTCGCGATACGATCCAACATCGTGTACGTCCATACCCAACCAGTGACTGGTGCGGTGCATATAGAAACGGCGGAAGGCGCCTGTTTCGATCGCGTTGTCGAGTGAGCCCAATTGATGCAATGAGAGGAGTTTTTCATCCAACATACCTTGCGTTAAGACACGTACCGCAGCATCGTGAGGTTGCATAAAGGTATTACCAGGCTTCGTGGCATCCACCGCTGCTTCTTGTGCAGCTAAGGTGATGTCATACAGCGCCCGCTGCGCCGCTGAATAACGCCCATTAATTGGAAAAGTGCGTGTAATGTCAGAGGCATAGCCATCGAGTTCACAACCAGCATCAATCAAACACAAATCCCCAGATTGCAGTTCGGCAGCGCTGGCACGGTAATGCAAGATGCATGCATTAGCGCCTGCAGCAACGATGCTGTTGTAGGCTACGCTCTGCGCCCCGCTATGACGAAACGTGTGCAATAACTCCGCCTCAATTTGGTATTCGCGCTGGCCAGGTCGGCAGGTGCGCATGGCACGCAAATGCGCTTCTGCAGAAATCGCTGCGGCACGCCGCATGGTTTCAATTTCGCTGGGGTCTTTAAAGAGGCGCATTTCATGAACGAGTGCTTCAACATCACGAAACTCCGATGGGGCATTCACTCCAGCACGCGCTTGGCCACGAACGCGATCAATCCAATGGCGAATACGGCGATCGGTTTCAGCGCTACTGGCTAAGCGAATGTACAGCGCCATTTGATCGGCTAGTAGCTTGGGCAACTCCTGATCCAGTTCCGAATTAGGGTATGCATGGTCTACCCCTAGGTAATCTGGAGCGGCTTCTGGCCCTAAGCGCAGGCCATCCCAAATTTCCCGCTCGGCATCTTTAGGGCGGCAAAAGAGGTGTGCCACAACGGTATTGCGATCAACCTGCAAAACCAGGGTTGCGCCCGGCTCGTCAAATCCAGTGAGGTAAAAGAAATCACTGTCATGCCGATACGGAAATTCACTATCGCGGTTACGCAATTGCTCTGGTGCCGTGGAGAGGATGGCAATGCCGCCGCCAGACTGTTCTCGAATGCGCCCGGCCAACTTAGCGCGACGCTGGCGGTAGAGTTCAGCCTGAAAAACAGGGGGGTTAATTGGGGTCATAAGATTGATTTAGCTCGTGTAAACGCTGTGGTGTCCCTACATCGTGCCACGGACCGGTATATTTTTCACCGAAGACGTGATTTTCGGCCATAGCCAAGCGCAGTAGAGGGGCTAATTTCGCAGCCTCACCCGGGCGTAGATCTTTAAATAGGGATTGGTGATAAATGCCAATGCCAGAAAAGGTCAGTTTCGTTTCCTGCGACTGGGGGGTGATTGACTTGTCGCTGACATGATTCCCTTCCAGGTAAAAATCGCCCTCCGGGTGCTGTGGGGGGTTTGGCACCAGCGCTAAATAGGCAAGTGGCTTAACCCCACTATTTAAATGCGCCTGAAAGCGGCTTGTAAATGCAGCAATGGGGAATCCAGGACAAAATACATCGCCATTGATCACTAAAAAGTAGGGCTCTGGATTGATTAGCGATAGGGCTTGGCGGATGCCCCCGGCGGTCTCAAGTGCTTTTTCTTCTGGCGAGTACTGGATTTGTACTCCCCACCGTGCCCCATCTCTCAAAGCCGATTCGATTTGCTCGCCGAGCCACGCATGATTAATGACAATCCGATTGGTGTTTGCGGCAATTAATGCTTCGATGTGCCACTCCAATAATGACTTACCTTGAATCTGCAGGAGCGGCTTTGGTGTTGTGTCTGTTAGCGGGCGCATGCGTTCGCCACGCCCTGCAGCCAACAAAAGGCATGGCAATGATTTTTGGGTAGGCGAGCTATTCATGGGGTGCATTACTTGACCGAGCTAATGCCGTTAGCACGCTCTAATATTCTGGCCAGTGGTTTTAATTCAATGTAGCGATTGGCAGTAGCAAGGGCGTATTTCAATACCAGCGGAATATCCTTGAGATAACCATCTTTGCCATCGCGGTGATATAGGCGCGCAAAAATTCCTAAGACCTTAATATGGCGTTGCAAGCCCATCCACTCAAAGTCACGATAGAACTCACCAAAATCAGCGTGCATCGGTAAGCCTTTTTTACGACCCAACTCCCAATAGCGAGCAACCCAGTCGATCACGCGTTCTTCAGGCCACTCTATGTAAGCATCGCGCCATAGGGATGCGGCATCGTACGTTATCGGTCCATACACAGCATCCTGAAAATCCAAGATGCCTGGATTTTTAGTTTCAGTGCGCATGAGATTACGCGAATGAAAATCGCGATGGACATAAACCTGAGGCTGTGAAAGATTATTTTTTAAGATTAAAGCAAATACATTGCGCAGGTATTTTTCTTCATCTGTAGTCAGTTCAAATTGGAGGTGTTTTTTTAAATACCACTCCGGCAATAGATCTAATTCGCGTTGCAATAATGCCTCTGAATAATCCGGTAAAACGCCAGGCTGACTTGCTAATTGCATTGCGACTAGCGCATCGATTGTATCGCTATATAGCGCATCCGCATTGGAATCGGTGAGTACTGTCAGGTAGGTGGTTGATCCTAAATCAGTCAGCAGCAAAAACCCATCGGATGTATTTTTTTCAAGAACATGAGGTACATGTAGGCCTGCATGTTGGAGTAATTCAGCGATCGCAATAAAGGCCCCAACCGGCTCGGATTGCGGGGGCGCATCCATCACAATCAGGGTGGGATACAAGGCATTTTGGCTATGGAGCCGAAAATAGCGCCGAAAGCTCGCATCAGACGATGCGGGTACGAGCGATGACAGGTCAAGCTCCCAGCTGGTGGGGAGGCCTTCTAGCCAGTGGCGGAGGGTGTCTAGGCGGTTATTGGGCATATCGATTCGTATAATAAGTGGGTCTGCATTTATGAGCCATTATCGCCGTCGCGCTGGACTTTGCGCCCCCCTTGTTTTTACCCCATTTTTACGAGTAATGATGGGGTGTTTTTGGCTGTATTTTTCAACGACAGCATTTGCTCAGGCGCCGGCCTCAAGTCTCTCATCTTCGCAGCGCACTAACCCTAATTTTGTCTTGATTCCAGACCGGGGTAACGTCAGTGTTTTGAAGTTAGATGATCAATTGCGCGTTGGCAAACCCATTTCAGACAACCAAGCCTTAACGTTCACCTTTAGTGATTCGATTCAAGGCATTGTTGATCGTGAAATGAAACTCAAAGGCCGCGCTCAAATTCGACGCAATGACACCGTTCTTAAAGCCGATGAAATTATTTATCACCCCGATACCGATATTGCCGATTTAATCGGCAATGTAGAAATGATCAAAGGCAACTCCACATTCCGAGGTCCTAAGGCGAGTTTCAAAGTAGATGCTCGGCAAGGTGAAATGCAAGAGCCTGCCTACGAAATGCGTGATAACCGCTCGAGTGGCAAGGCGAAAAAATTAACGATTCAATCGTCCGATATTTTTGTATTTGATAAGGGAACCTATTCGACTTGCTCGCCCGATAACTTGGATTGGTATTTCACAGCAGATCGTATGGAAGTCGATAACGAGCAAAAAGAGATGACAGGCACCAACGGTGTTATGCGATTCTTTAATGTACCAATTGCATATACACCCTACTTTAGTCTACCAATATCAAACCAACGACGCTCGGGTTTACTTGCTCCGATTACAGGCTACAGTTCCAATAACGGTATTGATGTAACACAGCCCTATTACTTCAATATTGCACCCAATCGCGATCTGTTAATCATGCCTCGATATATGACGTTTCGTGGCACCCAATTGGGCGGCTCGTATCGCTACATTGATCCAAAATATTCCGGCAATATAGCAGCGGAATATTTACCTTATGACAAAATAATGGGGCGTGATCGGTGGAAGTACGATTGGCAGCAGCGACAGAGTATTGCGCCGAATTGGAATGGGTATGCCAACATTGCACGGGTTTCGGATAATTTATACCCAATCGATTTTTCAAGAGGATTGGCTGGCGGCATCACCAGTCAATTTAGACAAGAGGTAGGAACCACATCCGCAGTAAAGGGCTGGAATGTTTCGGCTAGGGCAATGACCTTCCAGACCTTACAGCCCGATCCTACGGTAACAGTGCAATCGCCGTATAACGTATTGCCCCAAGTTGTTGCGGCCTACAATAGCCAGAACGCCCTACTTGCCCAGGATCGCAGTCGGCAATTTGTTAGCCTGCCTACGGGTCCGCAAGTAAATTTTTCGAGCGATTTCACCCGTTTTGCCTATAACATCGGCGGTAACTTAGCCGCTACTGCCCCGGGCGTTTTTAGCCAAGCTGACCGAACGGTAGTCAAGGCAGCCGTTGGCATGCCAACAATAACGCCTGGTTACTACATTAAGCCAAAGCTCAGTGTGCAGTCGAATAACTATAATGCGACCGCATTCGTACCTGGCTATCCGCCGGCACAGGGCTTTACCATCCCCACCTTAAGTTTGGATTCGGGATTAGCATTTGAACGTGAGGCAGCAGAGCTCAAAGGCTTTTTTGGGCGCGACATGCTGGTGACGATGGAGCCGCGGGCGTTTTATGTCTTCACTCCATTTCAAGATCAATCGTCTACTCCCCTGTTTGATACTGCCAATGCCGGTTTTGGTATTACCCAAATCTTCAGTGAAAATACCTTTGTGGGCAATGACCGTGTTGCCGATAACAATAAGCTAACCATGGGCGTGACTAGTCGCATGATTGAGGCCGCAACTGGGGCAGAGCGAGCGAATGTGACCTTGGCGCAACGCCAGGATTTCACTGGACAGCGGGTGGGTTTGACGAACACGATACAAAATCCCACCACCTACTCCGATACCTTAGGTGCTGGCTCGGTTCGACTCATGGGTAACTTTAACGTGGATGCATTTGGCCAATACAACACCCAGCTCAATCGCCTGGTTCAGACGACGGTTGGCGGTAGCTGGCGACCCACCATGGGTCGAAGCCTTAATTTTGGCTATCGCAACGTTTGGAGTCCTCCTGTATCCGCCTCGCCTGAAAACAATATACAAGCCACTCCAGGCACTACCACCACCGATCAATACAATATTTCTGGCCAGTGGCCCATAACCCGCAAGATTTCCACGCTAGGCCGCTGGGGATATGACGCTTTGACCTTAAATACCCTTAATTTACTGGCGGCTTTGGAATACAAAGAAGACTGCTGGACCGGTCGATTTGCTTACTCTCAGGTTCGCAACACCACCCAAATCACCACAACCCAAGTGCTATTTCAAATCGAATTTAGGGGATTTGGAGCCGCCGGTAGTAATCCAGTTGATATCATGAGGTTAAATGTTCCGGGATACATGCCGACCACCAGAACAATACCGCCCTCAATTTATGAGAACTACCAATGACGTTTTGCATGAACCGCAGCATTAGACTAATTCATACTCTTTTCTTGTTTGCCTGTGTTGCAGTGGCATCTCCAAGTTATGCCCAATCCAAAGTCCCTGCAAGTGTGTCTGACAATAAGATACGGGATATTGATGGCGTCGCTGCTGTAGTTAATACGGGCTTTGTCACTCGTAAAGAAATTGATGATCGTGTGGCAACCATTACAAAACAGGGCGGCGGCGCAGCGATGCCCGATAAAGACACCCTGCGTAAGCAAGTACTCGAACGCCTAATCGTAGAAAAAATTCAACTGCAAGATGCGGAGCAGAGCGGTATCAGTGTTAGCAATGCTGAGCTCGATAAAATCATTGCAGATATTGCCGCTCGAAATAAATTAAGCATGGCTGAATTTCGGGCAACCATTCAGAAGTCGGGATCGAGTTTTGCGCGTTACCGAGAAATGCTGCGAGAGGACATTATTGTGACGCGCTTTCGGGAGCGGGAAGTAGATTCACAAATAAAGATCTCTGATGCGGAAGTCGATAATTACATTAGTGAGCGCACTCGGGCCATGAATACCCCTGCAGCCAGTTCACCAGCTACGGGCGGACAAGAGGAGTTAGATGTTGCGCAAATTTTTATTCCCGTCGATACGAATGCGGGGCCTGGCACGATTGCGGAGGCGCGTAAACAAGCCGACGCCTTGTTACGGGAAGCGCGTGGCGATGTGGATTTCTTACAGCTTGGTGCAAAGGCAGCAAAAGAAAATCCACGTATTAAGTTTCAGAATTTAGGCTATCGCACACCAGACCGATTGCCCCAGCTGTTTCTTGAGGCGGTACGCAACATCGGCCCTGGACAGCTAGCAAATACGGTAGTAAAAAGCCCAGCTGGTTTTCATGTACTTAAAGTCTTAGATCGCCGAGTAATGATGGCAGCAAGCCAAGCGCCAATTCCAGAGGCGATGGGTGACACAACACCAAAAAACATTACGATTACAGAGACCAATGCGCGCCACATCCTTTTGCGCAATCGGGTCGGCCTAACGGATGCCGATGCGGAGCGGCGTTTGTCCGGATACCGTGATCAAGTTCGTGCCAAGGCGGCTGATTTCGGTGAATTGGCGAAGAAGCATTCTGAGGATGGCTCTGCGGCCAACGGTGGTGTGCTCGGCTGGATGTCCCCTGGTCAGTTGGTGCCTGAGTTTGAGGTCGCTATGAATCGATTGCAAATAGGTGAAGTGAGCAATCCGGTGAAGACCGAGTTTGGCTGGCACTTAATTCAAGTGCTTGAGCGCCGTGATGCTCAGTTAACCGTTGAAAAGCAGCGTGAATTCGCACGGGCTGCCATACGCGAACGTAAGTTTGAGCAGCTTTATCAAGATTGGCTCCGTCAATTGCGCGATACAGCGACTGTGCGTATTCTTAACTTAGACAATGTCACGCGTTGATTTAGTCATTACAACGGGTGAGCCTGCTGGTATTGGTCCTGAGGTATCGGCTCAAGCAGCACAGGCTTTTTTGCAAGAGCAGGAGGACGTCCACATCACATTGATTGGTGATCCGACTCTTTTTAGAGATGGCCCAAGACATCCGCGCTTGCAGATTGAGTCGATAAAACTAAACAAGCCAGTTACTTCAGGTGTGCTCAATCCAAATAATGCAGCCTATGTATTGGCTACGCTTGATGCTGCAATAGCTGGATGTCAAACTGAGCGTTTTCAGGCCATGGTGACTGCCCCTGTGCATAAGGGTGTTATCAATCAATCCGGCATTGTATTTACGGGGCATACAGAGTACCTAGCAGCAGCTTGTGGAGTACAACGCGTAGTGATGCTGCTATGCGCTAACTTGCCTGCTGGTTTAATGGGTTTGCAGAGCGGTTTGCCATTGCGTGTTGCTCTCACCACCATTCATATGCCGCTTGCTTTAGTTTCAGCGCAAATCACCGTCAAGACGGTGCTGGAGACAATTGAGATTCTGCACGCCGGCTTAAAGAATCAATTTGGTATTGCCCAGCCACGGATTTTGGTTGCTGGTCTCAACCCCCATGCAGGCGAGGGTGGCTATTTGGGCTCAGAAGAAAGTACGACGATAGAGCCGGCGATTGCACAGGCGCAGCAAGCTGGTATTCGAGTAGAAGGACCATTTCCAGGAGACACTCTATTTGATTTGCGCTCACTGGATCGGGTGGATGCGTATTTAGCCATGTACCACGATCAAGGCTTGGCCCCATTTAAATTGGTGGCATTTAATAGTGGCGTAAACGTAACGCTTGGATTACCGATTATTCGTACATCAGTAGACCATGGCACTGCACTGGATATTGCGGGTAAGGGAGTGGCTGATGCGGGAAGCATGCTTGAAGCCATCCGCCTTGCATTTCAGCTTGCTCGGCATCGTAAGACTTTCATAGCCAATGCATCAGGCGCGTAAACGCTTCGGCCAAAACTTTCTGATTGATGAGGGCATCATTCGTGCGATTGTAAGTTTGATTGGGCCCGCTAATGATGTTGCCGTTTTAGAAATCGGCCCGGGCCTTGGTGCGTTGACTAAACCCTTATTGGCTAATCTGGAGAGCTTGGACTTACTCGAGATCGATCGCGATTTAGTGTCATATTGGCGTAAGCAGAATTTACCGGGCTTAACGATTACCGAGGGCGATGCCCTGAATTTTGATTTTCTGGCGTGGGCACGTACAAAAAAAGCCAGCGGCGCAAAACAGATCAAGGTCGTTGGTAATCTGCCCTACAACATTTCATCGCCATTGCTCTTTCATTTGGTCGGTGCTGCAAGCGAAATAAGTGAGCAGGTATTTATGCTGCAAGATGAAGTGGTTGAGCGCATGGTAGCTGATGCTGGCTCTTCGGAATACAGCCGCCTATCGGTGATGTTGCAAGCCCGCTATCACCTCGAAAAACTCTTGGATGTACCTCCGGAATCATTTGATCCGCAGCCTAAAGTGAACTCTGCGATGGTGCGCATGATTCCACGCAGCAACTTTAGTGCATCCCCCGCAGAGTGGCGCGCCCTTGAAAAAGTGGTGGCAGCTGCGTTTGCGCAAAGACGCAAGATGCTGCGCACTAATTTGCAGGATTACATCGGGCGTTTGCAACTAAAAGAGGATGAGCTGACCAAGCGAGCACAAGACATTTCGGTTGCACGCTATTTGGAATGGGCTTCCATTTTGGCTGCGTCCTCGTAGGCGCTGGGATCAATTACCCGCATTTCTGTTTCAATCCAGGATTCGACCGCGCTATTGAGTTGACCGCCTGTCTTGCCTTCAGACGCAATCACGGGGCCGATGGAAATAATCACCAATCCTGGATACTTTAAAAAGCGATTGCGTGGCCAAACCCGGCCCGCGTTGTGTGCTACCGGAATGACCGCAGCGCCAGTAGCAGTGGCTAAGCGCGCCCCTCCCTTTAAATAGGGTTTGTGCGATCCAACTGCAGTCCGTGTGCCCTCTGGAAAGAGCATGATCCACTTACCTTCTTTCAGGCGTGCCCGGCCCTGACTTGCTACCGAAAGGGCGGCGGTCTCGCGGTTATCGCGATTGATGTGAATCATTTTGAGCGCAGCCATGACCCAACCAAAGAACGGAATCCACAGCAACTCGCGCTTGAAGACGTAACACAGCTGCTTCGGGAATAAAGCAATGTAAGCAATCGTTTCCCAGGCAGATTGGTGTTTGCTGAGAATAATGATGGGTTGGTCAAGTGCCCTCAACATATATTCCATGCCCCGAATTTCATAGCGAATGCCACATAGCCATTGCAAAACCCAGAGGACGGTTATATTCCAGCCCTTCACAAAACGGTAGCGGGTTTCACTGCGCATGAATGGAAATACTGCCAAGCAAATGATTGCCCAGATCGGCGTGAACACCAGCAAGAAAAGTGCAAAGAGGGTGGATCTTAGGTAAATCATGTATGCGAAGCAGATCCCAAAATGGATTTAGTAAATGCCATTAAATCGGCATGCACTACAGTGCCTGCTGGCAATATGCCTGCGTCCACCGTCTTTTGGCCTTTGCCAGTACGAACCAAATGGGGGCTTGCGCCTAATACAGTGGCGGCTTCCAAATCACGCAAGGAGTCGCCCACAATCGGCACCCCAGTCAAGGGCATGGCGGAATCTGCCTTACGGTAGCGGGATGCAATGTCACGCATTAGGCCTGGCAATGGTTTGCGGCAACCACACCGATCTTCATCAACATGGGGGCAAAAGAAAATACTGTCGACGCGACCACCCATAGGGGCCAATAGATCCATCATTTTTTGATGCATGGCATGCAGGTCATTAATGGTAAATAAACCTCGTGCCAAACCCGATTGGTTGGTCGCTACCGTTACTTGAAAACCGGCTTGATTGAGTTCAGCAATCGCCTCCAAGCTTCCTGGAAGCGGAATCCACTCGTCAGCCGATTTAACGTACTGATCGCTGTCAATATTAATCACGCCATCGCGGTCGAGAATAACTAACTTAGAGGCACTTGAGCTCATGCCAAGGTGCCAAGATCGGCTACTAAATTCATTTGGTGGTGGAGTTGCTGTAACAAAGCCAAGCGGTTATCACGAAGAGCAGGATCGGGATCCATCACCATGACATCGGTAAAAAACTGATCAATCGGTTGACTCAAATCAACCAGCGTGCGAAGTAGGGTAACAAACTGACGCTGGGTATGGGCACTCGTTAGCAGCGGAATGGCTTTTTGCAAGGCCCCGTGCAAGGCAATCTCTGCCGACAGTTTTAAGGCCGCTGCCGAGCACTGCGCCGGAATAGGTGTCGTGGTTTTTTTCAGAATATTGCTGATGCGCTTATTGGCTGCAGCTAATTGCGCTGATTCAGGCAAGGCATTGAATTCCCGCACTGCACGTAGCCGATCCATCACATCATTGAGCTGCGCAGGTTGCTGACTGAGTACCGCATCGATTTCAGCGGTAGTAAATGGCTTACCGGCTTCGGTTTGGTCGCGCAAGTAGGCGCGCAAACGATCAATTACAAATACATAGATTGCAGCCGCATCCGCTTTTTCTTGGACGCCAGCTTGTTTAAATTGCCCGCGAGCCAGCTCGATGAGGTCGGGCAGGTTGCACGGTAAGTTCTTCTCAAGTAACAATCTGCAAATACCCAATGCATGGCGACGCAAAGCATAGGGGTCTTTATCCCCGGTGGGTGCGAGGCCAACACCCCAAATACCTACTAAGGTTTCGAGCTTGTCAGCAATGGCCAATACTGTGCCAGTCATACTATTAGGTAGTGCATCTCCAGCAAAGCGCGGCTGGTAGTGTTCACTGCATGCTGCAGCAACCTCAAAGTCCTCGCCATCGTACGCGGCATAGTAGCTGCCCATGATGCCTTGCAGTTCTGGAAATTCACCCACCATGTCGGTGAGTAAATCGGTTTTGGCTAACTCGGCAGCGCGCGCCACGTGTTTTGGATCAACCTTAGCGCCTTTACTTTGCAACTCACTTGCGATGCTAGTTGCGATTGCGCCAACCCGCTTAGTACGCTCAAGCTGGGTCCCTAATTGATTGTGGTAGACCACCTTGTCTAAATCAGTAACGCGCGATGACAGTGGCCTTTTTTGATCTTGCTGAAAGAAAAACCGCGCATCGGATAAGCGGGGGCGCACGACGCGCTCATTGCCTTGGATGATGGATTGCGGGGTGGTCGTTTCGATATTCGATACGATCAAAAAGCGATTGCGAAGCTTTCCTGCGCTATCGGTTAAAGCAAAGTACTTCTGATTGGTTTGCATCGTCAGAATTAAGCACTCTTGCGGCACCTCTAAAAACTCCGCATCAAAATGACAGGCATAGACGGTAGGCCACTCGACTAATGCCGTTACTTCATCCAGCAAATTGCTGGGCATTAAAACCATATCGCCATTAGCCGCCTTGAGGAGCTCGGCTTCTATAGTGGCACGACGCTCATTGAAGTTCGCCATCACCTTGTTTTTGAGTAGCTGCGCAGCGTACTGATCAGCATCGCTAATCGTTAACACGTTAGGGGCTAAGAAACGGTGCCCTTCCGTTTGATTCGCGGCATCGATACCTAGTGCATGAATCTGCAATGGCGTGCTGCCATGCAAGGCCACGATGCGATGCGCTGGCCGGGCAAATTGAACGTCTTCTAAGGTTCCATCCGATTGCTTCACTTGATAATGCATCATTTTCGCAATCGGTAGCGTTTGCAAGGCATGCACAAGGGCAGTCTGCACGGTGTCCTGTAAAACTGCGCCGTGGGCTTGTACATTTAAGTAGAGCGCTTCATTTTTATCTTGCCCCGATCGCTCCAAGCTAGCAATATCGATATCGGGATAACCTAATGCGCTGAGTTTTTTAAGCAAAGGGGGTGTTGGTTTGCCGTCTGCATCAAATGCGACGCTAACTGGCAACACTTTTTCGCGCACCGGAAAGTCGGCGGCTTTACTCAGCACGTTTGTGATCTGCACCGCTAAACGGCGTGGGCTTGCAAAGCTAGTCGCGATCGATTCTGCAGTACTTAAGCCGGCTGCTTTTATGGAGTCTGATAGTGACGCAGCAAAGGCATCGCCCAGTTTGCGAAGCGATTTTGGTGGCAGCTCTTCAGTAAATACTTCAATTAAAAGCGTTGCAGCGGAGGATGGAGAGGAAGGTGTGCTCACAATAAAACCTTACGCGGTGACATGCTGTTGGCACATTGGGAAACCCAATTGCTCACGGGATTCAAGGTATGCCTGTGCGACCAAGCGAGAGAGGGTACGAATGCGACCAATATACGCAGCGCGCTCGGTTACCGATATGGCGCCACGGGCATCCAGTAAATTGAAGGTATGAGCCGCTTTTAAAACCATTTCATAGGCAGGCAAGGCAAGCGGCACCTCCATCAGGCGTTTGGCTTCACTCTCGTAGTTACTGAAATTCGTAAAAAGCATTTCTGTATTGGAGTATTCAAAGTTATAGCGCGACTGCTCGACTTCATTCTGGTGGTATACGTCGCCGTACGTCACGCCATCGGTCCAAACTAAATCGTAAACATTCGAGCAATTTTGCAAATACATCGCAAGGCGCTCGATGCCGTAGGTAATTTCGCCCAAGACAGGCTTGCAATCAATGCCGCCCACTTGTTGGAAGTAGGTAAATTGAGTCACTTCCATGCCATTGAGCCAAACTTCCCAGCCCAATCCCCAAGCGCCTAAGGTCGGGTTTTCCCAGTCGTCCTCGACAAAACGAATGTCGTTTTGTTTTAGGTCTAAGCCTAAAGCGCTGAGTGATCCCAAATAGAGTTCGAGAATGTTATCTGGGGCTGGCTTGAGCACAACCTGATATTGGTAGTAGTGTTGGAGGCGGTTTGGGTTTTCGCCGTAGCGCCCATCTTTTGGTCTGCGGGAGGGTTGCACATAGGCTGCCTTCCAGGGCTCTGGACCAATAGCCCTTAAAAAAGTAGCGGTGTGCGATGTGCCTGCGCCTACCTCAAGGTCAATTGGTTGCAATAAGGCACAGCCTTGTTTATCCCAATAGTCTTGAAGCGTGAGAATAATTTGCTGAAATGTAAGCATAGTGAGCCAGAACCAATCGATCTAAGTGATTGATTTTACCTGCCAATTGCGGGAGTTTTCCTAAAACCGGCGCCGTTGCAGCAAGGCAAATACCAAGAGAAAACTGACGAAACTCAAAATAGGCCAATTTCCCCAGACTACAAACGGGGTTTTACCTGTAAAGCCCTGTACCGAAGCGCTTAGGCTTGCTTGGGTCCATTGCGGCAAGGCCTGCAGCACCCGTCCATTCGGACCAATCACGGCAGTGATGCCGGTATTGGTCGAACGAATGCTGGGGAGTCCCGTTTCGATCGAACGCATTTGCGATAAGCGCAGTTGTTGACTGGGTGCCTGGGACTGACCAAACCAAGCGAGGTTAGTCATATTAATAAACAGATTGACTGGACTTTCGCTGTTGCGAATGCGGCTAGCCAGCTCATTGCCAAAGATGTCTTCGTAGCAGATGGTGATCGCGGCGCCAATACTCTCTTGACCTACGCGCTCAATTTGAAAAGGGGGCTGCATCAAATTGCCCTGGGCAAAATCACTCATCGGAATTCGAAAGGCGTTTACAAACCATTGGAAGCCGGGCGGAATAAATTCACCAAAAGGTACGAGGTGGAATTTATCGTAATAGTAGGGCACAGTGGAAGATGGCGATATACCCAGTGCGCGGTTGGAATATTGCAATTGCCCATTTGGGCCAGGTGTAATCCCAATTAAGCCCAAGAGAATATTGCTGTGAGTCGATTGTGAAAATGCGTTTAGCCGAGCTAGCGTGTCGGCTGGCAAATCTTTTTCAGGTAAGGGAAAGGCAGTTTCTGGAATTACAATCAGATCGGACCGTTGCTCCACGATCGCATCGCTATAAAAGCGAATTTGCTGTGCGATGGCATTCGGATTCCACTTCAGGCTTTGTTCAAAATTACCTTGAATCAAACGAACGCTGACGGGGTTGCCAATCGCCTCGGTAAAGCGCAATTGATTCAGGCCCAGCATCAACACTAGCGCCAATCCAATGGGAATGCTGGTGCGCACAAGTGATTGACGCCACCCGCTTAACTGCATCGATGCCCACACCACTAAAAAAGTAGACCCTAAGCCACCCAGCAGTGGTGCTATCGCTGCAAAGGGGCCATTGACTTGGGCCTCGGCAAAGCCGACCCATGGAAAGCCAGTAAAGAGTTGGCTGCGGAGGTATTCCATCAGAACCCAGGCCGCTGCCATGATGGCGCTATTGAGAAAAATAGACTGGTGCCGAAGTAATCTGCCCAAGGCACTGGCCAAGCCAAAGAAGAGTGCCATGTAAGCCGACAGTAAAACCACAGCAGCAACAGATAAGGCGGCATTCATGCCACCAATGTCATGCAAGCTAATAAAAATCCACCACAGTCCAACTACAAAATAAGCAAGGCCAAATAAAAAACCACCGGCAAAGTGCGGTAGAAATTGAGTTGTATTGATTAAAGAGAGTCGCCACCACAAGAGACTCAGCAAGGGTATTTGCAGCCAGCCGCCCCAGGGGAGCTCGCCTGCAATCGAGGCCGCAATCCCAAGGGCGATACAAAAGAGCCAGTGTGTGTAGCGAGTATCGCTGCGCAAGCTCTGACTAAACAAGCGTTGCCTTAGGCTGATAAAGGAATATCAGATGCCAGGCGCCTTGCTAGCAATACATGAATTTGACGCGGGTCAGCGCGCTGCACTTCAAACTCGATACCCTCAATTTGCACGCGTTCACCCAGTCTAGGTATGCGTCCTAAATGGTGGGTAATTAAGCCTGCTACGGTTTCCACATCGTCATCGTCAAACTGTGTTCCCAAGGTCGCATTCAGCTGCTCTAGCTCAGTGATGCCTTTGAGGCGGATGTCACCATTTGCGAGTAACAGAACATTATCGGCATCTTCATCAATGTCGTGCTCATCCTCGATGTCACCGACAATTTGCTCTAGTACGTCTTCAATCGTGACGATGCCAGCCACGTTACTGTACTCATCCACCACCACGGCCAAATGATTGCGGTTAGCTCGAAAATCCCGCAACAAGACGCTCAGGCGCTTTGATTCCGGAATAAAGACAGCAGGCCTTAGCCAATCGCGCAATTGAAAGTTGGCTTCACTGGCATGGCGTAATAAATCTTTGGCGAGCAAGATGCCAACGACAGTATCTTTACTACCTTCATAAACAGGGTAGCGCGAATGGGCTGCGGCGATAACGGTTTGAATCACTTCTGTAACCGAGGAATCAATATCAATCCAGTCGATTTGTGCGCGGGGTACAAGGATATCCCTGGCACACAATTCACCGACCTGAAAAACCCCCTCAATCATGGAAAGGGCATCTACATCAATGAAACCCTCTGTTTGGGCTGCGCGCAAGGTTTCAATTAATTCTTGGCGTCGCTCCGTTGCGCTGGTGGGTTGTGGCGTTAGAAATTCAGCGAGGCGTTCAAGTAAGGATTTATCGGGGTCAGGCATCGAAATAGAATAGCGTAGAACAATGTCAACTAAAAAAGTGGGCCTAAAATTAGGCGTAAGGGTCTGAAAAGCCTAGGTTTTTTAGAATAGCTACTTCACGCGCCTCCATTACCTTGGCACCCTGCTGCGTCATGTGGTCAAGGCCAGTAGCGTGAAGGCAGCCATGCACCACTAGATGCGCTAAGTGAGCCTTAACTACTTTGCCTTGATCGCGCGCCTCGCTAGTGACTACTGGCATGCAAATCACGATATCGGCGGCTAGCTCATGTTGGCTAATCCCATACGTGAAGGTAAGCACATTCGTGGCATAGGCCTTCGTTCTAAATTGGCTATTGAGCGCTTGTCCTTCGGTGCGATTCACAAAACGCACCGTCAGGTTACCAGGACGATTGATGCTTGCACGAACCCATTTTTTAATGAGAGTACTGGATGCTAATGCGCTCACTTTTTTTTCGAGTGCGGGACTGGCGTATTGAATTTCGACAGCACAGGATGCCACTTTGGATGAGGCGCTATGACTAGGCATACCGATTAATGGATGAGTGCGTTGACACGCTCACCACGTAGGGTATGCGCCAAAACTTCGGTGATGCGAATATCCATCATCGTCCCAATTAGGGAATCCATCTCCGAAATAGCCGCTGGAATATGAATCACACGATTATTTTCAGTACGGCCTTGCAAATTAATGCCGTCTTTTGCAATGCCTTCAATCAGCACGCACTCTTCTTTGCCCAACATCGCCTTACTGATGCGTTCCGCTTGTGAATCAATTAATGCCAATAAAGTCTGCAGGCGTTTTAGTTTGACGGCGTAAGGGGTATCGTCCGCGAGATTGGCTGCTGGGGTACCGGGGCGAGGGCTGAAGATAAAGCAATAACTGTTATCAAATTGCAATTCGGCGACTAAGGCTAAGAGCTTTTCAAAATCAGCATCGGTTTCCCCAGGGAAGCCCACAATAAAATCGCTCGAGAGGCAAAGGTCAGGGCGTACGGCACGCATGCGGCGAATAATGCTCTTGAATTCCAATACTGTATAGCCGCGCTTCATCGCTGATAAAACGGAATCAGAGGCATGCTGCACTGGCAGGTGCAGGTGACTAACTAATTTAGGCACTTTGGCATACACATCAATGAGGCGCTGCGTAAATTCTTTAGGGTGGCTGGTGGTAAAGCGAATGCGCTCAACTCCGGGAATCTCAGCAATGTATTCAATCAAGAGGGCAAAATCGGCAAGCTCGTTCGTTTTGCCCATCTTGCCGATGTAAGCATTGACGTTTTGACCCAGCAATACGATTTCTTTTACTCCTTGGGCGGCTAAGCCAGCAACTTCCGTTAATACATTATCAAATGGGCGCGATACTTCTTCGCCGCGGGTATAAGGCACCACACAATAACTACAGTATTTGGAACAGCCTTCCATGATGGAAACAAAGGCAGAGCCTCGGGTTTGCCGTGACGCAGGCAAATGATCAAACTTCTCAATCTCCGGAAACGAAATATCTACCTGAGAAACGCCGCTGGATAAGCGCTTGGCAATTAAGTCGGGCAAGCGATGTAGGGTTTGAGGACCAAAGACCACATCCACATAGGGCGCGCGGCTAATGATTTGCTGTCCCTCTTGGCTCGCCACGCAGCCGCCCACACCAATCAGCAATTCAGGTTTGAGTTTTTTTAGTTCGCGCAGACGACCCAGGTCAGAAAACACCTTGTCTTCGGCTTTTTCCCGAATAGAGCAGGTGTTGAGCAAAATGACATCGGCTTCGGCCGGGTCGTTAGTAGGAGTCATGCCATCGTTGGCATGCAGGACATCGGCCATCTTTTCCGAGTCGTACTCGTTCATTTGACAGCCAAAGGTTTTGATATACAGTTTTTTCATATGCCGTTTCAGGTTTATAACTGGGGGCGATTTGCAATTTTACGGGAAATTTATGGGAAATCAGCGCGCCGCTAGCAAAAAAGACAGCGACTGCCCGTAAGATAGATGAACCATGATCAAACTTCTTCATCTTTGTGCGCTGCTTTTATTGGCTGGCATTGGTATGCGGGCGGTTGCAGCACCGATTTACATCACCAGCTACCCGTCTGAGGCCAATGCTAAGGTATTTGTGACGCAATACAAATCCGAGGCCAATTGCATTGTGTTTGAAACGCCTTACCAAAGCGAGAATGACCCGGGAGTCTGGTTCTTCACCAAATACAAAAGCAATGCACGGGCTCGCATTTACTACACTCAATACAAATCAGAGGCTGATTTAGTGGTGTATTTCACGAAGTACAAAAGCGAGGCGCGTTGCCGTTATTAACCATGAACCTGATTTCAATTAATAGTGGCAAAGTAGGCCCCTTATTTGCGAACCAGCACCAGGATCGCACCGTGGTGATGTCCGGCATTAAAAAGAGTAGCATTAGTCACGCGGGCCAGCCAAGCCCAGTTGAGATCAATACCTTGGGCGTGATGGGCGATGAGCAGGCCGACCCAACCGTGCATGGTGGGATAGAGAAAGCCATTTACGTTTATCCACACGAGCACTACCCATTTTGGAATGCACTTTTATCGCGTGAACTAAAAAAACCAATCGATTTGCAACCCGGAGCAATGGGTGAAAACTTCACCATCACGGGCTTGTTGGAAGAGAATGTGTATGTGGGCGACACCCTACAGATTGGCGATTTGGAATTTGTCGTGACCAAACTGCGCGAGCCGTGTTTTAAGTTCAATGCGCGCATGGGCTACAAAGGCGCAGCAAAAGCAATGTTGCAATCGGGGTATTGCGGCTGGTATATGCGGGTCATCACGCCAGGAATATTGATTGCTGGCAGCGCGATAAACCACCGACCAGGAAGGCAAGAAACCGCCATTGCAGATCAGGTGCGATCAATCGCCAAGCGAGACATGCAGCGTGATTGGTGGGATTAGGGCTCCAAGAAAAAAGCCACTGCAGATTAGCAGTGGCTTCTAAATGTGGTGGCGATTCAGGGATTCGAACCCCGGACCTGTGGATTATGATTCCATCGCTCTAACCAACTGAGCTAAATCGCCGAACTGGCATTGTAGCAAATAACTTTAAGCACGGCCTGATGCAGGCAGTTCGTATCTTAGATGAATATCCCGCGCCGAATTGCCCTAATACCCTGTTTTAAAGCTTGACTACCCAATTCTCGTAATTATTTTGAAATGGGCGGCTGGCTCGTAAAACTGGGCCTAGTTTATAAACCGAGAGCGCTTAAAACCGCGTTACTAAATTCAGCGCTATTGCAGGAGCCGTTTTGTAGTTTGAATTGAACACCTTGTTTCCGCTACTGTCTGTAACCGAAACGGCGCCCCCAACATTCGCAATCGTATAAAGATCTAATCGGGTTTGCCGATCAAATGCATAGGAAAACTTTGCAAAAACGGGGACAAAACGATTTTCACCAACACCGCCGGCGTAGGCACTGGAATCATTCAGTCTAAAGCGATAGCTGCGATAAGCGGCTCCACCTGAAACCTTAAAGCTTGGAGTGACTGCATACGTCAACTCCAGTCCAGCACCACCTGCAGGACCTCCTGGGAATGGGTTGTTTAAGTTCCATCGGTCGGTGATTTTCCAGTCAATCACCACGAAAGGAAAAATACGATTTGTATCAATTTGACGGAAGACGCCAGTGCCCAGTCCGAGATTTAGGGTAGGGGACAACTGCTTCGATGCATTCACGATACTGCCGTAGGTTAGTGAATTGCTCGCACTGGTGCCCTGCTCTCCAGATGACTCTACGGTAGGAATGAGATTTAATCTCCAGTCAGAATCCAGTTTGTGGGAGTAGACCATGCTGAGAGCTGGAGAATTAATGGTTGACCATGGATTTTTTCCGCTGGCACTATAGCTTTGCATATTGCTCCAGTTCCAAAACTCACTCTCGTATCGTACAGAGATGCCTACTGTGGTGCTCGATGAAACAGGTTTGATGAGGCCTAAAGAAGCACTGACGTTTGACCATCCGAAATTGCCGGATGCTTTTAAATCGGTATTGAGCTGATTAACACCAACGATGCTAACGGATGCTCGAATTGCATCGCTCTGTCCAGGACCGCTTGGCTGTGCTTGGCTTATGACGGGGAGCCCAATCAGTACGAGTGCGAACTGCAGAAAAAGGTGACGCATGATTAGGGCCGATCCAAGAAGTAAGAATCAATACTAATGTAAATTTGATTATGAAAAGAGCGAACTGACTTTATTAGCCAATTTAGGAAAATAGACTGCTCTAAATTAGATTCCCATAGATACTGAATGGCAATTCAAGCGAGACCATAGCCCCTGCAATTCCATGAATTAATTAAACGTCCATTTAGCCCAAGTAAATAGTACATTTCCAAAACCATCTCCTCCAGGCACAAATGCCGTTTGCAGGCTTGCCTTTTTGTAACTAATGGATCCAACTGGTAAAAGGCCGGGAAATGGAATGTAATTATTGATGTCTTGTCGGGACATCATAAAAACCGTGGCACCCGCACCGATTTTCCAGTCGCCATTATTCGAGAGGTTCCAACTGGGGATCCAGGCATACCCAGCCATGTATTGGTAGATACCATGGGAATCTTTAAAGGTCATTCCGTAAATGCCTTCCCAATTATTGTTTTTGTTGTAATAGCCTTTTCCAACGCCGATGCCAAGGGGTATGTGGGTATATTGGCTAATCTTTTCTGGTGAGTAGGCGTAGGGCATGTGATAGGTATACAGAGGCACATACAACTCCCAATCGCCTTTATCGATGATCGTTTTGAAACGCGCTTTTGTATTGTCGATAAAAGAGGAAGTAGATTGCGCATGCGCGCAATGCATTGAAAATAGAAAAAGAATGGCGAGAAATTGACGCATAGAAAAGATGGCAACGAATCAGAGCAAATCTAATTATCCGGCTCGAAGATGTAAACTAAAAAACGGGTAAATTCTGGGTCTATTTGTTAGAATTGTCCTGCCCGCGCAAAAAAGAGGCCACTACGGTGTGTTAACGCGCACTGCGCCGCGCCTGAATTTTCTTGAATACTTCTTTACTAAAGATCCACAGCGCCGGCAGGCCAGGAATAATAATCATGGCAAGGGCAACAAGGGAGAAGTTGGCTTTCACCCAGGGATGTTCCCCAATCCAGTAGCCCAATGCAGTTAGGCTGCAAACCCAGAGAATGCCACCAAAGACATTGTAAAAAGCAAAGATGGGATAACGCATGTGGGCAACGCCAGCCACAAACGGAGCAAAGGTGCGGATGAAAGGCATAAAGCGGCCTAGAACAATCGTGATGGGGCCGTACTTTTCATAAAAGGCATGCGCTTGATCAAATGCTTTGCGATTAAACCAGCGTGAGTCTTCCCAAGAGAAGACTTTATTACCCACAAATCGTCCGATCGAATAATTGAGGGCATCACCCAAGATGGCGGCCGTGGTGAGCAATGCCATTAGTACATACAAATCCATGCCGCCGACTGCGCAGAGCGCTCCTGCCACAAACAGCAAGGAGTCGCCTGGTAAAAAAGGCATCACCACAAAACCAGTCTCTACAAAGATGATGGCAAAGAGCAGGACGTAAATCCAAACGCCCCATTCATTGGCAACAATCGCTAAATTTTTATCGAGGTGGAGAAATAAATCGATGAGGGATGAAAATTCCAAGGCAATCCTTTGGCGGGCTACTATCCGTTACGCAGGCAAGGTAGCCAGCACGTCATTTAAATTAGCCCCAGTATAAGTGGGCTTAGGGCCGATTTCTTCAAAAGGCAGATTTTGGCGATTAACCCAAAAAGTAGTAAGCCCAAACCAGCCCGCACCAATCACATCCCAAGCATTACTGGAAACAAAAAGAATATCTTTGGGCGCGCAAGCAAAATGGCTGGCTAATAAACCATAACTGGCAGGGCTTACTTTGAATTGGCGTACTTCATCGACAGAGATGACCTTATCCAATAGCGTATCAAGTTGATTCGCTTGCAATGCTCTTGACAGCATGGCCTGATTGCCATTCGAGAGTACTGCCGTAGCGATCCCTGCTTTCTTAATCTGACTCAGGGTTGATTGGCATTCCGGGAAAGCGCTTAACTTAGCGTATTGCCCCATCAGTTGCGCTTCCTGATCTTGGCTCAATGGAAGTGCTAAGCGTTTACAGGAAAAACGCAGTGCGGCAATGGTGAGATCCCAGAACGACTGATAGCGCGTTGATCCCGAAGGATCGCTCATCGTAATCAGGCGGGTGTATTCAATTTGTCGATCACGCCAGAGCACACATAAGGACTGCCCATGACCTGGGAAGAGGTTTTCTGCCAAGACCCCCATCGAATAGACATCGAGGAGGGTGCCATAGGCATCAAATGCAATTAGCTTAGGCATGCAGGTGATGCCTTAAATAAAGCGGAAGGCGATGATCGCAATAATCGTTGGTGGAACGGCGTATAGAAATAAATACAGTGGACTAATAACGCCATCATGAAAACTAGATTTCAGAATAGAGTAGCCGGCTGGATTGGGCGCATTGGCGATGACCGTAAGACCGCCGCCAGTGAGGGCGCCTGCTACCAGCGAATACTTAAATTCATCGGACAAGCCTTCAACCAGTGAGCCTAAGTAGGTCAGCGCTGCATTATCTGTAATGGCCGTTAGAACCGTGGCGCCATAGTAGACCGTGGTTGAGTCGAGATTAACGAGCAACGGTTGCAGCCACCATTTTTGTTGGCTGCCTAAGACAACGAGCCCTGCCAAGAAAAACGCAACCAGCAAACTCTCGCGAATGATGAGCTTATTTTGATAGCGTGCATACGCAGTGGTGTAGCCCACAAAAAATAAAAACAAGCCCATGAATAAAACCGAGTGGTGTACTGAAATGACCACTGCCACTAAGAAGGCTAAGTGGATGCAAATGACACTCGCCGGAATGGCATCAATTTTCTTTTCATTAGGCTGGATATTGAAGCCGCGCAGTTCTTTGTAGAACAAAAGTGCCAGCAAAGTAGAGTTGGCACTCACTGCAACAGCAGAGCGCCAGCCAAAGTTTTCAAGCATGAACCACAGATCCCAATTCCAGGTGCTGGCCACCATCAAGATGGGAGGCGCGGCATAGGGGGTTAAGGCGCCGCCAATCGAGATATTGACAAAGAGCACCGCCAGACCCCCATACATCAACTGGGGTGAAATGCGTTTAGAAAAATAGTAGTCACGCAGCAGCAATGCGGCAACCGTCATGGCTGCCGGCTCGGTAATAAAGGAGCCCAATAGTGGGACGAGGGTCAGCGTGACCCACAGAAAGCCCACCGACTTTTTAACCGGCAGAATCGCCGTAATGCGCAATACCAAGAACAAGCAAAACTCCAGAACCGGTTTGCTTGCTGCAATGATCATAATTACAAATACAAAGAGCGGCTCGGTAAAGTTAAGTTTCTCTAAATAGGCAATCGTGGCATCGGTTCCGGTGTAAATAAAAAAGAAGGAAACCAGGACCATGGCCCAAAATCCAAACACCACTTCCACTTCACCCAGTAAATGCCAGGCCCCTGCATGGTTTGGTTGCTTGTGCGCTAAACCCTGAAAAAAGGCAGTGGAAAAGGTATGGATTACAGCAAGTCCGAACAGAAGGCTGCTGACGATATTAACGGTGGTGGGATTCATGGTAATTGCCTGACTATGTCTAAGTGCTTCTATTGTATTGATAAGTCAGTCAAATGAACATATGATGGTTTGTAGGGCCTTGATTATCTGATCTCCCGGACACCTTACTCCCATGATGCGAATACATAATCTACCTTCAAATTGAGCGATGACAAGGCAAGGTAACCAGCACACCTCTTCTTCCCATAGCCTGGTGCAAAATCTTCGGCAACAGGTGATGCAAAGCCTACCATTTTCAAAAATGGCCGTAGCCGATGTTGATTTTTTTCTCACGCAATCCCGCGAGGCTTACTTCGCACCCAAAGAGCGCATTCTCGTGCCGGCCGATGGCCCTCCTCAATTTCTCTATCTCATACGGCAAGGGCGCGTATCCGGTCGCCGTGATATTCCGGGGATTGAAGAAACCGCTTTTCTATTGGATGCAGGCAGTTTATTTTCGATTGGTTCGGCGTTTGCCAACCGGCCTGTTTCCACCACCTACAGTGCGGTGGGCGATTGCTTTTGCTTACTTTTTCCAGTAGCAGCAATGCGCCAATTGCAAGCGCAGTCCAAACCCTTCAGTGATTTTTTAAGTAATCGCATTTGGGGTTTGCTTCAAGAGTCCCGCACGGCCCTACGCAATTCCTTTGCTTCACAGGCTTTGGCAGACCAATCCCTGGAAAGTCGGCTGGGTGATTTGCGTTTAAAAAAGCCGCTGATTACTAGCCCCAATACATCTCTGCGCGAAGCGCTGACTCTGATCAACGAGAAAAAAGTAGGGTCGATTCTAGTTTGCGAGGATGAACAAACCATCGTTGGAATCTTGACCCGCTACGACGTCTTGTCACGCGTGACCCTGAGCAATTTAGATCTCGATACACCCATTTCAAGCGTGATGTCGACTGGAGTAAAAACCTTAAGCGTTGATGACACCGCCGAGATGGCGGGCCTCTTGATGTCGCGTTTTAATATTCGTCACTTACCCATTTTGGATCACGGCCGCTTGGTTGGAATTATTTCAGAGCGGGATTTATTTTCCTTGCAGCGTTTATCGCTGAGTAATATCAGCAGTGCTATTCGTGCTGCCGATGATCTTCCCCTTCTAAAGAAATGCGCCGATGATATTCGTACATTTGCGCGCAATCTCTTGGGGCAAGGCGTTCAGGCCCGCCAACTAACGGCCCTGATTAGCCATTTAAATGATGTGCTGACCGAGCAGCTGATTACTCTAACTGCTAAGCGCTATCAATTGAACCCCAGTTGCTTTGCCTGGATTGCCTTGGGTTCCGAGGGTCGCAGCGAGCAAACCATCGCAACCGATCAAGACAATGCCTTGGTGTATGCCGATGGGCAGGATGAGGCGCAGCGTTTGATTTATCTGCAGTTCGCTCGGGAAGTGAATGAAGCCCTCGATGCGTGCGGATATCCGCTCTGTAAAGGCAACATCATGGCCAGCAATCCAGAGCTCTGTTTGTCGCAGCAGGAATGGCTGAGCCGTTTTGATCGTTGGATCGAACAAGGCAATCCAGA
>CANGWV010000006.1 GCA_947457875.1 Burkholderiaceae bacterium
GATGAAGACAAGCGCCGCATTAGCCTTGGCATTAAGCAGTGCAAAGCTAATCCATGGGAAGAGTTCTCACGTGGACAACAGAAGGGCGATAAGCTCACCGGCGCAATCAAGTCGATTACTGACTTTGGTGTTTTCATTGGCTTGCCTGGCGGCATTGATGGCCTGGTTCACCTCTCTGACCTCTCCTGGAATGAGCCAGGTGAAGAAGCCGTTAAGAAATACAAGAAGGGCGATGAAATCGAAGCCACCGTATTGGCCATTGATGTCGAGAAAGAGCGCATCTCGCTTGGTATCAAGCAATTGTCTGGTGACCCATTCAACAACTACACCTCCACTAGTGACAAGGGTAGCCTTGTCACTGGCACAGTGAAGAGTGTGGATGCGAAGGGTGCAACCATTCATTTGGCTGACGAGGTAGAGGCATACCTGCGCGCTTCTGAAATCTCAACCGATCGCGTTGAAGATGCACGCAATGTCTTGAAAGAAGGCGATACCGTGACAGCGATGATCATTAATATTGATCGCAAGTCACGCAATATCAACCTCTCGATCAAAGCCAAAGACAGTGCTGATCAACATGACGCAATGAGCAAGCTCCAAGGTGATGCGCAGTCTGGCACTACCAACTTGGGCGCTTTACTCAAAGCGAAGATGGATAATCAGGGCTAAATCAATATCGCCACTCCTTGCAAGAGGAGTGGCGTTTTTACTGATAGACCATGACAGAACACGATCAACAAGCGATTACACGCTCTGAGTTGGTAGAGAGCTTAGCGGAGCAGTTTCCGCAACTATTACCACGGGATGTTGAGTTGGCAGTTAAAACACTGTTAGATACCATGACGCAAGCACTTGCTGAAGGTAAGCGCATTGAGTTGCGCGGTGTTGGTAGTTTTGTATTGCATCACCGACCAGCCCGAACTGGCCGCAACCCGAAATCGGGTGAAAAGGTCATGATTCCAGAAAAACGTGTACCGCATTTCAAGCCAGGTAAAGAATTGCGCGAGCGGGTTGACTATAAACCCCTCAATCAAGCGCACAACCAGACTCAGTCTGGCAAGAAGGAAGGCTAATTTGCCTCGCTTGCGAGCAAATGCCGGTGGGTCATTACCGACCTTAGTTTGATATCAAACTGCCTTACGTAAACGAACCCCATGATTCAAATTGAAACCGCGTGGCTACTGCTGCTCCCAGTTCTATTTGGGCTCGGATGGCTTGCCTCGCGTTGGGATCTGCGCCTTGAGAGCCGAATGGACGAGCGCGAGCGCATGCTGCAGCAGCGCTCTACTTTTAAGGGGCTTAGTCTTTTATTAAACGAGCAGCCAGATCAAGCGATTGAAGCGCTGGTTAAGGTCGCCCAGCTCGACCCTGAAACAGTAGACCTTCACTTTTCATTGGGAAATTTGTTTCGTCGCCGTGGCGAGACCGAGCGTGCGATCCGCATTCATCAGCATTTGGCCAGCCGTGCTGACCTGAAGCCCCGCGACCGCGACCATGCTGCCTATGAATTAGGCCGTGATTTTTTGCGTGCAGGCTTACTCGACCGTGCAGAAACGTCCCTAAACCAAGTAGGCGAAGGTAAATACAGCGTTCCAGCCAAAGAGAGTCTCTTGGAAATGTACCAAGTCGAGCGCGATTGGAAAAAAGCGATTGTGGCAGCCACCGAGCTGGAGGCTTTGCAGGGCAAGGATCACCAAACGGAGATCGCCCAGTTTTATTGTGAATTAGCGCAAGAGGCGTTGCGGCGCAAAGATATGAAGGATTCTGAGCTGTCGATTGATCGGGCCTTACAGGCGGTCCCCGCGCAGGCTAGAGCATTAATTTTGCAAGGCGATTATTTGGTTGCGATGGATCGTCCAGGACAAGCAATCGAGGTGTGGAGCCAGGTGGCAGAAAAACACCCTGCCTACATGCACTTGGTTGCCGACCGCTGGATGGCGGCTCATGTCGCGGTCGATAAAGCCAATACCGGGCTAGACCACCTGATTGCCCTATTAACTACGCAATCGGCCGGTGAGCTTTTGGATATTGTCCATAAGCACTTGATGTTAATTCGTGGGCCTGCAGCCGCTGAGGTGATGTTGGTTGGGGTGATGCAACATAGCCCTAGCTTGACAGCGCTTTCGAAGTTGGCAGAAACGCGTTTGGCTTTGGCGGAGATCAATGGCAGTCCTGAGCGTATTGCTGACCTACAGGCGACCTTAGGCCTTTTAAAGCAGCGTACTACTGCTTTAGCACGGTATACCTGCGGTAACTGCGGTTTTAGAGCAAGGCGTTTTTATTGGCAATGTCCGGGTTGTAATCATTGGGAGGCATACTCCCCAAGACGCAGTGAAGGGGTCGCGGCAAGCGGCCCGTCCATGTAAGTTATTTTTTAAGAACGGTTGATACCCCATGAAAGTCACCATCATTGGCAGCGGCTACGTCGGTTTAGTCACTGGCGCCTGTTTAGCGGAGCAAGGCAACAATGTATTTTGCTTGGATTTAGACCCCAAGAAAATTGCTATTCTGAATTCCGGTGGCGTACCCATTTATGAGCCTGGCCTCAAAGAGATGATTGAGCGTAACCGCGCCGCAGGGCGTTTGCAGTTCTCTACCGATATTGCAGCGTCGGTAGCGCATGGCGACATTCAATTTATTGCCGTGGGCACGCCGCCCGATGAGGATGGATCGGCTGACTTGCAGTATGTTGTTGCAGCAGCTCGCAATATTGGACGTCACATGAGCACGCCGAAGGTGGTGGTGGATAAATCAACGGTACCCGTAGGCACCGCAGAAAAAGTGATGGCGGCCATTACGGAAGAATTGGCTAAGCGTGGCCTCGCAGCCGAGCTTTGCTCTGTAGTATCGAACCCGGAGTTTTTGAAAGAGGGCGCCGCCGTGGAAGATTTCATGCGGCCTGACCGCATTGTGATTGGCACCGACAGTAATCCCCCCGGATTGCGTGCAAGAGAGCAGATGCGCAAGCTGTACGCGCCGTTTAATCGCCACCATGAGCGCACCTATTACATGGACGTCAAGAGTGCAGAGCTCACAAAATATGCCGCAAACGCGATGTTAGCCACCCGCATTTCATTTATGAATGAATTGGCGAATCTTGCGGATGTGGTCGGCGCCGATATTGAAGCGGTGAGGCAAGGCATTGGTTCTGATTCTCGAATCGGTTATGGCTTTTTGTATTCAGGAACGGGCTATGGCGGATCATGCTTTCCGAAGGATGTATCGGCACTGAGTAAAACGGCGCTCGAGCACGGGCGCGACTTAAAAATACTGCAAGCAGTCGAGGCGGTAAATGAGGCGCAGAAAACCATCCTGGTTGAAAAGATGGAGAGGCGCTTTGGTACAGATCTATCTAAAATGAAGTTTGCCATTTGGGGTTTAGCGTTTAAGCCCAATACTGACGATATGCGTGAAGCCCCGAGCCGTGTGATTATTAGTGAGCTAGTCAAGCGTGGCGCTACTGTAGTGGCCTACGATCCTGTATCCATGCCAGAGGCATCCCATTGTTTCGATGTGGATTTTGCAAATAATCCGGAGGGGCGCAAGCGGGTCTCTATGGTCGATCAGCCGATGGATGCTTTAGATGGCTGTGATGCTATGGTCATCGTGACTGAGTGGAAGGCCTTCCGCAGCCCTGATTTTGATTTACTCAAGCAAAAACTCAAATCCCCCATCATTTTTGATGGCCGAAACCTCTATGAGCCCCAAGCTATGCAAGAATTGGGTTTTGAATACCAAGGCATTGGCCGTCACAACTGATTACCACCATGACCGTAGAAAAAGCGAACCGCGAGCAATTTGCAAAAACTAAGCTATTAGTAGTTGGTGACGTGATGCTCGATCGCTATTGGTTTGGCGATTCGGATCGAATTTCGCCAGAGGCGCCGGTTCCAGTTGTGCAAGTGTCCAAAGTCGATGAACGCTTGGGTGGCGCCGCGAACGTGGCCCGTAACGTTGCTGCGCTCGGAGCGAATACAACCATCCTCGGCGTTGTAGGCGAGGATGAGGCAGGTAATCGCATTGGTGAACTGCTCAGGCAGAGCGGTGTCAATAGCCAGTTAGAAGTGGATCCTAAAGTTCCAACCACAGTGAAGTTGCGGGTGATTGCACGCCAACAGCAATTGATCCGTTTGGATTTTGAAGAGACTCCTAGCCAAACGGCATTGGAGCAAAAGTTGGCACGGTTTGAAAAAGCCTTAGGTACCGCCGATGTGCTTGTATTGTCGGATTACGGCAAAGGAGCCTTGAGTCAGGTTGCCACCATGATTGAGACCGCGCGGGCAAAAAATAAAGTCATTTTGGTTGACCCTAAAGGCGAAGACTACGAAAAATACCGTGGCGCGACCCTGATCACTCCCAATCGCAGTGAGCTGCGTCAAGTGGTAGGCCGATGGGCTGACGAGGCCGATCTGACGCAGCGTGCGCAAGAGCTCAGGCGTGCGCTTGGTATTCAGGCTTTGCTACTCACCCGCTCTGAAGAGGGTATGAGTATGTTCACGGATCAGGGTGTTTCGCATGTACGCGCACAGGCGCGTGAGGTATTTGATGTGTCTGGTGCGGGTGATACCGTGATTGCAACTTTAGCGGTTGCTCTTGCAGCGCAGTGGCCGCTTGATCGGGCGATGGCGCTCGCTAACCGCGCCGGTGGCATTGTGGTCGGCAAGCTAGGTACCGCAACCGTAACTTCGGAGGAATTGCAGTGACCATTATTGTGACGGGCGCCGCTGGATTTATCGGCGCGAATCTAGTGCAGGCCCTTAATGCTAGAGGTGAAAAAAACATCATTGCTGTGGATGATTTACGCCCAGCGGATAAATACCGCAACCTGGCTGACCTCGACATCATTGACTACCTAGACAAGGACGAGTTCCTTGAGGCTTTCGCTAGCGGACGTCTGGGCAAAGTCAAGGCGGTTTTTCATGAAGGGGCGTGCTCCGATACCATGGAAACCGACGGCATTTTTATGATGGCGAATAACTACAGATACTCGATGGATTTACTGGACATCTGCACCGAAGAAAGGGTGCCGTTCTTATATGCATCCTCTGCAGCTACCTACGGTGGATCCGACACCTTTGTCGAAAGCCGAGAGCATGAGAAGCCGCTGAACATCTATGGCTACTCCAAATTTTTATTTGATCAAGTAATGCGCAAGCGCTTTGCTGAGAAAGCAAATACAGCCCAGGTGGTTGGGTTTCGTTACTTCAATGTGTATGGTCCACGTGAGTCGCACAAAGGCCGGATGGCGTCGGTTGCGTTTCACCAATACCATCAGTTTAAAAACCAAGGTATGGTCAAGCTCTTTGGGGAGTATGGTGGCTATGCTGCTGGAGAACAGAGCCGTGATTTTGTGTCCGTTGAGGATGTTGTCAAAGTCAATTTGTTTTTTTATGACCACCCTGAAAAGAGCGGTATCTTTAATTTGGGTAGTGGTAATGCCCAACCATTTAATGATGTTGCCCACGCCGTCGTCAACTCCATGCGGCGCATAGCAGGCCAAGCACCAGCTAGCTTATCGGAATTGGTCAAGCAAGGCTTGATTGAATACATTCCGTTTCCGGATGCCTTGCGTGGCAAATACCAATGCTTTACACAGGCAGACCAAACCCAACTCAGATCAGCGGGCTATGCTGCCCCATTCTTAAATGTAGAGCAGGGTGTTGGGCGTTACATCGATTGGCTTTCTGCCAATGCTGATTTTCTGAGTCAGCCCAGCGCCTAAATTGACACGAGTGTCATCTCGATTTACGCCACCCCTGGGCACTTACTGATTTCAATGTAGTCACACTGTCAGGAGTCTATTAATAGTCAACCACCCTATCTTTAGACCGTTATGAGGAGTCCTTGCGCGCTATTCAATTAGCCCAAGGATTTTTTAACGATCAAAAGGGGTTGATATGATTCAAAAATTACGTTCGTATGTGCGTCAATATGCATTTCAAGTAGCGCTGATGTCCTTGTTAGTGCCTGTAATTGGAGTCGGGATGTCGGATGTAATGGCATCACCTGTTAACGTCAATAGCGCAAGCCAGTCCGAGCTGGAGAGCATCAAAGGTTTGGGCCCCTCAAAAGCGCGTGCCATTATTTCAGAGCGAGAGGATGGCGGCTTTTACCGCGATGCCAATGACTTACAGCAGCGGGTGCGGGGCATTGGGATGAAGTCAGTTACCAAGATGGTCGATAACGGCTTAACCATTGAGTCCCCCAGCGCGTATCGTGAAACTCGCAATGGCTCCAGAGCAAGTTCACGCGCACAAGCCGAGCCGACTTCGCGCACAAGCCGATCGCAAGGGCGCTCGCGGGAAGCGCAAGATCAGTACCCCACATCCAAGAGGGGGAAAGGACAAAAAAACTGGGAATAAACGCCGCCCCAATATGAAATAGCGCGATTGCGCTTAATTCACCGGATTGGTGGGCTTGTGGCTAAAATAGTTTGATGAACTCGCCCGCCAATCCCCACTCCTCCTACATGACCATCTCCCAAACGGTTGGGAATACACCGTTAGTGCGTTTACAGCGGATACCAGGTGCTGACATCATTGCGCGTGGCAATGTTGTTTTAGGCAAGCTTGAGGGGAATAATCCGGCGGGATCGGTCAAGGATCGGCCTGCACTATCGATGATTGTGCGCGCACAAGAGCGTGGCGAGATTCAGCCGGGCGATACGTTGATAGAAGCTACCAGTGGCAATACAGGTATTGCCTTGGCGATGGCCGCTGCCATGTTGGGTTACAAAATGGTGCTGGTGATGCCCGAAAATCAAAGTTTAGAGCGCCGCCAAAGCATGGCAGCCTATGGGGCTGAGCTCATTCTGACTGCTGCAACGGGAGGCATGGAGCTGGCGCGTGACTATGCCTTGCAATTACAAAAAGAAGGACGTGGGCGTTTACTGGATCAATTTTCAAATTTAGATAATCCCCGCGCACACCTCGAGACAACCGGCCCTGAAATTTGGCGCGATACCCATGGGCAGATTACGCATTTTGTTTCCTCAATGGGCACCACTGGCACGATTACCGGAGTCTCTACGTATTTAAAGTCAATGAATCCGGAGATTCAGATTATTGGCGCGCAGCCATCCGAGGGGTCGCAGATTCCAGGAATTCGGAAATGGGCTCCTGAGTACTTGCCTAAAATTTACCAAGCAGACCGAGTCGACCGGATTGAGTATGTTAGTCAAGGTGAGGCTGAAGAAATGGCTCGCCGTATGGCAGCAGAAGAAGGTATTTTCTGTGGCATCTCGGCAGCCGGAGCGCTCGTCATTGCCTTGCGGATTGCGCAGGAAGTAGAGAACGCGACGATTGTGTTTATCGTTTGTGATCGCGGTGACCGCTATCTTTCCACGGGTGTATTTCCAGCCTAGTTGGCCTTGGGCTTTTTAGGCTTTTGCGTCTTTTTGGCAACAGCTTTCTTGGCTTTAGTGGTCGGCGTAGTAGGTGCTTTAAACGCTGCACTTTGGTTGACGTAACCTAGCGCCTCTGCAAACTCAGCGACACTCTGCGCATAAAAATAACTGCGGTTGTATTGAACAATGCTGAGAAAGTTTTCTAGGCCAACAACATAGCGAACCTCATCATTGCCTTGCGCATTGATGAATGGTAGATCGATAATGAGTGCCTTACTTTGGGGCGCTACGCCACCGGTTTGTAGATCACCAAAGCGACTATCTAAGATACCGAGTTCAATGAATTCTTGAACGGTGTGTTTGGCATCTGGCAGACCGTCTGCTAAGCGCCGAATGGCAGCTTGGTTTTGTTCTGTTTCTGTGATTGGAAAGTAGATCGGCATCCCGGGTTGCCAGCCGTGCATCCGTAAAAAGCGCGCTACGCTTGCAATCGCATCTGGGTGGCTTTGTCGTAAATTAATCACACCATCGCCATCGCCATCCTTTGCAAAATTGCGGATGCTCCCCGGCATGAATTGCGGCAGACCAATTGCGCCGGCATAGGAGCTGGTCTGGTTAAGGCAGCGGTCAAATGCATTGGCTATGTTTGAAGGGTTTTTAGTACTCCGCGGAGCATTGCAGTTGGCTTCGGCCCAACATAGCAGGATGAGTTGTTTGAGTTGATCTTGAAACAGGACTTCGCGGCTGGCACGGTTCGGTGTATCGGGATAGTTAAATGCCAGAGTGGATAAAACATCCTTGACCTTGAAGCTACCCATGTTGCGCCCATAGATGGTCTCTACGCCGATGATTGAAGCGATGACCGTTCCGGGCACGCCGGTTTCATGCTCGACCTGTTCCAGGTAGGAGCGATTTTGTTCAATAAAAGCCATCCCTGCCTTGACTCGAACGGGCTCGATAAAGCGCCCTCGATAGGCAACCCAGTTCTTTCTAAATCCAGGTGGTCCTGGCATGACCAATTTACGTACTTGGGCTAGATTTTTGCTATCCGCAAATGCAGTCTCTAGGGTGCTGAGTGGGATACCTTCTGTTTTGCTAATTTGTGCCAGCATGGCTTGGAGGTTTTGGCTAAGCTGTCGCTCTGCCGCTTCCTCGCTCACTTGGTTTACGATAGGAGTGTCAGTAACAGTTTTGCTAGGCGGCGCTGCTTCTGTGCTCGGTGGAGCCGTGGCGCAAGCGGATAAGAGGGCAATGGCGATACTGGCGAGTAGGAGGCAAACACCCCTGTTGGTAATGTAAGAGCCAATGCGGGGAATAATTAAAATAAGGTTCACCAATTGATTTTATAGATAAATTCGATGGGATGGACGATATAAAGAGGCGATAAGAATGACAACAGCATATATAAGCCACAGTGATTTTTTAAGGCATGAGATGGGCAGCCATCATCCCGAGTGCCCGGAGCGCATTCAGGCAATTGAAGACCAACTCATTTTGAGCCGCGTCGATAGCTTTCTAAAGCGGATCGAGCCGCCGCTCGCCACAACCGAGCAAGTCGAGTTGGTTCATAGTGCCGATCACGTGGAGTATGTCACTGGCCACTCACCCACATCGGGCTACTTTATGCTTGATGGCGACACCATCATGAACCCTGCAACCCTGACCGTGTCATTGCGTGCTGCTGGCGCAGCGATTGCTGGTGTCGATGCGGTCATGAAGGGCGAAGTCGAAAACGCATTTTGTGCAATCCGCCCGCCTGGCCATCATGCGGAGCCAACACGCTCGATGGGTTTCTGTGTTTTTAATAACATCGCGATTGCTGCGCGCTACGCAATCAGTGCATACGGCATTGAACGGGTGGCGATTATTGATTTTGATGTCCACCATGGCAATGGCACTGAGGCGGCATTTTATGATGACCCTAAAATTCTGATGTGCAGTTTTTTTCAGCACCCCTTCTATCCCTACAGCGGCTTAGAGCACTCTGACAATATGGTGAATATGCCGATGCCCGCCTCGACCAAAGGGGATGTGGTGCGCAAGATGATTACTGAAACCTGGTTGCCACGCTTAAGGGCCTTTCAGCCCGAATTAATCTTGATCTCTGCCGGCTTTGATGCCCATCGCGAGGATGATTTAGGTCAAATGGGCTTGGTAGAGGATGATTATGTTTGGATGACCCAGCGCCTCAAAGAGGTGGCCAAGGAATCGGCTGGTGGCCGGATTGTCAGCTGCCTTGAGGGGGGCTATAACCTCTCTGCTTTAGGGCGTAGCGTGGTGGCCCACGTCAAAGCTTTAGCTGACCTTTAGGTGTTTACAGGCGGCCAAGCCGAATGCCCCGTGGACGAGTAAAATCGAGTGATTGATTCCCTAAAAGAGACTAAGTTAGTGCCATGAAAATTTTGGTTGCAGTGAAGCGCGTTGTTGATTACAACGTCAAAATTAGAGTCAAATCTGACCAGTCCGGTGTTGACACCGCGAATGTGAAGATGAGCATGAATCCCTTTGATGAAATTGCAGTGGAAGAGGCCATTCGCTTGAAAGAGGCTGGCGTTGCAAGCGAGATCGTGGTTTTTTCAGCAGGGAGCTCTCAATGTCAGGAGACCCTGCGAACCGCACTGGCGATTGGCGCCGATCGCGCCATTTTGGTCGAAACCGAGGTTGATTTGCAGCCTTTAGCCGTAGCCAAGTTATTGCAGGCAGTGTGCGCCAAAGAGCAGCCCGAGCTGATCATTTTGGGCAAGCAGGCCATTGATGACGACAGCAATCAGACCGGTCAAATGTTGGCGGCTCTGATGGATATTCCGCAAGCTACCTTCGCATCGAAAGTGGCCTTTGTAGATGGCACGCTTAACGTGACACGCGAAGTCGACGGTGGTCTAGAAACCATTTCCATGGCTTTGCCAGCAGTGATTACCACCGATTTGCGCCTGAATGAGCCCCGCTACGTTACCCTGCCCAACATCATGAAGGCAAAGAAGAAAGTGCTGGACATCATGAAGCCAGAGGCATTGGGCGTTGATGTTACGCCCCATCTGAAAACCGTCAAAGTAGAAGAGCCGCCAAAACGGACGGCTGGCATCATCGTCGCAGACGTTGCTGCGCTTGTCGATAAATTAAAAAATGAAGCGAAGGTAATTTAAATGGCCGCACTTGTATTAGCAGAGCACGATAACCAGACCCTCAAAGCAGCCACATTAAATACGGTAACGGCGGCGCTGGCTTGTAGCCCCGAAGTCGATGTTTTGGTTGCTGGCAGCAATGCCAATGGTGTTGCTACAGCCGCAGCCGCCATTCCGGGTATTCGCAAGGTCATTTTGGTTGATGATGCTGCGTTGCTCGATCAACTCGCTGAACCAGTGGCGGCACAAGTGTTGGCGCTCGCTAATGGCTACGAGCATCTCTTAGCTGCGGCTACCGCCCATGGTAAGAATGTGATGCCGCGGGTTGCCGCTAAATTAGATGTGGCTCAGGTATCCGATATCACGCAGGTGATTAGTGCCGATACATTTGCACGGCCCATATACGCTGGCAATGCCATCGCAACAGTTCAGTCGTTGGACGCGACTAAAGTGCTGACGGTCCGCACTACCGGATTTGAAGCGGCCAGCTCTAGCGGCGGAAATACAGCCATTGAAAAGCGGGATGCTGCTCCTGTTACTAGCAGTGCTACTTTTGTGGGCCGCGATTTAAGCAAGTCGGATCGCCCTGAATTAACTGCTGCAAAAATAATTGTTTCGGGTGGACGGGGTTTAGGTTCAGGCGAAAAGTATCAAGAGTTAATTGCACCACTGGCAGATACCCTCGGAGCTGCGTTGGGTGCATCGCGTGCAGCGGTTGATGCTGGTTACGTTCCCAATGATTATCAAGTCGGCCAGACCGGCAAGATTGTGGCACCCGACCTGTATGTCGCAGTTGGCATCTCTGGTGCTATTCAGCACTTGGCGGGTATGAAGGACTCGAAAGTTATTGTGGCGATCAACAAAGACGCCGAGGCACCCATATTTGGGGTCGCTGATTACGGCTTGGTTGCCGATCTGTTTACAGCTGTGCCCGAGTTAACCAAGGCTTTAGAAAAGTAAATCCGATTTCAGTGGGGCGTCGTAGTAACCCCCATTTTTTATTGCGATAACTTGCGCGCTTCAATCAGTTGAGAGATAAAAAATTGCTCAAATGCAATTGCAAAAAAGCTCATCATTAAGGCGGCACCAAACACCAAACAAAAAATGACCATCAGAATGGTCCCCCAGCCAGTTTGGGTTGCCTGTTCGGGCGAAATATCTGGATTGAATTCCGCATCCCAACGCTCGCCACTGCGAAGGCCGTATGCGATGGTGGTTAGAAAGCTGGCCTCAATCGAGATAAAACCCAGAGTTAATAAAAACCAGCCGGCAAATGAGCTGAGTTCAGTTGTGCTTAAGATGATCCAGCCGCCGATGCCGCCGATGATGGCCGCGAATTGCAGCCAGCCCCAATAGGATTTCAGGCCCTGCAAATAAAGGCAATTAAAACCAGCGCCAGGAAAAAAGAAACCCAATGCACAAAACAAAAATTTAGACCGAATCATCGTGTCGCATCCTTATGCTTATTTCAATTTACCACTTTGCACAAAACGCAGTACATTCTGATCACGTCCAATGAGGAGAAGGCGATCATCATCGCGTACCAGACGTTGATAGTCATTGAGTTGATATAAAAATGCACGTTCCAGTTCCATGCGATCGGCTGAACAGGCAATGCGGGTGCTGGCAATCTTATCAATGCTAATACCGCGTGGATCTTCCGTTATTTGCGCTGTGAAACGATTGCATCCAGAAAAGCCGCTCACTACATTAGTACGGGCATCGAATTGAATTGCAATAGCCTGTGCGTCCGCACCTGTAGGCAGGGGGCGTGGTCGAACCTCACCTTTGCTGTTGGGGGCCAAACTCCAGCGCTCCAATATCCAAGTACCGCTGAGTTCAATGGCTGGGGGACTGGTTTTGGCATTGCAGGGCGGCATTACATGGGCACAGCCAACTAGGAGGCAAAGGACCCCAAGCCCAGAAATGCGAGCCAGGCGAGAAAGATATAGATTCCGTATTTGTGCCATTATTTTCATTTAACCCATTGTTTTTATTGATATTTTATGTGTATTGGCACTTTACCTGCTTGATTTCATCTGCCTTGGGGTGGATCAAGGGCTGCTTTTCGTCTAGAATATATGGTTTACTGCTGATCATTGTGTCAGTAAGAGTTCATGATTTATCACCGATTTTAAGGAATAAGTATGGTCGTCATTCGACTGGCACGCGGCGGTTCAAAAAAACGCCCTTTTTACAGCATTGTTGCAACCGACAAGCGCAATCGTCGCGACTCGAATTTTATCGAGCGCATTGGTTATTTCAACCCATCTGCTGCTGAGTCCGAGCAGGCAATGCGTGTTGCGCAGGATCGCCTGACCTATTGGACTGGTGTTGGTGCGCAAGTTTCACCAACCGTCAAACGCTTGATTAAAGATCATCCTGCTGCCTAAACTGCTGTCCACGTTGCGTTTGGACAGTTTTACATAGCATTGTTTTTTAAGGGAGGGTGTTGAATGAGTTCAGCTCTCCCAAAAGACTTAGTCGAACTAGGTCTTATTCAGGATGCACAAGGCCTGCGGGGCCAGATTAAAGTAAGGCCCTTTTCATCTGACCCGGTTGCCCTGCTATCTACCAAATCCATTTGGCTTTCCATCCTTAGTCCACAACTTAGCCATGGTGCTCGCATCCCTGAAGCGCCAAAGCACTATGCAGTGAATAGCGCCAAACTCCACAGTGGGTTTGTTGTCATGGGGCTTGAAGGCATTGTTGACCGAGATCAGGCTTTGGCTATCAAAGGAGCTCGGCTTTTACTGAGTCGTGCGGCTTTTCCGCAAGCAGAATCAAACTCGTACTACTGGGTGGATCTGCTGGGTTGTGAGGTCATTGGCAACGAACAAGCACCGCTCGGGCTTGTGACTGAAATCACCGAGAATGGCGCGCATGCCATCATGACCGTACAGGGCGGTGATCGTATTCACCTCATTCCATTTGTTCCCGAGATCATTCAGGATGTGGATTTGACTAAAAAACAGATAAGTGTTCAGTGGGGTGCAGATTGGTAATGGTTTTTTTGGGGGGCGCGCGTGCGCTTTGACCTTGTAAGCCTTTTTCCGGAGATGTTCTCTGCCCTAACGGAGTGGGGTGTCACTGGCCGAGCCTATCAGCGCAGCCTGACCACACTGCGCCTTTGGAACCCACGGGACTATTCCCACGACCCCCGTAAAACCGTCGATGACCGAGCCTATGGCGGCGGACCTGGGATGGTGATGATGGCAAAGCCCTTGGAAGACACCGTTCAGGCCATTAAAGCCGATCACCAATCAAGCGGCATCCAATCTGGCCCGATTTGCCTGCTCGCGCCTCAAGGTGAACGTTTTTCGCAAAAGATAGCGAAAGATATTCTCAGTTACGGTAATTTAACGTTAATTTGCGGTAGATACGAGGCAGTGGATCAACGTTTTGTTGATCGCCAGGTTGATTTGCAGCTCTCGATTGGGGATTTTGTGGTTTCTGGTGGTGAATTACCGGCAATGACCATGATGGATGCGGTTATTCGGCTCATTCCAGGGGTGCTAGGGGGCGAGGATTCCGCCGCTCAAGATAGCTTTATCAATGGGCTTTTGGACCATCCGCACTATACCCGCCCTGAAATATATGAAGAAATACCGGTGCCAGACGTGCTTTTGGGCGGACATCACGCTAAAATAGAAGATTGGCGTCGGCAAGAGTCGTTAAAGCTGACATCAAGATTGCGCCCAGACCTCATTGAGGATGCGCGCAAGAATGGGTTGCTTAGTGAAGAAGATGAACGTTTTTTATTGCTGTTGAAATAAAAATTACTTCTGACCTAATCAAAATGAAATAACTGCATCCTCTGTCTGGTCCGATTGCCTTGGTAACGGGATTAACGCTGACATGATGTTTAAGGATAAAAAATGAATTTGATTGAAAAAATTGAGCAAGAAGAAATTGCTCGTCTCACCGCCAACAAGACTATTCCTAGTTTTGCTCCTGGCGATACCGTGATTGTGGGTGTCAACGTAGTTGAAGGTACCCGTAAGCGGACCCAGGCATTTGAAGGCGTGGTGATTGCCAAACGCAATCGCGGACTGAACTCCAGTTTTATCGTGCGTAAGATTTCATCGGGTGAGGGCGTAGAGCGTACCTTCCAAACGTACTCGCCATTAATTGCCAGCATTGAAGTGAAGCGCCGCGGTGATGTGCGCCGTGCCAAGCTCTACTACTTGCGTGACCGTTCCGGTAAGTCAGCGCGTATTAAAGAAAAGCTGCAAGCGCGCGTTAAGCCGAGTGCTCAGGCTGCTGCAGAGTAAGCAATCATTTGCTTATACGAAAAGGCGGCCTTGGCTGCCTTTTTTCTTGGCCGCATTGCATCGCTGGATCACCTAAAATAAACCATGCCCTCCGCTATTGCATCTCCATCCCGCTTTAATCCTCAGATTGTGCCGATTGAGCGCTGTTGTGATGCCGATCCGCGCATTGCGGAGCATGCCTTGTTGGCCGACTCCTTGCGCAACCGTTTTTCGCAAACGCTGGACTGGTCTCCCGAGATTACCGATGAAAATCGTTATGCCTTGGCTGCCGATATTATTAGCGCCCGATCGGCCAAAGGCTTGACAACTGATGCGGCAGTATTGATACCGGTTTTAAAAAAGCCCGAGGGCTTATCCATTCTGCTAACCCGGCGCACCGATCATTTGCATGACCATGCTGGCCAGATTAGCTTTCCCGGTGGCCGTATGGATGTTGGGGATAGTGATTTACGGGCTACGGCACTGCGCGAAAGCCAAGAAGAAATTGGCCTTGAATCTGCGCGCGTCGAGGTCATCGGCACCTTACCAGAATACCTGACAGTATCGGGGTACCGCGTTACGCCAGTGGTTGCTTTGGTTGATCCGCAACCCCACTATCCGGTCGATGCGTTTGAGGTTGCTGACGTTTTTGATGTCCCGCTCTCCTTTTTAATGGATCCGGCCAACCATCAGGTTCGGGTTTGGATGAGCGGCGAGGAACGTCGCCGTTTCTATGCCATGCCCTATCAAGACCGCTTTATTTGGGGCGCCACGGCTGGCATGCTCAGAAACCTATATCATTTCTTAAAATTATGAGTTTTTTCTCCATCCTTCTCGCTTTGATTGCCGAACAATATCGGCCAGTAACTGCCAGCCATTGGGTTCGGCGGATGAGCTCTGGCTGGCTCGATTGGGTTGCTAAGGAGTTTGGCGCAAAAAAAGAGCAGGGCGCATCTGCAGTAGGGGCGCGCATGGCTTGCTTGATTGCCTTCATATTGCCGACGGTGATTATTTTTGTATTGCACGTGGTATTCATGCTGACCTACCCAGTGCTAGCATTTTTCTTGAATGTCATTGTTGTTTACCTTTTCTTTGGCTTTCGGCAATTTAGCCATTCGTTTACTGCCGTGCACATTGCGATTCAAAACCACGATTTACCAGCCGCGCGTGAGGCGTTGGCGCAGTGGTATGGACCCGAGCTAGATGCTAGCCAGTTGAGCGAGGTTGAAGTGATCTCCTTGGCATTGGAAAAGGCCATTATTGGCGCGCATCGCCACGTTCTAGGGGTGCTCTTCTGGTTCCTGGTGCCCATCGGTCCAGCTGGAGTGGTGCTTTACCGCTTTGCAGATACCGCATCGCAGCGCTGGACGCAGTTAGGTGACTTTCATTTGAGCCAGGCAGCACGCCATTTCTTTTATGTATTGGATTGGGTTCCAGCACGCATGACAGCAATGACCTTTGCCATCGTCGGTAATTTTGAGGGCGCAGTGTATTCCTGGCGCTATCTGACGCAAAAGTGGAGTGATTCCTTAATCGCAGTCATCCTCGCAGCAGGAAGTGGCGCATTGGGCGTGCGCTTGGGTGAGCCATTGAGCGAGCCAGACAGCGACGAAGCCCTGCGTATGGCTGAAGCGGGGGAATCCGCGGTCTATGAGGTGGGGCTTGAGCCAAGTGAACGCACCATGCGCTCCGCCATCGGCCTCGTTTGGCGCACGGTTATTTTTTGCTTGGTTTTGTTGGCGATGTTGACCATCGCTCTTTGGCTTGGGTAATTCCCTGAAGCTGTACATCTGCAGTCTTAGAGTCTGAACGTAACTGACGAAATAAATTGAGGCGTTCAGCGGTAATCTGATTTTTATCAACTGCATCCCGAATCGCACAGTCAGGCTCACTCAGGTGCGCGCAGTTATGAAATCGGCATTGACCCAATACGCCTTTAAACTCACGAAAAGCATGCTGTAGCTCACTCACTGACAGGTGAGCCAAGCCAAACTCCTGAAAGCCGGGCGAGTCAATCAGCGCGCCTAATCGACCTTGTTGATCACGACCCCAGTCTGGTAAATCGTAATAGCGGCATGCCGTGGTGGTGTGCTTTCCGGTGTCGAGACGAACGGAATACTCTTGCGTAACTGCAGCAGCATCCGGCACCCAAGCATTGAGTAAAGTAGATTTGCCCATGCCCGATTGACCAACCAAAGCCGATACTTTTCCACACAAGGCGGACTGCAAGGATGCCATCGACGCGGGATCAAATTTAGCCGAGACCTCGGTTACCGGGTATCCCATGCGTGCATAGGGCGCAACGAGCTTGCGCGCGATAGGTAGGCTATCCTGCAGATCGCATTTATTCAGAATGATGTGGAGCCCAATGTCGTGGGCCTCGGCAGCTACCACCGCACGACCAAGTAGGTCTGGCGAAAATGCAGGCTGGGTTGCCAGTACGACTAAGATTTGATCGACGTTGGATGCAATTAACTTGCTCTTAAAGGCGTCCGAACGGTACAGCAGATTACGCCGCTCTTCAATGTGAATGATGCGCGCCTGATCGGGCGAGGTGCTTTCTAAAAGGAGACGATCTCCTACTGCGCCAACGTGCTGCTTAGCTGGGGTGCTGACCTGAATGAAGGGTCCGCCATGTGAGCCATCGGGCGCTATTCTTTCGGCGAGGTAATGCCGACCATAGGAGGCGATGAGAAGGGCACGAAATTGCTCCATGCAATCCGTTTAGGCTTGACTTAAGCGCTGCAAGTTCGCGATGCGCAGCGGTGCTGGCGGATGGGAGCTGTAGAACGCGGTATAAAGCGGATCGGGCGTGAGGGTCGATGCATTGTCTTGATAGAGCTTCACGAGGGCCGAGATCAAGTCACTCGCCGATGCTTTCTCTGCCGCAAAACCATCGGCTTCGTATTCATGCTTGCGTGAGGCAAGGCTACTAAGGGGTGTAAAGAAAAACCCAAATACAGGCGAAACCAGCATAAAGAGTGCCAGTGCTAAGCCGCCGTTATAACCCTCTAGGCTTGGCGTGACACCCAGGTCAATGTAAAACCAAGATTGTGTACTGACCCAGCCCAGCAGCGCGAGCATGACAAAGCTCATCGCAAACGAAACCAATAAACGTTTGCGAATGTGATTGCGTTTGTAGTGCCCCAGTTCGTGTGCCAGTACTGCCTCTACTTCGCCTGGGTTTAGTTTCTCAATCAAGGTATCAAAAAAGACAATGCGTTTGGCTTTACCGATACCAGTGAAATAGGCATTGCCATGGGCGCTGCGTTTACTGCCATCCATGACAAACAAGCCTTGGCTAGCAAAGTCACAGCGCTTGAGCAGGCCCTCGATTTGGGTTTTCAGCGGACCCTCTTCCAAGGCTTTAAATTTATTGAACAAGGGTGCAATAAACGTAGGAAAGAGCCAAAGTAATAAGGCATTAAACACGGTCCATACCGCCCAAGCCCATAGCCACCAGAGGCTACCCGCTTCTGCCATCAGGCTAAGTACTACCCACAGCAGAGGCAGACCTAAGGCCGCGCCAAGCACAATGCCCTTGACCATATCCAATAGAAACAGTTTCGGGGTCATACGATTAAATCCATACGCTGCTTCAATCCCAAACTGTTTATGCCAGGTAAAGGGTAAATCTAAAATTCCAGAAATCAAAACGATCGAGCAAAGCAATGCCATTTGTTGATCGATGCCATTACCTAGCAGATCGGTTAGCGCTTGATTGAGGTATTCCAAGCCGCCCAATAAGGTAAATCCAATTAGCACAACCGCACTGAATGTGTTTTCCAGTAAACCCAACTTCAACTTAGCGATGGTGTAGTCGGCGGCCTTTTGGTGCTCGCCTAAGGTGATGCTCTGCGCAAACTCTTCCGGAACCGTTTCACGATGGGCGGCAACGTGGCGAATTTGCCGCTGGGCAAGCCAGTGACGCACGCCAAAACTCAGAATAAAAAACAATACGAAAGTGATTGTAAATAGCATCATTCGATTGTAATTTATATAAAACCCCCACGGTAGTTTGAGCTAAACTCAGAGTTTTAGGCCTGTAGGCGCATGCATTGCGCCCGTTTTTTTGACTATGCGAATGGAGACCATGAAAAATACAATCGACATTAAGTTCCTGGAAAATTTTTCAGCCGCTTGGAATAAACATGATATTGATGCATTGATGTCATTTATGACGGAGGATTGTATTTTTGAAACGGCTGCAGGAATTCATGTTTATGGAAATCGATTTACTGGCCACGAACAGGTGAGAAAAGCATTTGAGTCAGCATGGACTCAGTTTCCGGATGCGCAATGGCTTGACGCAAGCCATTTTGTCTTCGGAGACAATGGAGTATCGGAATGGCGATTTTGCGGGACTGATCTCAAGGGCGTGAAGTTTGAGGCCAATGGCGTCGACATTTTTACGTTCAGGGATGGCAAAATTTTCAAAAAGAACGTCTTTCGAAAGCAAATCATTTCTTAATCAATTAAGCCATGCACAAACACGTAAGCCCCCCAAAAAGAGAATACGATCCAAAGTATGACCCCCTGACGGGAGAGTCTATTGGTTTGAACACTGCGTACTCACCGACGTATTGGGTGGCTACAGCGGGTGAGCCGCCTGAAGACGATGGACCCGTTTTAGCTGATATGGACGTGGGTGTTGTCATCGTTGGGTCGGGGGCTACTGGATTATCGACCGCATTGTATTTGGCAAAAGAACATGGAATTAAGGCGGTAATCCTAGAAGCGAATCAATTGGCTTGGGGGTGCTCTAGTCGCAATGGTGGGCAGGGCCAAAATGCGAGTGGTCGTTTAAGTCGCTCGCAGTGGATTAAGCGCTGGGGTATGGATACCGCTAAGCGGCTGGATGCTGAGATTCGACTTGGCTTTGAAAATTTCAAAGAGTTAACTCGCGAGTTTGATTGTGAAGCAACCGATACGGGACACCTTTATGTGGCCCATCGCCCCGAAAAAATGGATTACTTGAGGTCGGAGGCTGAAGTTCGTCGCACTATTTTTGGGTATGACACGCAGATCCTATCCCGTGAAGAAATCAAAGAGCGTTATTGCGATGACCATGATGCTCACGGCGCCTTGCTTGAGAGCGAGGGTGTTGGTATTCATCCCCTTAAGTTTAACTTTGGTTTAATGCGCAAAGCGCGCGCCTTGGGTGTGCGCATTCATACATCTTCTCCGGTATTGCGCTCGGAAACTCAAAATGGATTGAATATTCTGCATACTCCTGGGGGCATAGTGCGTGCAAAGCGGGTTGCTTTTTGTACGGGGGGATATATCGAACAAAAAGTGGAGCCCACCCTCAAAAACAAAATTCTCCCTATTTTGTCGAATTCCGTGGTGACAAGGCCGCTGAGCCCAGAAGAAATTGAAGCAACCGGCTTTAAGTCTAATATTTTTATTACCGACACGCGCACGCTGCGTTTTTATTACCGCCTGTTAAAAGATAATCGCCTCCAAATTGGAAGTCGGAGCGCGGTGAGCGGTCGCGATGCCGAGGGCCCAATCCATCTTCAGCTGTTAACCGATGGAATTGCGCGAAAATTTCCTGCCATTGCTAACATTCCGATTGAGTATTCGTGGTGGGGATGGGTGGATGTCAGTCACGATATGATGCCGCGGATTGTAAGGCCGGATCCCGATCGAGCAGTGTGGTACGCCCTCGGATATGGCGGTAATGGAGTGTCCTTTTCAACCTGGGCAGGGAAACGATTAGCGGAGCGGATTGCCGGCAAGGATGCCGAAAACCCCGTATTTAATTTACCCATTTATGCTACTCCGCTGGAGTATCCCAATTTATTTGGCGTCATCAGATCTGCTTTGTTAGCGCCGTTTAGACGTTTAGGCCAGCATATTTTGTATAAGTGGTATTGGTTACGAGATGAAAAAATCTAATTTCAAGTCCATGCGGTTTAGGCACCCTTTTTTAATTCAATAGAAAGAATATTATTTCTACAGGCGAGCATTTAATTTGGTTGGATATGGAGATGTCTGGACTAAAGCCAGACAGTGATCGCATTTTAGAGATCGCGATGATCGTGACCGATGCCAATCTCAACACCATTGCTACGGCCCCAGTCTGGGTGGTTCATCAAGACGATGCTGTACTAGATGGCATGGATGCATGGAATAAAGGCACTCATAGTAAATCAGGTCTGATTGATCGCGTGAAAGCATCAACACTTAATGAGGATGCGGTAGAACAAGCCTGCATTGCCTTCTTAAAGCAGTACGTTAAGGCAGGTGTTTCGCCGATGTGCGGCAATTCCATTTGCCAGGACCGCCGCTTTATGGCGCGCTACATGCCCAAGTTAGAAGCGTATTTTCACTACCGCAATGTGGATGTGTCGACTATTAAGGAGCTGGCTCGCCGCTGGCAGCCACAGATCATGAAGGGCTTTGTCAAAAAGCAGGCACACACCGCCTTAGCCGATATCGAAGAGTCGATTGAGGAGCTGCGCTATTACCGCAATACCTTTTTTATTCCCGACCTAGCCGCAGAGCCACCAGCGACGGCTGCGGATTAAGGACGCGGCTTGATCGCACTTTTCGGCCTAAAGACCGAGATGATGTCGGAATTAGCCTCAATATAGGGGCCGCCAATTAAGTCAATGCAGTAGGGCACGGAAGCAAAGATACCAGCGACGATCACTTTCCCGTCCGCATCTTTTAGGCCTTCCAGAATTTCCCTGATCGATTTTGGCTGTCCAGGCAGATTGATGATCAATGCGGCATGCCTCTCAATTTCACGCAGTACAGCCACTTGCCTAGACAAAATGGCAGTCGGTACAAAGCGCAGGCTAATTTGACGCATCTGCTCTCCAAAGCCAGGCATTTCTCGGGTTCCCGCCTCCAAGGTTGCCTCTGGAGTGACATCCCGTCGCCCAGGACCGGTTCCGCCAGTGGTGAGGACTAAGTCGCAGCCCAGCTCATCTACGAGCTCAATCAGGGTCTCTGTAATGGTCTCAGCATCGTCTGGGATTAACCGTTCATGGGTGCTGAGGGGGGAGGTGATTGCCAGTCCGAGCCAGTTTTTTAGGGCTGGTATGCCTTCATCTTGGTAGGTGCCCGCACTGGCTCGATCGGAGATGGAAACGAGGCCAATCCGCACTTCATCGGGATTACTCCGCTGGGGAATTTCTGTATGCTTCATGGCTCTATTCTAGCTATCATTAAGGCATGTTTACATATACCCCCAATCAATTCAAAGTCATTGTCGAATTTATGCTCTCCGAGGCCCGCAAATTGGGCGCCTCAGACGCTGCGGTTGAGGTTTCTGAGGGCCAAGGCCTCTCGGTGACGGTTCGCAAGGGGGCTGTAGAAACCATTGAGCAAAGTCTGGATAAGCAAATTGGCCTCAGCGTATACCTTGGCCAGCGCCGCGGTAATGCCAGCACCAGTGATTTTTCACCGGATTCCTTGCGTAAAACCGTTGAGGCTGCATTTCATATTGCGCGCCATACCGCCGAAGACGATTGTGCTGGCCTACCCGATTCAGACCTCTTGGAAAAAAAGCCCAAAAATTTAGATCTGTTTCATCCGTGGATGATTGAGTCAGAGGAAGCAATTGCCTTGGCTCAGCGTGCAGAGGCTGCTGCATTTGCAGTGAGTTCGCAAATCAAGAATAGCGATGGCGCTTCCGTATCGGCGCACCACGCTCACTTTATGATGGGCACCAGCAACGGCTTTATGGGCGGCTATCCATACTCGCGGCATTTTATTTCCTGCGCGCCAATTGCGAGTGGCGGTAGAAAAAAATCGGCCATGCAGCGCGACGATTGGTATTCCAGTTCACGCATGCCGCAAGACTTAGCTAAGCCAGCGGATATTGGCCGCTATGCAGCACAGCGCGCCTTATCTCGCCTGAATGCCAAGTCACTCAGCACGCGCCGCTGCCCTGTTATTTTTGAAGCCCCACTGGCTGCAGGCTTACTAGGCTCCTTAGTACAAGCCGTTTCTGGAGGAGCTCTGTACCGCCGCTCGAGTTTCTTGCTGGATAGCCTTGGTAAGCCAGTATTACCAGCCCACATCAATTTGATCGAGAACCCACACCTCAAGGGATTGACGGGTAGTTCACCATTCGATGAAGAGGGCGTCAAGACCCGCGCACGCAGCGTGGTCTCAAAAGGAATTTTAGAAGGCTACTTCTTATCAAGCTACTCCGCCCGCAAGCTTGGTATGAAAACCACCGGCAATGCCGGGGGATCGCATCACCTGAATCTGAGCAGTTCAAGAACACCCAAAGGCGGTTTACCGGCTTTGCTGCGGGAAATGGGCACGGGTTTGCTTGTCACCGAGCTGATGGGTCAGGGCGTGAATTACGTCACCGGCGATTACTCGCGTGGCGCTTTTGGCTACTGGGTCGAAGGCGGGGAGATACAGTACCCTGTCGAAGAAATTACCATTGCCGGAAACCTGCGGGATATGCTGATGAATATTGAACTGGTTGGGAGCGATGTTTTGGTTCGGGGCACCAAAGAAGTGGGCTCGATCCTGATTGGGTCGATGACCATTGGCGGCAAATGAGTACACTTCGCTTTAGTTAATCCATTCATCCATTACGGGCACGGAAGGGAGCTTCATGGAACGCAGATCATTTTTAAAAAAAGCAACGATTGCAACCGGTGTTGGCGGTGCTAGTTTGGCGGCGCCAGCCATTGCTCAGTCACAACCAACCCTCAATTGGCGGCTTGTCTCGAGCTTTCCGAAGTCATTGGATAATTTGTATGGCACGTCCGAGATTTTTGCAAATATATTGCGCAAAGCAACCGATGGAAAGTTCAACATCAAGGTATTTGCTGCCGGCGAAATCGTCCCACCCTTGCAGGTACTGGATGCAGTGCAAAATGGCACCGTCGAGGTAGGCCATACCGCAGGCTACTATTCCTTGGGTAAGGAAAGTGCTTTTATATTTGATACTGCCGCACCCTTTGGTTTGACTGCGCGCCAGCAAAATGCGTGGATGCTGCATGGTAACGGCATGAAGTTAATGCGCGAGCTCTATGCTTCCTACAATATTGTGAACTTCATGGGCGGTCAAACCGGCACCCAAATGGGTGGGTGGTTTCGGAAAGAAATTAAAACGGTTGCCGATCTAAAGGGCCTTAAGTTTCGGATTGCCGGGTTTGCAGGCAACATCCTTTCCAAGTTAGGGGTTGTGCCGCAACAGCTGCCTGCTGGTGAGATTTACTCCGCCTTAGAAAAAGGCACCATCGACGCAGCTGAGTTTGTTGGCCCCTACGATGACGAAAAACTCGGCTTAGCGAAGGTTGCCAAAAACTACTACTACCCTGCATGGTGGGAGGGTGGTGCATCGCTGTCTTTTCTGGTGAATAAAAAGAAGTGGGACGAACTGCCCCCTGCATATCAAGCTGCGTGGGAAGCGGCTTGCTTTCAGGCGCACACCGAGATGTGTGCAAAGTACGATGCCCTAAATCCCCCGGCGCTGCAGCGCTTGTTGCAAAACGGCGCTGTATTGCGCAAGTTCAATACGCAAATACTCGATGCCTGTTTTACGGCAACGCAAGAAGCCTACGCCGAGGAGTCTGCAAAAAATCCCCGCTTCAAAGCAATTTATGAAGACTACCGGCGCTTTCGTAATATGGAGGCGCAGTGGTTTAATGTGGCCGAACAGGCATTTGCGCAATACAGCTTTAATAAAAAACTGTAGTAATCCAGCGCAAGGCAATCTCAGTTTGACTTGCGCTCTAAAGTAACAAAGTCAAACTGAATGTCACCCTCGTGTGCGGGGATGCGCTCTAGTTCACGCCATTGCTCAGGGTGGGGTACGGTAAAGAAGGTGTCCCCACCGTCAACTTCAATATCAATTTCTGTAATGTAGAGGCGATCGGCTAAATCAAAGGCCTGGGTAAAGAGTTGCTCTCCGCCAATCACAAAGACCCGCTCGAGATCGCTCAAGCGCTGCAGCGCATCACCCAAGGAGCTAGCCACTTCAGCGCCAGTGAGCTGCAAGTCTGGATTACGGCTCACGACAATATTGCGCCGTCCGGGCAAGGGTCGTCCAATCGATTCCCAGGTCTTGCGACCCATGATGACGGGATAGCCCATCGTGACGCGCTTAAAGAACTGCAAATCAGCGGATATTTTCCAGGGCATTTGATTATCGCGGCCGATAACATTACCGTGAGCGCGAGCAACAATCATGGAGATGGCAGGTTGAGTCATAGTCAATCGAATGAGTTAAACGGCAACGGGTGCTTTGATGTGGGGATGGCATTCATAACCCACAATTTCAAAGTCTTCAAACGCATAGTCAAATAGCGAAGCAGGCTTTCGTCCAATCTCCAGACGCGGAAGCGGGAAGGGCTTTCGTGAGAGCTGCAGTTCGACCTGCTCGAGGTGATTGCTGTACAGATGGCAATCGCCCCCCGTCCAAATAAACTCACCCGGCTCTAAGTCACACTGCTGCGCCACCATGTGCGTCAAAAGAGCGTAGCTTGCAATGTTGAACGGCACTCCCAAAAAGATATCGGCGCTGCGCTGATACAGCTGGCATGACAACTTGCCATCGGCAACATAGAACTGGAAAAAAGCATGGCATGGTGCGAGTGCCATGCGCGGAATATCAGCCACATTCCATGCCGAAACAATCAGCCTGCGGGAATCGGGATTGGTCTTGATGCTGTTAACGACTTCACTGATTTGATCGATGTGCTGGCCATTGGGAGCCGGCCATGAGCGCCATTGGTAGCCATAGATCGGGCCCAATTCACCGTCGGGCGCTGCCCATTCATTCCAAATAGAAACGCCACGCTCTTTTAACCAATCGTTATTCGTGCTGCCATTCAGAAACCAGAGTAATTCATAGATGATGGATTTGAGGTGCAACTTTTTCGTTGTCACCATGGGGAAGCCATCGGCCAGATTAAAGCGCATTTGATAGCCAAAAACCGAGAGGGTTCCGGTGCCGGTTCGATCGGATTTTTTTACGCCCTGGCTTAGGACGTGCTGCATAAGGTCGTGGTATTGATGCATTCGTTTATGTATTCGATCAAATAGGAATAGGTAGAGATTAACCCAATATTAGGTAGGCTTCTGCAGACCAAGTAATTGCTGCAATTTTGGCGAAGTGGTGGTGTACTGCAACTGCACTGGCCGATCTGGAAAAATCGCCTCGGCAGCCGCAAAAGACGCCAATGCCGCCTCATGAAAGCCCGATAGAATCAATTTCTTCTTGCCAGGATAGGTATTGACATCACCAACTGCAAAAATCCCTGGAATGCTGCTTTCAAAGCGGGCGGTGTCCACCACAATTTGCTTGCGGGTCAGTGCAAGACCCCAATCGGTAATGGGCCCTAATTTGGGGGAGAGACCAAAAAAGACGAGCAATGCATTCAGCGGGATAGTTTGCTTATGGCCATCTGGATCCTCAACTTCCAGACCCGTTAGCTGACCGTCTTTGCTTTCGTAGCCAGTGGCTTGCCCAACGCAAAGGGTGATTTTTCCAGCGGCGCGCAGATCATGAAACTGATCCAGAATATTCTTTTCCGCCTTCAATTCATTGCGACGATGCACCAGGGTGACGTGCTTGGCAGTCGACGCAAAATGAATCGCCCATTCCAAAGCAGTCTCGTCGCCGCCGCAAATGACGATGGTGCGCTGATTAAATTGCTCGGGCTCTTCAAGGTGATAGAAGAGTTGCTTGTTTTCAAACGCGGCAATGCCATCAAGGGCTAACTTACGCGCTTGAAACGCACCCACGCCGGCCGCAATAAAAATAGTTTTGCTGAGAAACGATTGGTCTGCAGTGGTGCGAATAAAAAAACGCGAATCCTGTTCTTGCCGCAGCTCCATTACCGCTTGACTCAGGTGCATCGGCGGATGAAAGGGGGCAATTTGCTTGAGGAGGTTGGTGGTTAGTTCACGACCGGTACAGACGGGTATGCCTGGAATGTCGTAAATGGGTTTATTGGGGTAGAGCGCCATGCACTGGCCACCGGCTTCCGGCAATGCATCAATGATATGCGCCTGAATTTCGAGTAAGCCCAGCTCAAACGCTTGAAATAAACCGACGGGGCCTGCGCCAATAATGACGGCATCGGTTTCAATTACCTGCACGCTGCCTCCGTTTGGATTGATGGCAATCCATCGAGCTAGTTGACCTACTTAACGAGCTGGTCTAATTTAGCGGTAACGTCTTTCCATTCGTCTGCATCGGGAAGGGCGCCCTTGGATTTGGTAATCGATGGCCAGCCCTGAGCAAGATCTAAATTAATTTTGATAAACGCTTGCTGGTCGCCGGGTACATCGTCTTCTGCATAAATCGCATTGACTGGGCACTCCGGAACGCATACCGCGCAATCGATGCACTCATCCGGATCAATCACTAAAAAGTTAGGTCCTTCGCGAAAGCAGTCAACCGGGCAGACATCAACGCAGTCGGTATATTTGCAACGAATACAGGCTTCAGTAACAACGTAGGTCATGGCATTTAACGGGTTCGATTGCTAAAAGGACCAGAAGCTATTAGCCAACAGGGGATGGCATAGCAACCAGCGGATGAACCCATTTTAGCCGAATTGCCCCTATTTCCAAGAAAGCTCAAATTGGCTTGGTGTAAAGTGCCAAGGATGAATACCAACTCAAAACCCAAAATCCTTGTCTCCAGAGCTATTTTCCCTGAGGCGCTCGCTGAGCTAGAGCAATCCTTTGAGGTCGTCTCTAATCAGGTAGATGTTGTTATGACGCCGGAGATGCTCGCATCCCAGCTGGCTGGGGTTTCTGCTGCATTGGTCACTGGCAGTGAGCGCATTGATGCCAAAGCCTTGGCGCAAGCCAAAGGCCTGAAGATTATTGCCAATATTTCGGTGGGGTATAACAACTTTGATGTGCCTGCGATGACGGCTGCTGGGGTGATGGCAACCAATACCCCTGATGTGCTCACGGATACAACCGCAGACTTTGGCTTTGCCTTGCTGATGGCGACTGCGCGTCGCGTAACCGAGTCCGAGCGCTGGATTCGGGACGGCAATTGGAATCAGTGGTCGATTGTCACCAACCCTTTAGGGATGGATATTCACCACACTACGCTTGGCATTATTGGTATGGGTCGCATCGGCCAGGGCATTGCGAAGCGCGCCTTGGGCTTTGGCATGAATGTGATTTATCACAATCGCAGTCGCTTGCCCGAGGCGGATGAAAAAGCCTGCCAAGCACGCTATGTCGATAAAGAAACCTTACTCAAAGAAGCCGATCACGTTATCTTGGTGCTGCCCTATTCGGCCGAGAGTCACCACACAATCGGCGCCAAAGAAATTGCACTCATGAAACCTACGGCTACCTTGGTCAATATCGCCCGCGGCGGAATTGTGGACGACGTTGCTTTGGCTGCAGCACTCAAAGCCAAGGCCATCTTTGCGGCGGGCCTCGATGTATTTGAGGGCGAGCCTAAAGTGCATCCGGATTTACTGGCCTGCTCGAATGTCGTGTTGGCACCGCATATTGCCAGTGCTAGCGAGAAAACCCGTAGGGCCATGATCGCGCTTGCTGTTCGCAATGTTCGGGCAGCGCTTGCTGGTGATAAACCACCAAGCCTGATTAATGCAGAGGTGTTTACGAAGTAAAACGGCGCTGTTGGTGGTAGCGCCGTAGCAAAGCCAGATTAATCGGTTTCGATTTCGTCAGGCAATTCGCGCAGGGCAAGCTCAATGCCGCCGAACTTGTCGGCCACCCAGTTGTAGACTTTGCAGGCAATCCATAGCAAACCAAAGCCAAGCAGGGCATTCAGAATTAAAGCCGATACAACGGTAAATCCGGGAATGGATCCGTCGCGCACAAATGCCACAAACAAAGCCAATAAAACGATCGGAACCGAGAAGCAAAGGTAGACTAAAACCAAGGTTTTGGCGGTATGCAGGGGGTCTAAATAGACAATTTCTTTTTTCGTGAATTTCATAATTGCTGCAATCTTAAAGCAGTCCCTCAAAAAGTACCACATTTACTAATTCGCCCGCCGCAACATTGCCTTGCTCGTGGCTCAAAACAATGAAGCAGTTGGCCTCACTCATCGAACGTAAGATGCCAGCGCCTTGGCTGCCAGTCACCCGAACTTGTGTCCTGCCATCAGGACCGATTTCTAAAATTCCCCGCTGGTATTCAGTTCTGCCGGGCTTTTTGCGGATGGCTGCCGATGCGATTGCTTGGGTCAGTGGCGGCCTGTGCTGGGTTGCGCCACTGAGTTGCAAGAGTGCCGATTGAACAAATTGATAGAAGGTCACCATAACCGCAACTGGGTTGCCTGGCAAACCAAAAAATAGGGTGCTACGCGGGGGGTGTTGATTGGGAACCGGTTTGAGGGTGCCAAACGCCATGGGTCGCCCAGGGCGCATGGCAATTTTCCAAAAGCCAATGTCACCTAATTCCTGCATGACTTGCTTGGTGAAGTCGGCCTCGCCAACGGAGACGCCTCCTGAGGAAATGATGACATCCGCTGTTGATGCTGCTTGCGAAAAGGCAGTCTTTAATGCAATCGGATCATCTTGAATGATCCCGCAATCGAGCACATCGAGGTCCAAGCGATTAAGTAGCCCCATCAGGCTATAGCGATTGCTGTCATAAATGCTGCCTGAGTCCAATGGCGATCCAAGGGGACGCAATTCATTGCCCGATGAGAGGATCGCTACCCGTAACTTGCGCTTGACCGTCAGCTTGTTTATACCAAGTGATGCCGCTAAACCCAAGTCCGACGGCCGCAGAATGCGTCCTGCCCTTATCGCCACAGAGCCTTGCGCTAAATCCTCACCGCGCAAGCGGCGATTCTCCCCACTTGAAACCGCACTCGATTCAAATTGAATGCACTCAATCCCATCCGCAGCCAGGGGAAGTTTTTGCGTCATCTCTTGGGGTATTACGGTATCGCATTGCGCGGGCATCAATGCCCCCGTCATGATCTTGAGGCATTGGCCTGCCGCAAGGGAGCCGGTAAATGGGGTGCCAGCAAAAACGGTACCCGCGACAGTCAGCTGAGTGAGGGGCTCGCTACGGAGTTCTGTTCCCCGAAAGGCAAAGCCATCCATCGCTGAATTGTCGGCAGCGGGAACGTCAATCGGCGATAGTACGTCGCAAGCCAAAATACGATTGAGGCCTTGATCGAGCAAAACCGATTCGGTTTTGGCAACTGCGCCAGAGTCAAGCAATTGATCAACCAGACCGGAAATAGCCGCGCGGGTTTCTTCAACCGTGAGTCCAGTGTTGATTAAATGGGGTGCATTGGGCGAGAGGGGTGAGGTACTCATCTTGGACAATCCTAAAATAGAATTTAGTTTGAGCCTTGCAAGGTCTGCTCAAGGGCGCGCAATTCTTCTGGCGTATTGGTGTTGGCAAACGCTGCATCATCGGCAAAGACGACGGTGCTCGAGGGTAGGGCTTCGAACCAGCGGTCAATTTTGCGTCCGCCTTGATCTAAAAATTGTTGAAGTGATTTTTTAACACTGCGTCGCATCAGACAGAAAACTGGCTGAGTCCAGGTTATACCCGTTGCATCTACGCTGGAGGCATACACGAGATCGGATTGCGTTGAGATCATTTCCTCCAGTAGCCGCTCACTTAAATTTAAAGGAAAGACAGGCGAGTCGCAGGGTACCGATAGGAGGTATTCGGTATTGCAGTGTTCGAGACCAGCCGCAAATCCGGCAAGTGGACCCGCGAAATCGGGGTGATGGTCAGCGATAACAGTATGGCCATATTGCGCATAGCGATCGTGGTTGCGATTGGCATTAATGAGGATGGCTGTTACTTGAGGGGTGAGGCGATCAATGGCATGCTCAATTAAGGGCTTTCCCATGAAGGAGACTAAGCCCTTGTCGATGCCGCCCATTCGCTGGGCGCGACCGCCCGCCAAAATGAGGCCAGTAATCTCAGCACGCGCAGTCATTAACCACCGATATACGACATCTCTACTTTGTTTGCCGAATGCCCAAGCCCTACCGTTGCTTGGCCGCGGATTTCAGAGTAGTTGTCGTTACGTACAGACCAAGTACTCATGATGGCATTGGCAATTTCTAAATCGCTGCAGCCAGAGCGCAGCATGGTCTTGAAGTCATAGCCTTGGCTAGCAAATAAGCAGAGGTAGAGTTGACCATCCGTCGAGATGCGGGCGCGACTGCACTCATGGCAAAAGGTTTGGGTCACGCTAGAAATAACGCCGATTTCACCGGATCCATCGCGGTAGCGCCAACGCTGCGCCACTTCACCAGCATAGTTGGCTTCAATTGGCTCCAGGGGATGGATCGCATGAATGCGCTCAATCACCTCTTTGGATGGCATTACTTCTTTCATGTCCCAGCCGTTCGAACTTCCCACATCCATAAATTCGATGAAGCGCAATGCGACGCCGGTATTGCGGAAGTGACTCGCCATTGGAGTGATCTCTTGATCATTCGTTCCTTTTTTTACCACCATATTTACTTTGATCGACTCAAAGCCGGCCTCTTGAGCCGCAGCAATGCCATCCAGGACATCACTCACCGGAAAATCCGCATCATTCATTTGTTTAAAGATCGCATCGTTTAGCCCGTCTAGGCTAATGGTGAGGCGATGTAAGCCGGCTGCTTTTAGTTGTGCTGCCTTTTTTCTCAAGAGACTACCGTTGGTGGTGAGGGTTAACTCAAGCTGCTTGCCGTCCGGCTTTTTTATCTCTGCCAGCATGGAGATCAAGCCTTCTACATTCTTACGCAGTAATGGCTCACCACCCGTCAAGCGAATTTTTTCAATCCCAAGCGATGCAAAAATGGCTGTAAGGCGTGTCATTTCCTCAAAGCTCAGCAGGGCGCTTTGCGATAGATAGGGATAGTTCTGATCGAACACTTCTTTGGGCATGCAGTAGGTGCAGCGGAAGTTGCACCGATCCGTGACTGAGATGCGTAAATCACGCAAAGGACGTCCACGCAAATCAATCGACCGGGTCGTGGGGGCAGCTAAGGTGGACGGCATTACAGGGGCAAGGCCCTTGCCTTCATCGATGCGAATGGGGATTACGCGTTCAACCATGACTTAATTATGGCGGTGATTGGAATAGGGTGCTGAGTTAAGCAAAACCCCAATGAAGGGGTTTTGTTCGACTTAGATTTCCTTTGGTACCGATTTTTCCTGCCCACCGGTTTCGATCAGGACCATGGGTCCCTGCGGAAGTGCTGCCGGCGGCTTGGGTTCCCGGGTAGCCCGAATTGGGGCTGGCTCAGACTGTATCTGGGTTTGGACTTCAGCTAATTTGGCTGTATCTGTCCCAACCCAAACCATGCCTGCTGATTCGAGCACCTGCTGCAATGGCTTCTCTTCGAGTGGAGCAAAGGACACCTTTGGTAACTCAGGCACTGGAGCCAATGCTACCGGCGCTACTGCTACAGGCTTTGCCAGTGCAGCGGCTGCTGGATCAAAACTGGCTACTGCTGATTCGGACGCTTGCTGGTCTACGCCGTTACTGCGCTCACCATGAGTACGATCGCTCTGATTTGAGCGTGGCGGACGAGATCCACGACCGCCCGATTGTGGACTTGGCTTGCGAGCGCTAAAGCTGGCAGTCAGTTCGCCGGTAGGAATGGTTGCCGATGATCCAGCCATACCCGATGGTGGCCATGTACCGCCAGCGGAGTAGCTAGTAATCACCGTTGCGTTTGCCTCTCCGGCACCTTCACTGCGCTCAGTACGCCCACCACGACCACGGCCACGGCGATTGCGACCACGACCACGGCGTTCATCACCACCATCCGTCGCTGAATTGCTATCGGCTGTAGATGGAGCATCGTTTGGCTTCGCGCTTACAGCGTCAGTATCGGTGCGCGCGACTTCAGGGCGCTCGGTGCGACCATTGCGATTGCGACCACGGCCTTCTTGACGGGGCTTTGCTTCACGCGCACCCTCTGTGTTCGAACTTGCATCGGGAGCTGCGCCTGCTGGCCGTTCGCCGCGTTCGCTGCGTTCACCACGGCGTCCACGATTGCGTCCACGATCACCGCCATTGCGATTACCATCGCGGCTTTGGCCGTTGCGGCCGCGTGGGGCAGCAGGTGCTGGTTTGACTTCAGCTTCGCTGGATGAGAACAATTTTTTGATGAAACCAAAGAAGCCGCCCGAGCTGGATTGCGAATCGCTACTTGACGTACGTGCTGGACGTGGCTGGGTAACTGGGGCAGGCTGGCTTGGAGTAATGCCTTTCACAGCGGCTTCAGGGCGCGCCTTAACATCGCCTTCTTTGCGACTCACCACCGTATCGGCTTCGAGTTCGCGCGCGGCTTCTTCAGCCATCACGTAACTGGCTTTTTGATCATCTAACCGAACATCGTCATGGCGCAAGCGCTCTAATTTGTAATGCGGTGTTTCCAAATGCTTGTTTGGAATCATTAAGACATTGA
>CANGWV010000007.1 GCA_947457875.1 Burkholderiaceae bacterium
GCACTTGAGGGAGGCAGAATTCGGGGAAATGGAATTGAGTTCAAGTTTGAAGTGAATTCTAAAGAGTATTCATTCAAGGGACAAATGATCGGGTCTCAAATGAGTGGCATTCTAAATGGCGATCCTAAATTGGTGGTCAATGGTAAACGGCTTTGATCAGAGCGCCCCTGAGTCGATAGAGAGGGGGGATTGAAAACTCTTGATCCCAGTCGATTCCACCTCTGGCCCACGAGGATTCTATAAACCACTTTCGGGTAGTTTTTTTATATATAGATCTGCTATAAATTACATAACTATAAATGGAGTCAGTATGACGCAATCTTCCCGCCGTAATTTCTTGAAAACATCCGCTGCCGGCTCTCTGGCTATCGCCGGTGCTTCTGGCATTGTGACTAATCCTGCTAATGCGCAAGCAACGCCTCTAAAGTCAAACATTCAAACCAGAGCCAATGAAATATCAAGCAAATTATTTGCCGATGATGGCTTAGCAATACCCATTTCCACCAAGCCCATGATTTCAAGCTTTGCGAAAGGCTTGGATCGCACGATGGTGCTCGGCGGCGGCGGAGAATATTACATTGCGTGGTACTGCGGATTTTTTCATGGACTTATTGAGGCAGGTTTGGATATGGCTCGACTTCCTGAGATGGTGGTTGGCACTTCCGCCGGATCTTATATGGGGTCGTCGCTGCTTTCGGGCGAATTTAATCGTCTTCGCACCGAGTTTGATTTTTTTGGGAAGTTTCCCGAGATTTTTGCCAAGATTGCGCCTTTAGCTAAGCCCAATATAAGCCAGATAAGAGCCGATCAAATTAATATGAGTGCAACCGATGGCAGTATTGAGACACGCAAAATAATCGGTAATGCCGCATTAGCAGCCAATAATAAATTGAATGGTGATCATGTTGAAAGGGTGGCCGCATTACTAACAGGCGATAGCAAAAAAGATTGGCCCACAAGTCGAATGTACACAACCGGTATTGATTGCTATACAGGTGAACGCATTGTGGTGGGACAACAAACCGCCAGAAAGAATGCAATACCATTAGCGTATGGTGCGGCTGCAAGTAGCTCCCTACCAGGGGTAGCTGGACCCACACTATTAGGGCAGCGGTATGTGATGGATGGGGGCATTTGTTCAAATCCAGCCCACGTGGATTTGGTGGCGGGCTCTAAAAGAGCGCTCATCATCACCTTAACGGACGGGGTGACGGGTGCGATTCTGACAACAATCCCTCATCCCGTCGCGCAAAACATAGAAGACATCAAGGCGACTGGTACAAAGGTAAAGTGGATCGTTGCTGGCACACCTAAAGGCCTTAACTTACTTGACCCAAAACAAATTGCTGGGGCATTGCGCACAGGATATGACCGGGCAAAAGTGGAGGCACCAAAAATCAAAGCATTCTGGGCATGAGGCTAGTATTTTTGGACTTGGTTATTTCTGCCCCGTGCCATCCAGAGTCTGAATAGTCCATTTGCTGGACTATCGATTAAAAGAGAACCAATCAGGTGGATAACTTAGTTAACCCTCTATCAAGCGCAGCTGCGAAGGCTAAAGATTACCATTCACGAGTTAAATCAAACCATCGTTCGTAATTGCCAGCTCACCCCACATCACAATATCGATATCTGCCAATTGCCATCCTTTGTGCTGAAAGCCAATATCAAAGTCATCTGTAGTTTTACTGTTGTTAAAGATAAGAGATAGGGCATCTTGTTCTTCTTTTGGCGTAGTCTCTGAAAAGTAGATGTGCTTGTTGCCTTCATCCGAAAGACGAACCTCCGAATAGTCTTGATCGCCCACACTAATCCCTATGTGTTGTTCGTACTCGTTTAGAAAATTAGGAGGTGTATCGATCAGGAATGAGCCATTTTTCCAAAGAAATCCACAATTAATTTCTTTATTTTCTTTGCGATAAGTCATCCGCTCCGAGATATGAAACTCACTTTTGGGGCTAATCATAAATGCCATGGCTACTCCTTTTAGGAATGACGGCGACAAGACAAGTTATCAGATTCAGAGATAAATGTGAATAAATTAGTTTATAGAGTATTGCTAGTAAAAAAAGTAGCAGATTTCCAGTCTAGAAAGCGTTATTTCAAAGAAAAGTGCTGTATTCACCCAACAGCCAATAGAGTTGCCGGAGTTTCAAATCTAGAATCATAAAAAAATAAAGCCTTCGTTCGCAATACCAATTAAACAAAGAAGACGAATAGGCTCTATTAAATAAAGCCGTGGAGCGAGAAAAATGTATAAAAAAACCACAAAATTAACCGCGCACCAAAACATTAAATACACCAATGAAATTGGCGCCGGATCAAGCATTCTTGGAAACCTTGAAGGAGTGGGTAACTATAAAATTGCTGGCGGTTTATTGGGCAACATTTCTGAGGCCTCATCGGCGGGCGCAACTTTGGTCATTGATCAAGGGGGATACGTCCAAGGCGACATTCAGTACTCCAACTTGATCGTTATTGGAACAGTGGATGGCTCCATCGACGTAAGCAGCCGAATTGAGGTATATCCCAGCGCTGTAATACGGGGGAATATTAAATACAAGCAATTGAATATCCATCCCGACGCTAAAGTGAACGGCAGAATAACCTGCTCGAATTTGCAGGACAAAGACCAGGATTTAGCGGAAGTAATCAATTTAAGCACTGCGTCAAAAACAGGCACCTAAGCCAACCATTAAAGGATAACTTTCCCCCAGCGTAGGGCTGGGAGAATTAAATCTTCAAAATGGTGAGGCGGATGTCGAATTGGATATCATTTAAAACTAAGGTAGTTCGAGTAAATCACCGATATTTCGTTTGCCTTAAGGCTAAGAAAATAAACTCAGCTTAATACCTGCGTTCATCAAAAAATAGGGCGCAACACTCCGTCATCAAGTGCTAACTAATTAATCGCTAAGAAAATAATTCCCTGCTAGATGCAGGATATATTCTGAGCCCGGACTATTATTGGGGCGTCTCTTCGTTGATGTTAAGGTTTGATGATGGACTGTAAAAAATGCCAATTTTTCTATATCACCTGGGACAAGAAGTTTCCCTATGGCTGTAAGCTGTATGAAATTAAATCCAAGACAACTCCAGACGCCCAAGTTTTAATAAATACTGGAATTGCCTGTCTGGGCTATCAACCCAAAACCTCAAAGAATCCCTAAGCTCAGCATCCTTTAAGTGATGGCCGTAAGAAATCAAATGCGATAGCGCTTACAACGACCTTACTCTTTCATTTGATTTAAATCAACCGGGGAGACATTATTATTTTTATTGCAGTAATGGAGCCTAAATAGAGCGCATACTGGAAAAAAGTAAGCGAGGTACCGCATCATGATTAAAAAAGCATTTCTAGTTTTAGTAATGATGGGTTTAGTAAAGGCGACATTCTCTGCGACCCCTCAAGCATTATTGATGGGTTACGAAGCTTTATCGAGTAAAGCATCATCAGCCCGTGGGGAGCAATTCTTTAATGCGAAGCATGGCAAGGAATGGAGCTGCGCTTCATGCCATGAAAATCCCCCCAATCACGATACCAAGCATATTGTTACTGGTAAGGTCATTAAACCTTTATCCCCCAACACGAATCCAGAGCGATTTGTTGATCAGGCCAAGGCCGACAAGTGGTTTAAGCGTAATTGCAATGATGTCTTGGCTCGCGAATGTACTGCCCAAGAAAAAGCGGATGTGCTTGCTTGGTTAATGACGGTCAAATAAGGCTTATATGAAGATGTACTTTCTCATGCCATTCTTGACACTCTTGGCAATACCAGTTTCTGCCGCAAAAATGACCATGCCATCGGATGCCCCCAAGTCGTATGAGACCGAATGCGCAAGTTGCCATATGGCATATCCGCCTGGATTACTGGGTCAGAAAAATTGGCAAAACATAATGTCGGGCCTTAATAAACACTTTGGTACAGATGCAAGCCTTGACGCAAAAACACAAGCGGAGATTACCCAGTGGCTGATAAAAAATGCGGCCACTAGGGAAAAGTATGCCGCTTTTGCTCCGGAGAATCGAATTACTAAAACAGCGTGGTTTATTCGTAAGCACGATGAAGTAGGGGCTGATGTATGGAAGAGGGCCGGAGTCAAGAGCCCAGCAAACTGCTCCGCTTGTCATGCGGATGCAGCGAAAGGGGATTTTGAGGAAGACCGTGTTCGGATACCAGCAAAATGAATACCTCAGATAAAAAACAATCCGTTCTTGTGTGGGACTTTCCCGTCCGGGTTTTTCATTGGCTTTTAGTGATTTCATTTACGGGCGCTTGGCTCACATCGGAGGGCGAGGCGTTCCAACTGATTCACTATGCATTCGGCTATTCGGCTTGCGCCATCATTCTATTTAGAATAATTTGGGGAATAGTGGGCACTCGGTATGCCCGGTTTACCGAGTTTGTTAAAGGCCCGGCTGAAACATGGCAGTACATCAAGTCCTTATTAGTAGGAAAACAGGCCGTGAGCCCTGGGCATAATCCTGTGGGCGCCTTGGTAATGATTTCATTGGTGATTTTGATCCTACTAATTGACTTGACGGGCTATTGGATTGTCAAGGATGTTCTTGGGAGTTTAATGAGCGGGGCGCATGAAGCAATCTCCAATCTCGCATTTGGCTTCGTTTTACTGCACGTTGCCGCCGCAATCATCATGAGCTTTGTACAAAAAGAAAATTTAGTGAAATCCATGTTTACGGGCATAAAACAAGGATCCCCGGAGCAAGCAATTCGCTATCCAATGTACATTGTTGGTATGGGCCTGACCCTTGCATACATGTATTGTTTTTATTTAGTCGTTAGTGGCTCTTTGCCAAGCCTAACGCAGTAAGTAAGTTAAAGCACAGCCAGCCTAGTGCCAGCATCCTGCTAGTCGCCATGATTTAGGAGGAGAGGGCTTCTGTACCCTGTTTGTTTCTATCCTTGCCATAGCGCATGGAAACCTGCCCGATTTTCTAAGAGTAGTAATATTTAGCTTAATGAAATACGCCAATGAAATATTCTTCTTTGTTGTTGCTCTAATCGCATGGGGATTGCTGTACGGTTCACGATTTATATTAACGCTGGGCAAAGCAAGCCAAGCAGAAAAGCTATGGCTAACCGCCCTTACGCTGACTGCCTCTTCATTTACGATCTTCGCAGCAGCATCAACCCTATCCTTATCTTTGCTGACATTAGCAAACACCTTTTTTATTGCGAGCTTTATTTACTTTGGCTTATTTTGCCGATCCCTAAACGGCCCGGTAACGAAAAATGTGCATTTTATTGTAGTTGCAGGCCTCTTGGTCTTCGCCGCTGTATTTGAATACTTAAGACAAAACGGATTATTTATACACAGGGTTGGTTTGATCAGCCTAATCGGAGCATCTTGTTTTGTCTGGGAGCTAAAGGAGTTAAGGCGTCTAAAAGGAATTCAATCCACCCAACTCCGATTTTTGGTTTATACCATTGCGATCGAATTAGTCCTTACCATCGCCAGGCTTGTCGCTTTGTACATTGATGGTGGGCTAAATACTCCAAACTTGTATCAAGAGGGTGTCATTAGCTCCTCTATTCGGTGGGCGTGGCTTGGTATAACAATCCTGTCACATGTTGCAGTTCTTGGTTACTGGCTAGAAAAAATAAGCCTTGAAAAGACCCAAGCAATACAAGAGAGCTCCAGAATTAGTGCGCTGTTAAAAGAAAAAGAGCGCCTTATTTATGGACTACTCAAGGCCAATAAGACCGCGGCTACCGGCGCTTTATCGGCATCGATTGCACATGAACTCAATCAGCCGCTTGGGGCATCTAATCTCAATATTCAGTTTCTCAAAATGAAATTAGAAAAAGGCATCCTCAATCCAGAGCTAGGTAAGGAGATTTTAGATTCCCTAGAGGCCGACAACCAGCGCGCAGCATCTATTGTTAAATCACTAAGATCAATATTTGCCGAAGGTGAGTCGAGCACCGAAAAGGTTCGAATGGGCGATTTGATATCCAATGTATTGGATATTGTTACGCCAGAACTAAAGTCAAAGAATATCCAAATTCAACTTCGAGCAGATGATCGATTGGCGATTAAGGTTAATCCAGCCGAAATTGAACAAGTGATATTGAACTTGCTGAATAACGCCATACAATCCTTAGCAAACTCAGGAACATTACTGCGCCGGATTACCATCGAAGCCACTCAATCTGGCCGGTTGGCACGCCTCAGCATTTCTGACAATGGGGGTGGTGTGTCTGCTGAATTTAGGCCCCAGCTATTTGAATTGCTCAGTACCACCAAACAATCCGGCATGGGTTTGGGTTTGTGGCTTTGTAAGCATATTGTCACTCGGTATGGCGGTTCAATTCATTACGAAGATGCCCTTGGCGGCGGCGCTACATTTGTATTTGAGCTCCCTTCAGCATCCTAGTAGATGGGCCCGCTAAGAAATACCAAATGATTTTGTAGAATGGCTATATGACCAACCTTAATCAGCTGCCTAGCGACTTACCCATTCCGCACAATGATGGTTCAACCAATCATTTGAAGGGCATGAAATTACCTAATGTTTCTTTGAATGCCACCAATGGTAAGGCCATCAATTTTGGAGACATCAAAGGTAAATTGGTGATCTACTGCTATCCCATGACAGGGCAGCCAAATGTTGCTTTACCCGATGGTTGGGATCAAATTCCCGGAGCACGGGGGTGCACACCTCAAAGTTGTTCCTATCGCGATCACTATCAAGAACTAAAAGCGCTGGGCGCAGAGGTGGTCGGCTTGAGTGTTCAGTCTACTGAGTATCAAAAAGAGATGAGTGATCGACTTCACCTGCCATTTTCTGTGGTGAGTGATGAAGGCTATCAATTTCAAAAGGCATTGAATATGCCAACTTTTGAGGCCGCCGGCATGACGCTGTTAAAGCGAGTCACGCTCATTGCAAATAATGGCGTGATTGAAGCGGTGCACTACCCCATCTTCCCAAGCGATAGTGACCCAGCCTGGGTAATGAACTATTTAAAAACCCATTCAGTTGCTTAGTCTAGGGCGGCCCCAGTTGCTTGATTGCTAGACTCTAGTGAGTGCATGTATTGCCTTAATGTGTTTTTCGGATGTTCCGTAGCGATCCAGAAGCAGTTGCCGCTGCCCCATTTCAAACTCAGTAAACGTAAATGCAGGCCCGACCACACAGCTGACTAAGCAAAAGGAGTCGGCTCGAATGGGTTTTGCGGCAAACCAAGTGCCAGCAGGGATCGTTGCTTGAAACTGCATGGACTCCAGGCCAATCTGAACCGCAGTTAACTTATTTTGCGGATCAAAGTAGTGGATGGCGATATCACAGCCCAAATGAAAGAACCAGGTCTCATCAGACTGAATGCGATGCCATGCTGAAAAATCGTGCCCCGATAAAAGGTAGTAAATGCTGGAATAGGCATTCTTGCTATTGCCATTGGCCTCCGTTACAAGGGGGCTTGCCCGATGCATTTCACGGTAGAAACCGCCTTCTGGGTGGGGTTGCAGCTGAAGTACGTCAATTACGGCGTTTATGTCGTTCATAAAGGAATGCCTTTTCCATATACCCAATTCGATAAAAGTACGATAAACTGTTTGCAAGCAGGAGAGTGAGGCTATGCCTCCACCGAAGGCGCAAACTCCCATGAACGCTCAGGTATCCACCCGGAAGGTACTGCTTATCCTAAATAGCCGTCTGGAGAGTCGCCATCGTATGGCGCACCGAAGGAGCAAATACTAAGCTGGGCTTAGTGTGAATCTCTCAGGTATCAGGGACAGGGGGAGCGGCAAGCTTGCAATCAGCCAGTCTGATTGCATGGTGCTATTAGGAGCCCTGCAATGACACGTTATTCCGGTTAATTCAGTTAATTGATTTTTTGGAACATTGGCCATCCATTTGGTCACCATTACAACCTACTGAATGAAAGCAATTCCCATGTCGAATCAATATGCACACGAAGCCCCATACCACCCAGGTTATGAGGATGCCTCATTTAAAAACGAAGTATCGCCACAAATTGCAGAGTTAAACGAATACCGCAAAATGAGTGCCCGGCACTTGCAGTTCTCCAATACCATCGTCCAGTTCTGCAAGTCTGATGTAAACCACCATGCCCAGCAAAGGCCTGCAAAAAGCTAAGCAGGACAGCAAACAAGGAGTTGGATGGTAAACCACCTGCGGGTGGTTTTTTCATGGCGATGTACTATAGCAATTCATCATTCCTAAAGGCAAAGCATGCTTCTCGTCACCACATTGATTGCCTGCATTTTGGCGGCCCTCTTTATTCGCCTATCTTTTGGCGTTATTCGTCTGCGACGACACCATAAAGTAGGTCTGGGTAGCGGTGGCGTTGACGATTTAGAGCGTGCCATTCGGGCTCAAGCTAACTTTGCCGAATACGTACCGATTGCATTAATTCTCATGGCTTGCCTCGAGCTCAATGGCGCGCCGCTATGGCTGATCGCCATCCTTGGCATTACCTTGGTGGCTGGCCGAGTGATTCATGCAAAGGGAATTAATCAACCACCGCCACACTTTCGCAATCGCGTCATCGGCATGAAATTCACGATCACGACCCTCATTATGTTGGTGGTATTTAATCTAGCCTGGTTGCTGTTGCAGCTCTGGTCATAGGAAAAGATATGCAAACGAAGCGTTATTATTTGGTTGTAGCGTGCTGTGTCGCACTACCGCTGTTATACGGATGTAGTACGACGAATTATGGTGATAATCAATTTAAGCTCAGTATGGCGAGCTCAGGCAAAGACGTCATGTGGGTGCCAACCAAAGTCGAGATGGCCGATCAAATGCTCTCGCTCGCACAAGTACGATCAGGGGACCGTGTATATGACTTAGGCTCGGGCGACGGCGTCATTCCGATTGAAGCGGCAAAAAAGTACCAGGTGCGTGCAGTCGGTATTGAATACAACCCCGATTTAGTAAAGCTATCCCAGCGCAATGCAGAGCGGGCTAAAGTCCAAAACCTCGTGACATTTAAGCAAGGCGATATTTTTGTGGAGGATTTTTCACAAGCCACTGTGCTGACCTTGTATCTGGGCGAAAATCTCAACACTAGGCTGATGCCGACCATTTTAAAAATGCAAGCCGGTACGCGGGTGGTATCTAATACATTTCGGATGGAGTCGTGGATACCCGATCAGGAGGTGCGCATTTCCAACGGAGAAATGGCCTATCTTTGGATTGTTCCCGCCAATATTGATGGTGGCTGGCAATGGAATGGCCCGGCTGGACTGGGCGATCTTCGCCTCGTGATTCGCCAGAAGAAACAATTCTTTGATGGCACCTTGTATCAGGGCAATAAGCGAATAGCGCACTTTGAAGATGGCCGCATTCGAGGAGCTGATTTGGAATTTGCCTTTGCATACCAAAAGATGAATTACGTTTTCAAGGGTCGCGTCAATGGGGCCAGCATGATAGGCAACCTGAACAATAACCCCGCATTGGCCGTTAGCGGTAAACGCTAAGGATAAGTCTGGCGATGTTTAGCTTCACTCAATTAACGCTGCCACTGATTCAGGCTCCAATGGCCGGCGGAATTACTACGCCACAATTGGTTGCGGCAGTAGCAAATCATGGCGGTGTCGGCAGCTTTGGTTTTGCATACAGCACACCAGAAAAAATTCATACGGATTTAGTAGCTGCACAGTCACTGACAAGCGGGCCTATTAATGCTAATTTTTTTGTGTTCAGTCCAGTTAGCTTGCCAAGCGATCAGACCCAAGTAAATGCCCTGCATGCGCTACGTTCGCTGAGCGTAGACGGAGTCAAGACGCTCACCATTCCAGCAGAACCCTTCTATCCCAATCTGATAGAACAATTAGAGCCTGTCTGGAAAGCTCGACCAGCCATCCTCAGTTTTCATTTTGGTTTGCCGCCAGATGGAGTTATTAAAAAAGCACATTCGCTCGGAATTGCGGTCGGCATCAGCGCTACTAACCTTGCCGAAGCCTTAGCCATTGAATTAGCCCATGCCGATTTTATTGTTGCCCAGGGGATCGAAGCGGGTGGGCATCGCGGCCAATTTGATTGGCAGGCAAACGATGAGGCCTTAAGTGCCTTAGATCTAACGGCTCAGCTGGCTAAGCATTGCCGAATACCAATTGTTGCTGCGGGCGGCATCATGAATGGCGCCCATATACAAAACGCTCTAGCAAAGGGTGCGCAGGCAGCGCAAATGGGAACAGCATTTTTATGTTGCGATGAGTCAGGGACCCCGCCTAGTTATCGCCACTATTTATTGCACAAACAAGACAGGCCAACGACGCTAACAAAAGCTTTTTCTGGGCGACAAGCGCGCGGCCTAGAAAATACCTTTACACGTGCGATGCGTGATAAACCTTGCTTGCCTTTCCCTATCCAAAATACCCTGACGGGGCCGCTACGGCAGTGGGCTGTGGTGCAAAACGATGCCGAGTACCAAAGCCTATGGGCAGGTATGGCGTATGCGCAGGTTCGGAGCATGTCGACAGCAGCATTGCTGCAAAAACTGCACGACGAGATTGATGCTACAAAACAGATGTAATGATCACCCAGAACGTTGCAGTAAGCCCTAGAGAATCGAGGCGCTTCAAAACAGTGCCTATGCTGGTAAGATAAAAAAATGCCTTTTTACAATCCACGATACCTAAAACGTATGCAAACGCATGCCGCATGATGTCGGCTTAATTGCCCTGCTTGCGGTCGGCTTTGGCCTTGCCCTTGTTTTAGGGATGGCCGTCTCGTATCTAAAAATGCCCCCATTGGTTGGTTACTTATTGGCGGGTGTCATGATCGGTCCAGCAACGCCCGGTTTTGTGGCAGACATTAGCCTATCAACCCAGCTTGCTGAAATTGGCGTGATGCTATTGATGTTTGGGGTTGGCCTGCATTTTTCAATTAATGACCTCTTATCAGTCAAGAAAATTGCGATACCTGGCGCCTTATTTCAGATGGCGGTCGCTACTGCGCTTGGGTTTTTTGTGGGCAGCTGGTGGGGCTGGTCATTTTTGGGCTCGATTGTATTTGGCCTAAGCCTCTCGGTTGCTAGTACGGTCGTGCTGCTGCGCGCACTCGAAGCAAAGGGCCTATTAGAAACGCCGAACGGCAAAATTGCTGTCGGCTGGCTTGTTGTCGAAGATTTGGTGATGGTACTGGCCTTGGTGCTCTTGCCAGTTATGGCCGATATTTTTCATACTCAGCCAATGGACGGTGCCGACAAAAATGGCATGGACATTGTGCAAGCTGTTGGAATCACTTTAGCCAAAGTAACCGCATTTATTGTCTTGATGTTGGTGGTGGGTAAGCGTCTCCTGCCCAAAATTCTATGGCTGGTTGCAAAAAACGGATCACGCGAGCTCTTTACGCTCGCCGTCATCGCATCGGCGATTGGCATTGCATTCTTAGCGGCTTCGCTCTTTGACGTTTCATTTGCCTTGGGTGCTTTCTTTGCCGGAATGATGCTGGGTGAGTCTGAACTGAGCAAGCGAGCTGCGGATGAGTCATTGCCACTGCGCGATGCCTTTGCCGTACTCTTTTTTGTTTCCGTTGGCATGCTCTTTAATCCAGAAATCCTGTGGAACGAACCGCTCAAACTACTGATTGTGATTTTGATTATTACAGTTGGTAAAACACTGGCTGCAGTGGCTTTTGTTTTGCTCTTTAAGTACCCACTCAACACAGCAATGACGGTCGGTATTAGCTTGGCTCAAATCGGCGAGTTCTCGTTCATCTTGGCAGGCATGGGCTTAGCTATGGACTTAATACCGAATGATGCATACAGCCTCATTTTGGCAGGTGCGATTATTTCGATTGCGATGAATTCATTTCTATTTAGCGGTATTACCCCTGCAATCGAGTGGGCGCGCAAGCGTTCGGTCTTAGCGCGTAAATTAGATAGCCGCATTGATCCACTCGCATTGTTGCCGACCACCGTCAATCAATCCCTCTTGAGTGGGCAGGTTGTGATTGTGGGTCATGGCCGAGTTGGAAAAAGCGTTTTTCAAAAACTGCGGGAGAAAAACATTGCTTGCGTTGTGGCTGAGATAGACCGCGCAGTAGTACAAGAATTGCGCACACAAGACGTTCCCGCTGTAGTGGGCGACGCAGCCGATCCGTTTGTTCTGATTCAGGCGCATATTGCGCAAGCAGCAATTCTAGTGATCGCAACCAAAGATGCAATGAATATCGGCAAGATGGTCGAGACAGCAAGGGCGCTCAATCCGAATATTGCTATATTCATTCGCGCACAAGATGGTGAATCTATTGCGATTTATGAAAAAGAGGGCTGGGGCAAGTCATTTACTGCAGAGGAAGAGTTGGCGAATCGCTTGAGTAATGAGGTAGTGCAAAAACTCCAACAAGCACACTAGCCAATGAAAAGCGTAATCAGAATACACAGCAATAATCAGGCGCATTGGGTCGGGGATGGATTCCTCGTGCGGACCTTGTTTTCATATCAGTCGATGGGCGAAGATCTCAGTCCATTTTTAATGCTGGATTATGCAAGTCCAACGGCATTTCTTCCCAGTACAACAGCCAAAGGTGTTGGCCCGCATCCGCACCGTGGATTTGAGACAGTCACGATTGCCTTTGAGGGGGAGCTTGAGCATAAAGACTCGGCAGGCAACAGCGGCACGATTGGTCCGGGTGATGTTCAGTGGATGACGGCTGGAGCTGGAATTTTGCACGAAGAAATGCATTCAAAGCAATTCACGCAGCAAGGCGGCATGCTCAGCATGGCGCAGCTCTGGGTTAACTTGCCAGCAAAACAAAAGATGGCGCCACCGGGCTACCAAGCAATCGAAAATCAAACCATCCCGACAATCTATTTAGAAGATGATCAGGGCGCGGTCCGCCTGATTGCAGGGGGCCATGCCGGATTTTCCGGGCCAGCGAAAACCCATACAGCCATGCAGGTTTGGGACCTGCGGATTAAAAAAGGGGCGGTGATTTCATTGCCCGCACCCAATCATTGGAGTGCTGCGTTGGCCATACTGCAGGGTCAAGTCGAGACTGATAAAGGGGTCGCAGGAGATGCCAGTCTGATCGTCTTTAGTCGGCTGGGCACTGGCATTGAAGTACGCGCCAGTCAAGATACACATGCCCTCTTTTTGAGTGGAGAGCCAATTGCGGAGCCAATCGTGGGCTATGGCCCTTTTGTTATGAATACAAAGGCAGAAATCGTCAAAGCAATGGATGATTTTAATAGTGGCCAGTTTGGAAGGCTTGGTTAAGCTAGAAGCTGGCGGCTAAGCCAATCGAAGTGCCGCGTACGTTTTGCCCAAATTGATAACGAAACACAATTCGCACTCGACTAAATAGAGGCTCCGATTGGCTGCGGTCAAACTCGATACCAGTACCTACCGACGACAGTGAATTAAAGCCGAGCGCGCCGCGCAGATCCCCTAAAAATTCGGTGTGTGCCAGTTCCATGACAGCTCGAATAGGCATTGTAAAAAAGGTAAGCGGTGTAGGCACTCGATTGCGCGCCCACAAGCTCAGACTTTGGGAGTTCGCGGAGCCCTGAACTGCCTTCGAGGTATCAAAGGTATTTATTTCAATATTGGTATAGCGTAATTCAATATCAATTTCACGCTCTGGCTTGTAATTCTCGTAGTCCAGCATCAGCGACCCGCCCAGGCCATAGGTGTTCATGCGCCCTTTCTGTAAAAACTGCAGATCAGCACCCGTTTGATTTTCAATGATCCGAGACGCAATCGAGAGATCGCTTTCTAGATGGCCTAGCATGACGTTAGCAATCGGCCTGATGCGCAGTTCGTTTGTGAGTGGAAAATCCCAGCCCACACCACCAGTGCCGGTGATGCTATTCCAGTGCACAGGGACATTAATGCTTGTATTGCCGACGGTCCCGATAAAACTCGGGTTATATCGATTAACCGCGAGAGTGCCTTCAAGATAAAGTGGCACATTTCTACTTAGGCGATCTCCGCCACCCAAGGAAATCATTTGTAAGTTGGGATTGTTCCCGCTGCGGTCAGTAATGGATAAAGATCCAGTGGTGACATCAGGCGTTAAAGAATAGCCAGTAATCACCATAAACGCATCTGCCCGTTTCTTTAAAAAGGAATTGAGGGCATCTGCGCCTTGTGCGTGCGCGCCCGACATTAGTGCGCACCAAAACACAATAAGGCAAATCAGACGGCTTTGAATGGGGCGTAGCATCGGTGTGGTGTTTAGCGGGCAAGTCTTAGAGGTTACGGGCGTGTGCGGGCAGAATAATGAGCCCACAAGATCCCAGAAATTATAAGACGGCTAGACCCCATGGCAACCCGTTATCATATGATTGTGAATAACTTTCTTGATCCCGCCATTCTCTTTTTTGTGTTTGGAGCTTTTGCTGGTCTGATTAAGTCCAATTTAGAGATTCCGCAACCGATTGCACGTTTTCTGTCGCTGTATTTGTTAATGGCCTTAGGGCTAAAGGGCGGATTTGCACTGCAGAAGTCGGGCTTCACTCAAGAGATTGGTTTAGCGCTGGGCCTCGCTATCTTTCTGGCCATCATTATTCCAGTCATTGCCTATGCGGTTCTGCGAACCCGGCTAAATAACTATGACTCTGCCGCCATCGCAGCAACCTATGGTTCGGTAAGCGCAGTTACCTTTATTACGGCAACCCAGTTTTTGAGCAATCAAGAGATTCCCTATGGCGGTCATATGGCTGCGGCTATGGCTCTGATGGAGTCGCCCGCAATTATTTTGGCCATTGTATTGGCTAATAAAGCCCGTGTGAGTAGTACAAGCAAAGCTCAGTCCATTGGTTTGTCGAAGGTATTACATGAATCATTTACTGACGGTGCGCAACTTTTGTTACTCGGATCAATGGCTGTTGGCATGCTCAGCGGGGAAGATGGTCAGCGCATCATGGCGCCATTCTCAATTGATTTATTCAAGGGAATGTTGGCATTCTTCTTATTAGATATGGGGCTGATGGCAGCAAAAAATTTCAGCGGCATTAAAGGCAAGCCCCTAATCGTATTGATTTATGCGCTGGTTGCGCCTTTAGTGCACGCGGGTATTGCTTTGGTTCTTTGCACTCTATTGGAATTGCCATTGGGAGATACGATCTTATTAATGGTGCTTGCCGCGAGTGCGTCGTATATTGCAGTGCCGGCCGTATTACGCCATGCCTTGCCTGAAGTCAATCCAGCCCTTTACATGGGTATGTCCCTGGGCATCACTTTTCCCTTCAATATCATTATCGGCATACCGCTGTACTCATATGTAGCGCAACTGTTGCGATAACGCGTTTTCATACTAAGGCCCTTTGGCTTGGTATAGTTATTAATCCATTAACTAAAGGACTGATATGACCCACCACGAAAAACTCATTGCTGCGTTTGAGGCCTATAAAGAAGAGAACACCAAGTTTCAGGAAAAAGGCATAAAAGCATCTGCTGCACGCGCACGCAAAGCACTTCAGGAAATTGCTGGGTCATGCAAAGAGCGCCGTAAAGAAATTACAGCAGAAAAAGAAGTGCTTGAGGGCAAAAAAGGCGAAGGCATGTCACAAGATGCCGCTCGTCACGCCCACGTTCGTAAGTAATTAACGCGCACCTAATTGGTGCCGCTTCAAGAAAGCGACTGGCTTCGGTGTATTAATATTTGAATGTAGTCGATTTATTCATTTTTACCCTCCATAAGCATTCTTTGGCCATTCCTCGGGATGGCCTTTTCTTTTTATAGATGCTTATTTCATTGCGGTTGGTGTTGGGTTGGCGGAGACTTCCATGGCTAACTGAACTGCGCGCTTGGCCATTTCCTCAAATGAGGCAATGGAGCCCGAGCCGGTTCTGAAGGTTTCGCCCTCTAAGGAAATCACGCCACCACCGATAAAGTCATTGGACTGACTATCGGTAATTTTGCTCTCAATGACTAGCGCAGGTGTTTTGGAGTTAACGCCAGAAGCGTAAGCCGCCGCATTTGCTGCCAGACCAATGGGCGTAAAGTTCCATGGCTTTAGTCCATCTGCAGAAACCTCAGCGCCCGTAATGCCGACCGATATGCGCGCCACCCCAGGACCGGGCTTTGTAACGATACGCATGCCGCGCCGACCTTCAACAGCTTCACGCATCGACATTTCTAGGGCGCGTTTTGCTTGCGCAACCACTTGAGGAGTGATTGCGCTCGTGAATTGCGATTGATTCAGGTAAATGGGATCCAAAATAACGGCAGTGTAGGTATTGGGATTCACGCCTGCTTTGCGATAGCGCCAAATGCGCGTTCCATCGGGAGTATTCGTAACGGGCTGCAACAGGCGATAGTTGGGTAAAAAACCTGACTCAGGCATCGCAGTCGTAGACATAATTTTGGGTCCGCCACTACAGGCAAGCAAAGTGCTAATAAGTGGTGTCGTTACGAGGAGTGTAAGGAATGTTCTGCGCTTCATGAATAGATCCTTTTGAGGTCATGCGGCACATGATGTACATTCATTCTACGGCTGATTTGATTGAAGCACCCGCAGCAGCAGTAAATACGTTAAATAAACAAAAAAAGGTAAAAAGATGTCAAAGAGTGATCGATTTGAAAAAGGAATGGTATTGCGCCGCAAGGTATTGGGCGATGCCTATGTCGACCAAGCCATGCAGAAAGCAGATGATTTTTCGATGCCGCTGCAGGATTTTGTGACTGAAAATGCCTGGGGCACGGTGTGGGTGCGAGAAGGCCTAACGCTCAAGCAGCGCAGCTTAATTACGGTGTCCGCCATAATTGCCATGAACCGACCACATGAATTGAAGTTACACATTCGCGGCGCCCTCAATAATGGCGTAACCAAGGAAGAGCTTCGCGAAGTCTTTTTGCACTGCGGTGCCTATTGCGGCGCGCCCGCTGTGGTCGATTCGTTTCGGATCGCGCGCGAAGTATTTGCAGAATACGCTAAAGCAGCAGGCTAGTAAGTACCGGGATACAAAATATCCTTCGTCACGTTTTGAATATCACGGTGACCTGTAAAGGCCATCGTGATATCGAGCTCTTTGTGAATAATCTCCAGGCACTTCGTTACGCCCGCCTCACCCATGGCGCCTAGACCATATAAGAATGGACGTCCAATCAGGGTGCCACGAGCGCCTAACGCCCAGGCTTTTAATACATCCTGACCAGAACGAATGCCGCCGTCCATCCAGACCTCGATATCCTTACCTACTGCATTGACAATGCCGGGCAAGGCATGAATGCTCGACACAGCACCGTCCAGTTGACGGCCGCCATGGTTTGAAACGATCAATGCATCGGCGCCGGAGTCTGCTGCCAGGCGAGCGTCACTCTCATCCAATATTCCCTTGATGATTAGTTTTCCGCCCCAGCGTTTTTTGATCCATTCAACATCGCCCCAATTCAGGCCCGGATCAAACTGCTCGGCAGTCCATGAAGATAGGGATGACATATTACCCACGCCAGTAGCGTGACCCACAATGTTACGAAAGGTTCTGCGCTGTGTCATCGCCATGCCTAAGCACCAGCGGGGCTTAGTCATCATGTTAATAATGTTGGGGATGGTTAGCTTAGGGGGCGCGCTCAAGCCATTTTTTAGATCTTTATGGCGCTGACCCAAAATTTGTAGATCCAAAGTAAGCATAAGGGCAGAACATTTAGCGACACGCGCACGCTCAATTAAACGCTCAATGAAGGCGCGGTCTTTCATGACGTACAGCTGAAACCAAAATGGTTTTGTGGTGTGCTCTGCAACATCTTCAATCGAGCAAATGCTCATGGTCGATAGACAGAAGGGCACGCCAAACTTTTCAGCTGCTTTGGCTGCCAAAATTTCGCCGTCGGCACATTGCATACCAGTTAGCCCAGTTGGAGCCAAGGCAACCGGCATGGCCACTTCTTCACCAATCATGGTTGTTTTGGTGTTGCGGTTCACCATGTTGACAGCAACGCGCTGGCGCAATTTGATTTTCTGAAAATCCGATTCGTTGGCGCGGTAGGTTGATTCAGTCCACGAGCCCGAATCCGCATAGTCATAAAACATCTTCGGCGTGCGTTTTTTGTGCAGTACGCGCAAGTCTTCAATATTGGTAATAACGGGCATGAATAATCCTTGTTAATTCGACTCTGAATGACAGCATTGTATGGGCTTTAGTCTAGCCTTGAATTCTGGTACGAGCAAAGCGTAGTTACCCTCGGGGATTAGGCGCTAGGCAGCAGACCAAATAAGGTTAATTGCATGGCCTGATTGCGAATTGGCACCAAGGCTAGGTATTCGGGGCTGGCAGCCCAGCGCTGGGCATCAATTGCAGCAGGAAATTCAAGTTGTACGTAGGCAGAGAATGGCTTGCATTCAAGTTCATTCCAAAAAACGTCGCCACGTACGCCGCGCTGCATAACACGCCCTCCATACTGTTCCACGGTGGCGCCAACCTGCGCTCGGTATTCCTCAAACGCCGATGCGTCCTTTAGTTCGATTAAGCCAAGTACGTGCACAGCCATTGAGTTGCTCCGGTCCTAGTATTGATCTGAATGGAAGTTGAATAGGTATAGTACTGAATACACACAAGGGAATCCAGTGAAGAGTGATACCAAGGGGATGTTGATCGGGTTTGGTGGCATAGCCATCTTTAGCTTGACCTTACCGGTAAGCAAAATAGCAGTTCAAGTGCTTGACCCGTATTTCATCGTGTTTGGTAGGGCGGCCTTGGCGGGATTGGTTGCCTTGGCATACCTTCTCATCATTCGAGCCCCCTTGCCTGGCCGCGCTACCCTGCCAGGATTTGCTTGGATTGCGCTCGGTGCAGTATTTGGATTTCCGTTGTTTATTACGATCGCCATGACGCAAGGGCCTTCGTCCAATGGTGCAGTGATCTTGGGCATCTTGCCCTTGGTAACTACCGTGCTGGGCGCCGTGCGCTTTAAAGAGCGGCCATCCCTTGGGTTTTGGCTGAGCTCACTCGTTGGCACAGGATTAGTTTTGCTCTACGCTCTGATGCAAGGTGCTGGACAGTTTTCTTTTTTCGATGGCTTGCTGATCGCAGCCTGTGTGTGTGCTGCTGTCGGTTATGTCGAGGGTGCCAAGTTGTCCGCCATTATGAAGCCGAAAATCGTCATCTCATGGGCATTGGTCTTTTCACTACCCATCAGCCTGCTGTTCAGTGCCCTGAGCTACCAGGCAGACTACATAAATGCAGGCCTTGATATTTGGCTCAGCTTTGCCTATTTGGGCATTTTTTCCATGTTTGTAGGCTTCTTTTTTTGGTATGAGGGCTTGCGTATTGGCGGCATAGCGCGCGTCAGCCAAGTACAGCTTCTTCAGCCCTTTTGCACCCTGCTTGCATCCAGCGCCCTATTGGGCGAGCCCTTGACCTTGCTTAATTTAGTATTTGCCGCCCTGGTTGTTTCAACCGTCATGGTTGGTAAACGCATGCTTATCAAGGCCCCTGAGCCAACACCGCCGGTGTAAGTGGCTATTTTTAAGGGGCATTAATCCAAGGTAGATTTGCCATTTTTATTGGATAATCATGGGCTAAATCTATAAAGAGTGAGACACACACCATGTTGAAATTAGATGCACACGCCTCAGGACGCCATTTTTTACATATTCCTGGGCCAAGTCCCGTCCCTTCTCGGGTTCTGCGCGCAATCAGCTATCAAACCATCGATCACCGCGGCCCCGAGTTCGGCCGGCTTGGACTAAAGCTGCTCGAGGACATTAAGCGTATTTTTAAAACCAAGCACCCCGTGATTATTTATTCCTCATCGGGAACGGGCGCATGGGAAGCCGCTTTAGTAAACACCCTCTCGGCCGGTGACCACGTGTTGATGTATGAAACCGGTCAGTTTGCAACCCTGTGGAAAAACATGGCCGACAAGCTTGGCATTCATGCTGAGTTCTTGGGTAAGCCTGGGCTTGAGGGCTGGCGCAGGGGCGTCGATGCGAAGCTAATTGAAGAGCGCCTTAAAAAAGACACTGAGCACAAAATTAAAGCGGTGTGTGTGGTGCACAACGAAACCTCCACTGGCGTTACTTCGAATATTGCTGCCGTCCGCAAAGCAATGGACGAAGCCAAGCATCCTGCATTGTTGATGGTAGATACCATTTCTGGTTTGGCGTCAGCAGACTATTGCCACGATGCCTGGGGCGTCGACGTGACGGTGAGTGGCTCCCAAAAAGGCTTAATGTTGCCGCCCGGCTTAGGCTTTAATGCCTTGTCGCCTAAAGCCCTAGAGGCCAATAAAACAGCAACGCTACCAAAAGCATTTTGGGCCTGGGATGAGATTCTGGTATCGAATAAAACCGGATACTGGCCAACTACGCCATCAACCAACTTGCTGTATGGCTTGCATGAAGCCATTGCGATGATTGAGTCAGAAGGTATGGATGCGGTATTTGCCCGTCACCAGCGCTTGGCTAAAGCCTGCCGAGCTGCAGTGACTGCATGGGGCCTCGAAATTCTGTGCCAAGAGCCAGAGGTTTATTCGCCGGTCTTGACTGGTGTAATGCTGCCCGAGGGCTTTGATGCGGATGCATTGCGTAAGCTCATTCAGGAGCGCTATAACTTATCCTTGGGTACCGGCCTTGGCAAGTTAAAAGGCCGCGCATTCCGAATTGGTCACTTGGGCGATTGCAACGAACTCAGCCTCTTGGCGGCATTGAGTGGCTGCGAAATGGGCATGACCGCGTTTGGCATTCCGTTGAAAGGCAGCGGCGTTTTAGCAGCCCAAGAGTTGCTGCGCTAAATAGCTTTCATGTTTATGTGAAAAAGCCGCCATGGTATTGGCGGCTTTTTTATTTCCGGGTGAAGAGCCTGCTGTGCTGACTAAGCCTTAAAAGCCTGGATTATGCAAGCGAAACTGCTGGCGCAACTGCTGGACCACGCTTGCTTAGCTCGCGCCGTACTTTGTCTTTGATTTTCGGCTTGGTTACCGTTTCCATTAACTTTGTCAGTTGAGCCACATTGAGTGGTCCCAGGCGTGCTTTGCCTGTTTTGGTGAGCATGGGATCGTTCTTGCGATTGCGCTGATTTTGACCTGCGGCCATAGGTAACCCTTATAAAGATTCAATGGCGCAAGGGAGGAAGTAATTTCGTCCAATTAACCCCCCAATTAGGGCACAAAATAGTGATTCAATTCAGAATAACAGCAATTTTTTGCTAAAAAAATGTATATTTTCTGAAATCTGCTATAAATATTTGTAGTATTAAGGAAGCATTAGCAGTGCATTACCCCAATTTAGATCAGAACAACGTAAAGCAAAGGAAGATCATGTCATCACACGAAACCATCATCGCTGCGTATGAAACCTATCTGGCTGAAAATGAAAAGTTCAAAGTAAAGGGAGTTAAGGCATCTGCTGCTCGAGCGCGTAAAGCGTTGCAAGATATTGCCACCGCATGCAAAGAGCGCCGTAAAGAAATCTCTGCTGAAAAAGAAGCGCTCGCATAAGGTGCGAGTACCGCATCCTGTGCGAATCAAACTGATTGGCATGAGCACGGTGCGGGGGTTATTTAAGCTTGGAATAGCGCTGCTGATAGGCTTTCAATTATCGGCATGCGCAACCATCTATACCGATGCGTCGGACTCCAATAAGGTGACGTTTTTAAACTCGACCAATGAGTCGCGCGCGGACTTGCAAAATAAGGCACAAGCTTACTGCATGCAGTACGGCAAAAAGGCGATTTACCGAGAAACGGATGGCGGTGTGGTCACCGTCTTTGACTGCAGGCCCTAGCTAGCCGGCGAGCTCTGATTGATAAATCAGGCCAGCATGCTCACGCAGAGCATGAAATTCGATGCTTTCCCAGCGCTGCTGCGCGACATCGAGTTCTGATTTATGGGTTGCTAAAAATACTGCAGCACCAACAACGTCTTCAGCCATGCGGTGAATATTTTCTTGGGTAAATTTTTTCAGGGCAGTGGGGTCAGCCGAGCTAACCCATCGCGCTAGGCTGTAACGGGATGGCAGTAGCCGTACTTCGGCGCCATATTCGCTCTTGAGGCGATGTGCGACAACTTCAAACTGCAGTTGACCAAATGCGCCCAATAGCATGATGCCACCGGCCATGGGCCTAAAGACCTGAATGGCACCTTCTTCACCGAGCTGCATGAGGCCCGTACGCAATTGCTTGGAGCGCAACGGATCAGCCGACTCCACTAATTTGAAAATCTCCGGCGCAAAAAAAGGCAGACCTGTAAATTGAAGTTGCTCACCCTCGGTCAGCGTATCGCCTAAGCGAAGCAAGCCATGATTCGGCAAGCCAATGATGTCGCCAGGAAATGCCTCATCCAGAATGTCGCGCCGCTGCGATAAAAAAGATAAGGCATTGTTGGTTCGCACTTCTTTGCCGTTACGGCAAATCTTCAGACGCATGCCGCGCTGAAAGTGCCCAGAACAAATTCGCAGGAATGCAACGCGATCCCGGTGTGCCGGATCCATATTGGCTTGAATCTTAAAAACCACCGCTGAAAACTTACTCTCAGATGGCACTACTTCGCGCTGAATCGCCTTTCGAGAGCCAGGGGGCGGAGCAAGCTCAACCAAGGTGTTGAGAATTTCACGTACGCCAAAGTTGTTAATCGCGGAGCCAAAGAACACAGGAGATTGCTTGCCGGCTAAAAATGCCTCTAGATTAAATTCAGGCATGGCGTTTCGAATCAAATCAACCTCGGCCAGCGCTTCTTTCAGATCAGAACCAAGCCGTTCTTGCAGGGCTGGATCATGTATATCAATTAACGTGTCAGAGCTATCGGAGACGCGATCCTCTCCAGCTTTAAAGAGGCGCATCTTTGACTTGGCAATATCAATCACGCCAGCAAAGGATTTACCCATGCCCACTGGCCAAGTAAATGGCACCACTTCCATGCCAAGGGCATTTTCAATTTCATCCATTAGCTCAAGGGGTCGCTTGACTTCGCGATCCATCTTGTTAATGAAGGTAATCAGCGGTGTATTGCGGGCGCGGCATACTTCTAAGAGGCGCAAAGTTTGTGATTCCACGCCGTTGGCAGCATCAATCACCATGAGTGCGGAGTCCACTGCAGTGAGCACGCGGTAGGTATCTTCGGAAAAGTCTTGGTGGCCAGGCGTATCTAACAAATTAATGATGCAGTCGCGGTATTCCATTTGCATCACTGAGCTGGCAACGGAGATGCCGCGCTGCTTTTCTATTTCCATCCAGTCCGATGTCGCGTGGCGACTCGCCTTGCGGGCCTTGACGCTGCCCGCAATTTGGATTGCCCCAGCGTACAGCAATAGCTTTTCGGTCAGCGTCGTTTTACCGGCATCTGGGTGGGAGATGATGGCAAAGCTGCGGCGACGAAGGACTTCTTGGCCTGGGGATTGGGACTGCTGTGGATCGATGGTTGTTCTACTTATGGTCTACGTTCTGACGCAATTATAAGCGGCAGGGTTTGCGGGCTCGGTTAGAAGCGCTCTTCTGGCCGCAAAAACCGCCATTGACCAACAGGCAGCGGGCCTAAGGAAATCCGGCCCATGCGCACCCGTTTTAAACCTAAGACCCGAAGGCCAACGAGCTCACACATTCTACGGATCTGGCGTTTACGGCCTTCACGCAATACGAAGCGTAATTGATCTTCATTCTGCCAACTGACCTTAGCAGGCTTGAGTTCTTGATCATCGAGGATCAGTCCGTGCCGGAGCAAATCAAGGTCATCAAACGATAGCTTGCCCTCCACCCGCACTAAGTATTCTTTTTCAATGGGGCTATTTTCACCAATCAACAGTTTGGCTATGCGCCCATCTTGCGTTAAGACCAGCATGCCGCTGGAATCAATATCTAGCCTACCTGCCGGCGCTAGACCTTTGGTATTAAAGCGACCAGTATGTTTCGAATCGCCCGAAAAAAAGTTTTCTGGGGTAATCAGCGATGCTGCTGGCTGGTACTCTTGATCATCATCCCGATGGGAGATATAGCCAACGGGCTTATTGAGGATGACGGTGACGCGGGCAGCCTGCTGTTTCTGGGCGTCTAAGCGCAATTCAATTTTTTGACTGCGGTATGCGCGTGAGCCGAGTTCAGAAACAACCTTGCCATCCACCGTAACAAGGCCTTGCTCAATGTAAGAGTCAGCCTCGCGCCGCGAGCACAGGCCAAGCTCAGAAAGCAGTTTAGAGACGCGAAATTGTTCCATCACGCTATTATGAATTACACAGCACCTTGCTAAACTGAATTCAGAATGAATGCGCCCAAAAAACAGTCCAAACCGGAGGCAGACCCAATAAAACTGCCGGGCGATCGGAAGTCGAGCTTGGATTTACAAGCAATTATCCTGATAACGGGGTGTTGCTTGATTTGGGGCTATCAACAGATCGCCATTCAGGCGATTACAGATGAAGTGCCGCTACTGATGCAATTAACCATTCGTTCAATTATTGCCAGTGCATGCGTATGGGCTTGGATGGCATTTAAAGGCATTAGACCGTTTCAGCCGGATCGCACATTCATACCAGGCCTGATTGCTGGCCTCCTCTTTTTTGCTGAGTTTGTATTGCTGTATTCGGCGCTCGAGTACACCAATACATCGCGCGCCATCACCTTTTTATACTTAGCCCCGTTTATTGTGGCCTTGGTATTGCCCATCTTTATTCCGGCAGAGCGCCTAAACTGGACGCAGTCAAGCGGATTACTCATTGCCTTTGGCGGCCTGGCCTTCGCTTTTCAGGATGGATTTTCGAGTGGAGCGACCCACTTTTTGCTGGGCGATATTGCCGTCATTGGCGCCGCTGCGGCATGGGCATTTACTACCATTGTGGTGCGCACCACTACCCTTGGCCAAATTCAGCCAGAGCGCACTCTGTTCTTCCAATTGTTTTTCTCGTCTATTGCCTTAATTGGTCTTTGCTTTTTGGCTGAAGTCCCTTTACCAGAAACGCTATCGATCAATGCAATGGCCTCTTTATTTCTTCAGTCCGTGATTATTGCAGCCGCCAGTTATTTATTTTGGTTTTGGCTTTTGCGCCACTACCTTGCAAGCAAGGTATCTGCATTTAGTTTTCTCACGCCGATGTTTGGATTGCTCTTCGGATTTTTTCTCGCAGGCGACCCAATCAACAGTACCCTGATCGCTGCTTTTGTTTCAATTGTGCTGGGTATTTGTTTGGTCAATCGCCGGCATGGAACCTAGATCTAGATTGCTTACCGGCCAACTCAGTAGGGACTGGCTTGCCCATCTGGGCGATTCTTAAAGCGCTTATGCACCCAGTAGTACTCTGCAATATGCTGGCGGACTTCAGCTTCATAAATTGCATTTAGCCGCGCCGCATCAGCAATAACATCATCGCCTGGAAAGCCATCAATGGGTTTGCTGATCACACAGCAATAGCGCGAACGGTCTGGTAGCAAAGTAGTAACCATCATGCACACCTCTGCTTGAGCAATCAAGGCGAGGCGAGACACGGCCGTAATGGTATTGGTTGGAATACCAAAAAAAGGCACAAATACTGAATCCCTAAGGCCAAGATCTAAATCGGGCGCAATGATGATGAGATTGCCTTTGCGAATTTCACGAATCAGTGGCAACAGGTTGCCTTGACGATCAATCGCGTTTCCACCAAAGCGATTTCGCCAGCGAATGATCCGCTCATTGAAAAAAGAATTCTTCATGCGCTGAAAGAGTCCGGATGTTCGAGGCCAGCCACGCTCGGCCGCAAGTGCGCTAATCACAATACTGCCTTCGATTCCCGTAAAGTGCATATTGACTAGAATGCGGGGCTTTTGATCGCGCAAGTCGACGGCTGAGCGAACCTCAATCATCTTGGATACGGCCTGCGCACTGCCCAGCCAAATAATCCCGCGCTCTGCAATGCTGCGGCCCAATAGTTTCCAGTGGTCGTACGCGATGACATCGATTTCGGAATTGCTTAGCTGCGGAAAGCATAGTCGTAAATTGGTTTTAACAACCCGGTTGCGTTTCCCGGGGATGCGCGCTGCAACAGCGCCGAGTCCATATCCAAATAGCACTACCAAGCGGTATGGTAGAACCGATAGAAGCGCCAAAAAGCCTACGCTCACATAATTAAGCGCCGCTTTAATCAAGATTGGCTTTGTTATACCGAAGAAGGCTTTGGCCAGTGAGCGATTTAACATCATCGGCTGGCCCAACGGTCATACCAAGATCATGGAGGCCGCCATCTTCTAGCCGGTATACCCAGCCATGAATAGTCAGGTCTTGGCCACGTGACCAAGCATCTTGGACGATAGTAGTTTCACATACATTAGTAACTTGTTCGATTACATTGAGTTCGCAGAGGCGCTCTTGGCGTTCGTGTTTAGGCAAGACCTCGCCCAAGTAGCGCTCGTGTTTTTGATGGACGTCTTTCACATGCCTGAGCCAATTATCAGCCAGGCCAACACGTTTGTCGCCCAGCGCAGCGTGCACGCCAGAGCAGCCATAATGGCCACAGACAATCACGTGTTTTACTTTTAAAAGATCAATCGCAAATTGCAAAACGGAAAGGCAGTTCAGGTCAGTGTGGACCACCACATTAGCGATATTGCGATGAACAAAGAGTTCTCCGGGCAACAGGCCAACGATGGCATTGGCAGGTACGCGGCTGTCAGCGCAGCCGATCCATAAAAACTCAGGAGCCTGTTGTGACACGAGACGGGTAAAAAAATCCGGATCTTCCTGAACCATAGAGCTAGCCCACTCCCGATTCTTTACAAAAAGGTGTTCCAACACGTTTGCCGAATTGGGTATAGTCATGATTTGATTTTAAAGTAGATTGATGACACCACACTGGTTAAAACAAACGGAAGTCGGAATAGAGCTGAGTATCTATTGTCAGCCTGGCGCCAAGGTAATCAAAATTGTGGGCACGCACGATGGTCATTTAAAGGTATCGCTGCAACAGCCTGCAATGGATAACCGCGCAAATGAAGCCCTGCTGCAGTGGTTATCAAAGCAGCTGCGTATCCCGCAGAGGCAGATTCACCTTATCTCTGGTCAAGCCAGCAAAGTAAAGCGCATCGAGTTATGGGCGCCCATTTCGAAGGAGCACGTACTGGAAAGTCTCAAGCCCTAGGCATTTACCAAAAGAGTAGCCAAAGAATGCCCAGAATCAATACCCATTTACCGATGTAGTAAACGCTGCGCTGCTTTGCTTTAAGTTGCTTTGCCTTGCTGCGTAACTGGTAAACATAGGCAAATAGAACATTAACAAAGCCGACTTGCTCAGAGTCGACGTTTTTCGATGCGGCGGCACTCATCACGTGCTTTCCAAACCAACGATTAAATGCCTGCACTACCTTGGTGTACACGGGACGTTCGATATCGCAAAATAGGACGATGCGCTGGTGATCGGTTTTATTGGCAGCGTAGTGAATGTAGGTCTCGTCAAACATCACGGCCTCACCGTCTTTCCAATAGTAGCGTTCACCATCAACATCAATAAAACAGTCGGGACTATTCGGGGTTACTAATCCCAGGTGGTAGCGCAGTGAGCCGGCGTAAGGATCACGATGCCGCACTAAAGTTGCTCCTGGTGGCAGTGATGCAAACATTGCTGCTTTCACAGACGGAATGGATTTGAGCAAAGCCACGGTTTTTGGGCAGGCAGCTTCTGCGGAAGCTAAATCTTTGCCATACCAGTACAGATGAAAGCGTTTCCAGCCGGTTCGAAAAAAGGAGTTAAAGCCAATATCGTTGTAACCAGTTGCGGCTGCAATGGAGCCGCCCTCATTTAAGGCTAGTGCCTCAGCACGAATCACTTCCCAGTTGTCTTGCAATTTTTTTAACTCAGGGAACTGCGTCACAGGAATGTATGCCCCTGCCTTCACTTTAGAAAAAAGATAGAGCAGGGAATTGACTGGCGCCAACAGAACAACATAGTCTGTGAGTGAGCGCATGAAGCCAAATCGCACGCGGCCCCTAAAATACACATAGAGTGCAGAACTCACAAAGATCAACAGAACAGCGTGGCGAATTTCCATAACAGCAACGTTTACTTTCAATAAAAAGGGAGTGCCGTTTAAAACAAGGCAAAATAAACCATTACCCATTTTAAGTGAGCCAATCGCTTTCGTGCAGCATAAATAGCGATCTCAGTCGGAGTTTTTATGTCTTTATATAAAAAATTACAACAAAGGGCCCATGCGTCCCAGCCAATTCGGATCGCATTGATTGGTGCCGGCAAATTTGGATCCATGTATTTATCCCAAATACCGCGTACACCGGGGATTCATTTGGTCGGGATTGCCGATCTGTCGCCGGATCGTGCGCAGGCTGCTTTGCGGCGCGTAGGCTGGCAGGATGATCAGTTTAAAGCGGCCTCGGTTGCCGAAGCGCTGCGCAAAGGCACTACCTTCATTACCAACGATGCAAGCACATTGATTGATGACAGCTCTATTGATCTGGTGATTGAGGCAACGGGTGTGCCTGCCGCGGGAATAGAGCATGCCCTGAACTGCATTCAGAATGGTAAGCACATCATCATGGTCAATGTCGAAGCCGATGTATTGGCAGGCCCTTATTTGGCAAGGCGAGCAGCTGAAGCTGGCGTTATCTATTCGATGGCTTCAGGAGATCAACCGGCTTTAATTGCAGAAATGGTCGATTGGGCCCGAACAATTGGCCTCGAAGTAGTGTGTGCTGGTAAGGGCACAAAATACCTTCCGGCTTACCATGCGTCGACCCCCGAAACCGTATGGGGGCACTACGGCTTTAGTGACGAACAAGTCGCGGGCGGTGATTTTAATGCGCAAATGTTCAATTCGTTTTTGGATGGCACCAAGTCCGCACTGGAAATGGCCGCGGTTGCTAATGCCTGTGATTTACAGGTCCCTGAGCACGGCTTAGGTTTTCCGGCATGCGGCGTTGATGACTTACCAGCCCTCCTAAAGCCTATTCAGGATGGCGGACTATTACCACGCAAGGGCATGGTTGAGGTAGTGTCGTCGGTCGAGCGAGATGGTCGCCCAGTCTTCCGAGATTTGCGCTGGGGAGTGTATGCGGTATTCCATGCGCCAAGCAACTACGTCAGAGATTGTTTTCTGCAATACGGTTTAAAGACCGATGCTTCCGGGTGGTATGCCGCCATGTATAAGCCGTATCACTTGATTGGTCTTGAATTGGGAATCTCGGTAGCGAGTGTAGCCTTGCGCAAGGAGGCAACGGGCGCGACCGGCGCCTTTGTTGGCGATGTTCTTGCTTGCGCTAAGCGCGATTTAAAGGTGGGCGAAGTGCTGGATGGCGAAGGCGGCTTTACCGTCTATGGAAAGTTAATGCCGGCTGCCGAATCGCTGCGCATTAGTGCATTGCCGATTGGCTTGGCGCATCGCCTGACTTTACGAAACAGCATTCAAGCTGGACAGATTGTGACCTGGAATGATGTGGATTACGATGCCACTCAATCTGCGATACGCATTCGGCGACTGATGGAGGCCGAGTTTAAATAAGGGCGCTGTGATAAAAGTAAATCACCCTTATTTTTTCTTGGCGCTTTCTCGCTTAGTAATTTCTGCGTTAATACGCTCGAGTGTTTTGGCGTCTGGATTCTGCCAGTTGCCACCAGACTGATTCACCATAAAAACAAGTGAAGCAGCAAAATCAGCAACACTCAAATCGGCTTTGCCGCCTTTTGCCGGCATCCCCCGAACGCCAACATAGCCATGGGCAGTTAACTGGACTTGGCCTTCTTTAATTAAAGGAGCCCATTTAGCTTTATCACCCACCTTTGGTGCGCCAGCAATGCCATTTTGATGGCACACGGCACATACTTGTTTGTAAGTGTTTTCCCCAGTTGCGACAGCACTTTGCGTATAAAAAATTAGACCAAGAGAAGCGAATAAAAAACGGAACATAAAGTACTCTCATAAAAAGTTACACAAACACCACAATACCGCTTCGCAATATGAATGCAATGTTTGTAGGCTTACAGCGTTATGATAGATCTAGATGGGCACAGCACAGTCATTATTTTGAGTAATGCCGTATGCATTCACATACATGTAACGCCGCCATGGGGCGCAGATTTAACGCAAATTGCGATCGAGAAAAAGCAATGAATGGATTTGTTAAAAGCCTAATAGGCCTTATATTACTTGGACTTACGCTTATTTCAGCCTATACCTGGGTGATGCTAAATTGGAGCTATGCCGATGGAGAGCGTGCCGGTTATGTGCAGAAATTCTCAAGCAGGGGCTATCTATGCAAGACCTGGGAGGGTGAGCTGGCGATGGTCTCGATGCCTGGAACGATGTCCGAGAAATTCTTCTTTTCGGTGCGTGATGATGCTGTGGCGCAAAAAATTAATGCCAATTTAGGTAAAAAAGTCGCGCTAAAATATGAACAGCATATCGGCCTGCCAACCAGCTGTTTTGGGGAAACAGAGTACTTTGTGATTGATTTGCTTGTTTTAGATCAATCTTAGTTCGAATGCGCAGCAGAAATAATTCAAACAACTTTATTTTTATTATTTTTTGTGTTTAAAATCATGTCAGCGCGTTGTGCGCCAACATACATACCAACAAGGAGCTTCACTTGAACAAAGCAGAACTTATCGCAGCGATTGCTGACGATGCTGAGATTTCAAAAGCCAAAGCAGAATTCGCATTGAATTCAGCAATTGAGCACATCATTAAAGCCGTTACCAAGGGCGACTCCGTTCAATTGATCGGTTTTGGTACATTTAGCTCCGGCAAGCGTGCTGCACGTATGGGCCGCAATCCTAAGACTGGCGAGCCACTCAAGATTGCCGCAGCGAAGACTGTGAAGTTTTCTGCTGGTAAAGCATTCAAAGACTCAGTCAACAAGCGCAAGAAGTAATTCGCGCAAGCTGAAACAAAAGCCCGGTTAATCCGGGCTTTTTTATTGACACGATTTAGCTTTGAACTAATCGTCGATGACGATGAATACTCATCAAAATACCGGCACCAAATCCTAAGGTAACGAGCGCAGTGCCACCATAGGTCATGAGCGGCAATGGCACGCCTACGACTGGCAAGATGCCGCTCACCATGCCAATATTGACGAAGGCATAGGTGAAAAAAATCATGGTGATTGCGCCACCCAATAATCGGGTAAACATGGTGGGCGCGCCAGCTGCGATCGCAAGGCCGCGCCTGATTAAAGCAAAGAACAGGCCGAGCAATAAGAGGTTGCCAAGAAATCCGAATTCTTCGGAATAAACAGCAAAAACAAAATCCGTATGCTTCTCCGGAATAAATTCCAGGTGGGATTGTGTACCCTGACCCCAGCCTTTACCAAAAAAACCACCGGAACCAATTGCAATGGCAGATTGAATCGTATGAAATCCTTTGCCTAGGGGATCAGAGGATGGGTCAAGTAAGGTACAGACACGATTTTTTTGATAGCCATGCAGTAGTGGCCAAGTGACATCGCTAGCGCAAATGCTGCTGCGGAAAATAATCAGCAGTAATACTCCAACCCCAAGAACGCCAATCACCGGCAAAATCCAGCGCCACGGAAGACCTGCAAAAATAATAACGTAGAGACCAGCAGCAAATACGAGTAAAGCCGTACCTAAGTCAGGTTGACGTGCAATCAGCATCACGGGGATGGCAAGAATAACTGCCGCAACTAAATAATCCCAGCCATTCTGAATGCCTTCGCGTCGCTGAAAGTACCACGCCAACATTAGCGGCATCGCAATCTTCATCAGCTCAGATGGCTGAATAACAATGCCCACATTCACCCACCGCCGCGCCCCTTTTTTAATTAGACCAAAAATAGCAACCGCAATAAGTAATACAACTCCAATGACATAAACCCATACGGCTGCGGTTTCAAGCCACTTGGGGGGGATATAGGAAACCACCCACATTACTAAAAAAGCGAGGATGAGATTTCGTAATTGATCGCTGAGTTGTACGGGCGTATTTTGACTTGCCGATAGAAAAGTAATCGAGCTCAAAATAGCGATACCTAAAAAAATTAGTCCGAGCTGAGGATCAAGCCCAGAAAAAAATTGATAGATGCGTTTCTTTATGGCGCCCTTTTCCATTCCGGAATCTCCTTAGGCCATTTGCCATTAATGTAATAGTCAAGTGCTTTACGCGCAATCGGTGCAGCATGCTGCGCACCAAAGCCAGCATTCTCCACAATTAAAGCAATCACAATCGTGGGCTTTTCTGCGGGCGCAAAGGCAACAAAAAGGGCGTGGTCACGTAAAAACTCGGGGGTAGTGGCGTGGTTATATTCTTTCGCGTTCAAGCTAAAGACTTGGGATGTGCCCGTTTTTCCTGCGTTGGTATACGGTGCATCCTTAAAGGACCTTGCGGAAGTGCCAACTTGGTTTACGGCAACCATCGATTTCTTGATAACTTCAATATTTTCGGGCTTAAAGTTGAGGCGATAACTTTCTTTAGGCGTGGTCAGTTTTTGTTGACGCGTAAATGGATCCTCTACCGCCTTCACTAAATGCGGTTTCATCACTACGCCTTCATTGACAACGTTAGCTAAGGCATGCGCCACTTGCAAAATGGTAAAAGAGTTGTAACCCTGCCCAATGCCCAGCGAAATCGTTTCGCCCTCAAACCACTTCTGCTGCTCTGGTTTCTTAAAGTATTTTTTCTTCCACTCGGTAGAGGGCAAAATACCAGTGGCTTCGCCCTCAAGGTCTATGCCCGTTTTCTGTCCAAAGCCCAGCGGACCCATAAAATCATGCATCATGTTGACGCCCATTTCCCTCGCCAGTAGGTAGTAATAGGTATCGCACGACTCCACAATGGATTTCTCCATATCCACCATGCCATGCCCACCCTTCTTATCATCGCGGAAAGTATGCGTGCCCAAGGTAAAGAATCCGGGGTCTGCGATCGCCTGCGAAGGGGTTCTAATGCCCAGCTCAAGAGCAGCTAATGCCATAAAGGGTTTGTAAGTAGAGGCGGGCGGATAGAGGCCTTTAAGCGGGCGGTTGTAGAGTGGCCTGCTCTTGGATTCATTCAGCTCTTTCCAGGTTACGGCATCAATCCCCTCTACAAAGTCGTTTGGGTTGAAATTAGGTTTAGAAACAAATGCCAACACATCGCCAGTAGCGGGTTCGATTGCAACAAAAGCGCCGCGGAAATTACCGTACAACTGTTCTACCAAGTACTGCAATTTAATATCAACCGATAGGATGATATTTTTCCCGGGCGTTGAGGGGAAACTGGAAAGCGTTCGAA